>JAHEHN010000062.1 GCA_024644515.1 Gammaproteobacteria bacterium
GATCTAAACACGATGGATGTAATCCCAAGCGCCATGTCGGATGGCGCTGCGCTTATCCGACCTACAATATTTAAAAAGTTTTCTGTAGGTCGGATAAGGACCGCAGGGACGCATCCGACGAGGCGACCATTTGGTCGCCTTTTTTGTGAATTGTGAATTGTGAATTGTGAATTGTGACTTGTTACCAATACCCGCTTGAGCATCTGTCCCAATCCTTCTCCCAGCTCTGGGGGATCTTGGCATCATTGAGCAAAAAGCCGGGTTCCATTTCCGGGTAAAACGCTTCGTAGGTTTCTACCGTGTGTTGATTGACGCGGCGATTAATGTGAAAAGGCTTTACGTCTGCTAGTGAATTTACACCCAGTTGCCCAAGCAGTTCTGCGAGCGCGGCTATCATGGCCTGATGATAATTAAATACTCGCACGCCTTTATCCGTCACATCGAGCATTTTATAGCGCGCCGGGTTTTGGGTGGCGACACCGGTAGGACAGGAATCATTATTACAATGGCGGGCTTGAATGCAGCCGAGCGCAAACATCATACCTCGTGCAGAATTGACGGTGTCTGCTCCAAGAGCTCCAAGCCTTACCATGTGGTAGGCCGATAACATCTTTCCCGCGGCGATAATTTTTATCTGGTCCTGCAGACCAATGCCACGAATGGCATTGCTGATAAAATGAAGTCCCTCACGTACAGGTGCGCCAACGGCATTGGTCATTTCGATGGGCGCAGCCCCGGTGCCGCCTTCGCCACCATCCACAGTAATGAAATCCGGGGTTATGCCGGTATCCAGCATGGCTTTACAAATACCGAGGAATTCATGCTTACGGCCAAGGCATAATTTAAAGCCTACCGGTTTACCTTCAGACATTTCCCTGAGCTGCTTGACAAATTTCAGCAATCCTTCCGGATTGGAAAACGCTGTGTGATGTGGAGGGGAGATTACATCTTTACCGATCTTCACATGACGGATACGGGCAATTTCTTCTGTCACCTTGGCTGCCGGCAAGATACCCCCATGGCCGGGTTTGGCGCCCTGGGAAATCTTGATCTCGATCATTTTTACCTGATCTTCGCGCGCTTTCTCTTGAAATAACCCAGGCTCGAAATTGCCCAGGTCATCCCGGCAGCCAAAATAACCGGTACCGATTTGCCAGACAATATCGCCGCCAAATTTACGGTGATGATCGGTCAGGCCACCTTCACCGGTATTCTGGAAAAAACTGCCCATTTTGGCACCACGGTTGAGCGCCATTACGGCACTTTTACTCAGGGAACCATAGCTCATGGCAGAAATATTCAGGGTGGACGCCGAGTAAGGTTTGCTGCAATTCACCTCACCAAATCCCTCGCGTAAAGTGTCCGGTGGGACATGAACAGGGGTCATGGCGTGATTAATCCATTCATAGCCATTTTTGTAGGTATCCAGAATTGTGCCGAAGGGGCGGGTGTCGTTTTGTTTTTTTGCACGTTGGTACACGAGGCTGCGCCATTCACGCGGCATGGGGGTGCCGTTAAGGTCTGATTCAACAAAATATTGCTGGATTTCCGGTCGAATAAATTCAAAAAGATAACGGATATGACCAATTACGGGGTAAATGCGCAGAACTGTGCGTCTGGTCTGAACGATGTCATAGACGCCGGTCGCAATAATCGGAATGACCAGTAACCAGAGCAGATTAAACAGTGGCGAAAAACTGCCAAGGGCAATTACTGCCAAGGGTCCCAGTATACAAAACAACAGGAAAATCCGATGTATGGTCATTATGAAAATCACTCCGGGCTTATTACTGGAATCATCAGATATTTGATTAAATCATAAAGGGCTGTCGGGAAACCACAAACCTGATTTTATCAGTTCAGGGTGCCGGAACTATTCAAGGGATATGGAGTCAGACAGGGAGCTGCGAATAAATTTTACGGCACGAAGATGCAGTATCCGATGCTGTATTATTTATTCCCTTTACGTTGTACCATCCTTGTCCCTGAATTTCATGAAAAGCTTTATTGGAAAGCTTTTCATACAAATTCAGGGCTTATGGTTTTTTTCTAGGAGTTAATTATGCGCACCAAATTTATTCACTTAATTTTATCCGTTTTTGCTATTGCAACATTCGGTATTGGACAGGCCTCGGCACAGGGTTTTCAGTTACCCAACATGCAGGTAACCAGTAATGCCTTTGAAGATGGCGGTATTATTCCAATCAAATACACTTCCCATGGTGATAATGTTCAGCCAAATTTTTCTATCACTGGAGCACCGGAAACAACTGTGGGTTTTGCCATTGTTTTTCATGATATCGAAGTAGCGATTGGCGGTAGCACAGGCGATGTGACGCATTGGCTGGCATGGAATATCCATTCCCGTGATATCTCTGAAGGCTCTCTGCCTGCAGGCAGCGTGCAGGGAAGTAATATCCGGGGGCAGGCCTCATACATGGGCTCCGGGGCGCCTTTAAGGGATCGCTTCCATCACTATGTCTTTGAATTTTATGCCCTGAATGAAGATCTTGATCTTGCCGAAGGTGCCAGCCGCGATGAATTGATGGCGGCAATGGAAGGCAAGGTAGTAGCCAAGGCCGCTTATGTGGGCCGCTACGCTAACGCCCAACCAGAATAAGAAAGCGTTTTTGAATCAGGAACAGGCGCTCTGATAACCATCATAGCGCCTTTTTCTTGTCCGGCCTTGTCTGAGAATTCAGGAAAGCCTATATTTCAGCATTATTTATCAGCTTTTCATTGACGGGGGAAACAATGAAAAAATACATCCTTTTTGTCATCACTACTTTATTGCCATTACTGGCTTCGGCTCACCACAGTTTTGCGCCACATTTTGATGCAGACAAACCGGTATCCATTTCGGGTACCATCATCGAATATGAGCGGCGTAATCCGCATGCCTATCTGAATATTCGGGCAGAAGATGCCAGTGGCCGCGTCACCGACTGGCGCTGTGAATCCCATGGTTTTACCCAGCTTGCGCGAAATGGCATAACACCGGAAATGCTGGCTCCGGGAACACGGGTCGGGATCTCCGGTTCGCAGCATCGCCGCGATCCGAATATGTGTTTTTTCGACATGGTCTACCTGGAAGATGGGCGCGAACTCAGTGTTAATGGTCCCCGGGGACAAGTCTCCAGTCAGGAAGAGCAGCGTGATTCCATCTTTGGCACCTGGATGCTGTTACCAGGCGGGTTTGCTACCAGTGGCCCGCAGTTCATGATGGATTTTTTAACGCCTGAAGGCAAAGCTGCAGTAGCACAATATAACCCGTTCACAGACGACCCAACTTATCGTTGTGAGCCGGTGGCAATCCGTCGTGTCTGGGGCGCACCCGGCACCCCTTTGGCCATTACGCGCCAGGGTGATGATGTGGTGATCAGCTATGAATGGATGGATGCAAAACGCATAATTCATATGAATCAGGATGTCGTCCCGCTGGATGCAGAACCCAGCATACTGGGGTATTCAATCGGCCACTTTGAAGATGACACGCTGGTGATTGAAACAGGCCGATTTACTCAAGGGGTGTTAAACCAGTTTGTTACTGCTGAAGGACAACCCATGCGTGGCCTCTTGCATTCCGACCAACTCAGGACAGTGGAAAGACTTTCTCTGGATCAGGAACGCAATCGACTGGTGATGTCCATGGATCACTATGATGATGCCTTTTTCAGCCGTGATTTCCCCAATTACACCAGGGAGTACCGACCCTCAACTCTGGATATTCAGCCCTTCGGTTGTATTCCTGAACAACTGAAATAAACGGAATCCACTTGCCCTTACTCCCCATTGAATCGCTTCTCCTGCTTTGCCTGGTGGCTCTCTTTACCGGGTTTATCAAAGCAGGAATGCCTTCACTTGGGACCTTGCTTACTGCCTCTGTTGCCCTGATGTTCCCTCCCCGTGATGCCCTTGGCATTACCCTGATGTACCTGTTGGTAGGTGATATGGTTGCCGTTACTCTGTACTGGCGGCTTGCCCACTGGCAGGAACTGAAAAAAATGATGCTGCCAGTGCTGGCGGGTGTGATTATGGGGGGGATATTGCTGGCCTTTTTGAATAACGAAAACCTCGGTCTGACTCTGGGCGTGGTTGTCCTTGTTCTGGTATCACTGGAGCCGTTGCGTCCCCGTTTGACCCAATGGGCACTTGAACATCCTGGCAGTGTCAGATCCGGTTCCGGCTTGCTTGCCGGTATTGCTACCACCATTGGCAATGCTGCCGGCCCGATATTGTCGCTGTACTTTCTATTGCTGAAACTGGACAAGAAAGCTTTCGTGGGGACAGGCTCAATATTTTTTCTGTTCGTTAATGTAGCGAAAATTCCTATTTTTCTGGGGCAGGGTATATTTCATATGCAATACCTGGGCTCTGTGGCGCTGACCGCGCCACTGGTACTGCTGGGGGCGCTTGGGGGAAAGAAGTTCCTCGAATGGATTTCCCAGCAATGGTTTAACCGTATCGTGCTTTCATTAACTGCTCTGGCAGGATTCTGGCTGGTGGTACGTTATTTTACCGGATGAAAGCAAGTGCCAGAGGGTAGTCTGGAAGTCGTGACAGGCTCGGCGCTGCAGATAAACTTACTTGATTAAAAGCAGAGCCTATTGACTGGCTATTGGTTGCCAGACTTTGCAGGTAATTATCGGAGGACTCTTTTGATGCAATTAAAATTCTATTCTCCATTTTTCATACTGTTGTTAAGCGCAGTGATAACATCCTGTGCTGTCAATCCGGTCACCGGGCGCAATGAAATCTCGCTGGTTTCAGAGGCTCAGGAACGAGCCATTGGCGAGCAGCAGTATGGAACTTCCCAGCAAAGCCAGGGGGGTGAGTTTACGGTTGATCAGACTCTTAGTGATTACGTTAATACAGTGGGACAGCGTATTGCAGCAGTCAGTGATCGTCCACTGGATTATGAATTTGTGGTTCTGAATAATTCTGTTCCCAATGCCTGGGCCTTGCCTGGAGGCAAAATTGCCGTTAACAGAGGTTTGCTGACTGAACTGAAAAGTGAGGCAGAACTGGCCGCCGTGCTGGGCCATGAAGTAGTTCATGCCGCCGCCGGGCATGGCGCCCAGGCCATGACTCGCGGAACCCTGTTACAGGGCGTATTGGCAGTCGGTGCTATTGCGCTTCAGGATAACGACTATGGTGATTACATCGTTGGTGCCTCCCAATTGGGCGCGCAATTAATTACCACGCGCTATAGCCGGGAGGCGGAAAGAGAATCTGATTATTACGGTATCCAGTATATGGTTGCTGCCGGGTACGATCCCCGTGCCGCGGTAAGTTTGCAAGAGACCTTTGTCAGATTGTCAGAAGGCAATAATCCAGGCTGGCTTGATGGTCTGTTTGCCAGCCACCCACCTTCGCAAGAACGTGTAATCAATAATCAGGCGCTGGTTGATGAACTGATGCCACAGTTGCAGGGTATTGACCTGGAAAACGGCGAGGTGCGTTACCAGCAGGCAATGGCCTTTCTTGAAGAAAATGCAGAAGCCTATGATCTGTTTGATGAAGCACAGCTGGCCATTGCTGATGGTGAGCTGGATATAGCCCTGCTGAATCTGAATGCTGCTATCAATATGGTGCCCCGGGAAGCGCGTTTTAAAGGACTGAAAGGGGATATTCTGTTGAACCAGAGGGACTACCGCAGTGCGATCAATACCTATGATGCGGCTATCAACAATGACGACAGTTATTATGATTATTATCTTGGACGTGGAGTGGCTTATGCCAGATTGGGTGAGAGAACCCAGGCCAGGGCTGACCTTGAATCCAGTGCAAGCCTTTTACCCACGGCAATTGCGATGAATGAATTAGGCAAACTGTCTCTGGTGGATAATGACAAAACCCTGGCCAAGCAGTATTTTAATCAGGCGGCGCAGGCTCAGGGCCGGGTGGGGCAGGAAGCTAGTTTGAGTTTTACGCGACTCGATCTGGAGGATAACCCAGGGAATTATATAAGCGTACAAATGTTTGCTAATGATGATGGCCGTATATTTGGCCGGGTGTTCAATAACAGCAGTATTGAAGTGGCCAATACGAGAATAGAGTTTGCGGCGGTGCTCGGTAACAGGCTGGGTCAACAAAGCCGGATTGTCAGCTCGCTGCCGGCAAACAGCTATGTGGATGTCAGCACCGGTATGCGTTTCCCGGAAGGACAGGTGTGGACAGGCGAACAGATGCAGGCAAATGTGATCAGCGCCAGTACTCAATAGATAAAGGAAAAAAGATAAAGGAAAAAAGCGACCATTGAAGGCTGGGATGCTGGTTACATATTCAAGCAAGTAGGTCGGATAAGGTCCGCAGGACCGTCATCCGACGTGGCCGCAGCGTCGGTTCCCAAATAAAAAACCATTCCTGAGATCTACTACACGCTGAACACCTTTATCTTTTTTCTTTTATCCGATCTTCAAGCCCCGCGGGCTTTCTGCATCTCAACATATTCAATAAATTTTGCCAGTTCCTCATAGGGGTGATACCCCGTAGTAGCGTAGCTGCCTGATATAAAGCTGGGCACGCCGGAGACCTGAAACTGTCTGGCACGCTTCCATGCTTCATCTACCTGATCACTGAAACTTCTCTCGTCAATTACTTTCCCGGCTTCCACTGGGTCAAGACCAGCTTTTTCAACAGCCTGAAGCAGTACCTCTTTTTTGGCCAGATTCTGGTTTTCGACAAAGTAAGTGCTAAATAGCCGCTTATGCAGGGCTTTGCCGCCGGGCTGGGTATCTGCCCACATACCCAGCTCCTGGGCAAGACGACTGTTATAGGTCATGGTTCTGTCTGAGTGGTGAGGCAGTCCCAGTTCATCCATGATGCCATAGAGACGCTCATGTACAGCATCCAGATTGGGACCAAGGAAAGAAGACAGCAAAAGGCCTTCTTGCGGGGTGTCAGGATGAAGGGGAAAGGGGCACCAGCGAATTTCTATGTCGTGACTCTGTTCGATTTTCTCTACGACGGCACTGGCCAGGTAACACCAGGGGCAAACATAGTCACTAAACACTTCCATGACAGTTTTTTCTTCTATTTTTTCAACAGACATACACTTTTCCCCGGTGTTGAAATCATGAAATATGATAGCAAAGGTATTAAGCGGCGTCGCGATCAGTGCCCTATAAAGTTTTACTGAAAAGGCTGGGGAGCAGGGGTGTCGGGTCCGGTAGGAGGCAGGATGGGTAGCACAATGCGAGGCAAGTCCCCGGTAAGCGTTTTCAGAAAAGCAACGACTTTTTCATTGCCAGTGCGTGAAAAAGTCCTGTTCAATTGTACCCAGGCCATAGTATCAACGGCATCCTCAAGAGTTTTAACACTGCCATCGTGAAAATATGGGTAGGTAAGTTCGACATTCCGCAGCGTGGGAACCTTGAAGCGCATACGATCAGATCGAAGCCCGGTAATCGCCTGTCGGCCAATGGCAGGATTATTGGTTTCAAAGCGATTAAAGGAGCCCATTTTCTGATAGGCCTGGCCACCTGCGGCTGGCCCATTATGGCAGCCTGCACAACCCGTTAGTTTAAATAGTCGATAACCGTCTTGTTCGAATTCTGTCATCGCATCTTCATCGCCGGCAAGCTACTGATCAAAACGGGAATTGGGTGTGACCAAAGTGCGTTCAAATTCAGCTATAGAATCCGTCACCATATCGATAGCAATGGCTTCTCCGCCAAAGACATCCTTAAATTCATCAACATAGCCCGGTATGGTCTGCAGGACTGATACTGCCATTTCATGGCTTGATGCCATTTCTCCTGGATTGGTAATGGGGCCGCCGGCTTGTTCGACGAGATCCCTGGCTCGACCATCCCAAAACTGGGCAATACTATAAACAGCATTAAACACGGTGGGTGAATTGATTGGTCCCTGTGCTCACTGATGTCCAATGGAGGAGACCAGGTTGTCAGTTCCGCTTAGCATGAGGTTATGGCACGAATTACAGGATATCCAACCGGATTTGGAGAGTCTGGGATCAAAAAAAAGCTTTTTGCCCAGCTCCACTTTGCCAGTATCCAGCCCTTGAGGCAGGGTGATAGGAGATATGGGCTCTTGAGCATTGGCGAAACAGGAAAAAGCCAGCAAAAATATAAAACTGTTTATCAGGTGCTTTTTCATCTTGGTTTAGACAGTCCATTAGTATCGAGTCGTTATTCTAATACTATCAGACCTGGAAATTGATGATATAAGTCAATGTTGTTGCTGGGTATAATGAACCACATCAGGACTTTAATTATTACTTACAAAAGCCGGGATAGCTGTGTTTGCAGGTATTTTGATATTGAGAGCTTTTAATTGAGAATCTTAAATAAACAGAAGCTTGAAAAAAAATCCAAAACCTTTTTAAACGGCTTGAAGGTGGGGGATCATCTGACCTGACGGAGCCGAACTTTAATAAAGGATTGGCAAAAATATTTGAGGATAGTGAACAGCAGTTTAGTCAAGAAGAGAGCCAGTTTGTCACTGTTTTAATTGCGGATCTTCGAGGGTTTACTGCCATGGTGGAGATAATTGACCAGCATGGCGGGCATGTAAACAAGTTTATGGGTGATTCAATTCTTACCTTTTTTTAAGATACGCGAGGCGTTCAGAATAGTGTTCTTAATGTTCTGCATTGTGCTATAGAAATGCAGATTGCCATGGATAAAGTCAATTTAAAAAGTGCTGAGCTGGGACTGGATAACCTGTATATGGGTATTGGTATCAATACCGGTGATGCTCTGGGAAGTGTACTGGGGTCTTCAATTTATCTGGAATACACAATGATTGGTACGACAGTTAATCTGGCATCCAGGATTGAAGCCTACACCCTTAGAGGACAAATTTTGATTTCGGAATATACACGAGAACATGCCGGAGTCTTTATTGAAACCGGGATGGAAAACGAAGTGAATGCAAAAGGGATGGCTCACCCTCTGCAACTATATGAATTATTATCAATAAGCCATCCTGAAAAAATCAAATTACCAGTACGCGATAATCGAAGAGCGCTTCGAATAAAAATAAGCCTTCCGGTTTCTTACCAATTGCTGGATGGCAAGTCGGTGTTACCAGATGTTTATGAAGGGCATGTGGTTGATATCAGTTACGGCGGCATGATGACCAATACGCCTATACCGATGAATCAATATTCTGATATTAAAATGAAGGTCAATCTTTCGCCATTAATGACAGAGCCGGTGGATATCTATGCAAAAGCACTCTATGTGCAGCAAAAAGGCGAAGCTACTGAAGTTGGTCTGGCCTTTACGATAATTGATGATGCGACCAGTGCCGCAGTTAAATCCTTCGTCGATAATATGGTATAAGTCTGGTTTTGATCATCGGGCCAAGAGTAAGAACTATGCAAATGAAATGGTATTTAAAATTTTTACAGGGCATGTTGTTTTTGTATTTCTGTTTGGTTTTTGCTTCATCGAATGCGGCGGATAGTCCAGCGCCAGTAAGGCTTGATCCGGATAAGATAGCTGGCCTGGGCCTTACCTCTGTGCCATCGGATGCCTATATTGATATTCTTGTTGCTGGCGAGCTCAACATGAATGTGGCTACCCTATTTGATGGCACTGAATTGCGGGTTTCCATCTTTGAGTCAACGCCTGCCAAAACAGATCACCGCACCCGTCCCACCGATGTTGATGAATTCGTGACAGTGCTGAGTGGAAAACTGATACTGACTGAAGCTGATGGTGTGGCCCATGAATTTTTGCCGGGTGACTCCCTGGTATTGCCTATTGGCTTTACCGGCACATGGGAAATGCAGGGTAATTATCGTGAGCTGGTTGTATTAATGAAGAAGTAGAAACCACGGCATAATTAACAGGTCAAATTTAACAATATATTAATGAAATAGCAGTAGGGGAAATAATTTATGAAAGGAAAAATAGCATTTGAAGAGCATATGTCCATTCCGGAAACCACCGATGAAGTAAAAGATTTCGCCGGAGAATCAGCCGATTTCAATCTTTTTACACGTGAGATTCTTGATCTCGATGACATGCGCCTGAAACATATGGATGACACCGGCATAGAGCTGGCTATTCTTTCCCTGAATGCGCCTGGCGTGCAGTCAATTCTTGATACTGATGAGGCGATTGAAACAGCGCGTAAGGGAAATGAGGCGATGGCGGCGGCCATTGAACGTCATCCAACACGCTATCGTGCCTTTGCCGCATTACCAATGCAGGACCCTGCAGCGGCATCAGCAGAGCTGGAACGCTGTGTGAAAGAATTAGGCTTCAAGGGTGCTCTGGTTAATGGTTTCACCCAGAAAGACGTGGAAGATTCTGCGATTTATTATGATATTCCCGAATACCGTGAATTCTGGCAAACTGTTTCTGATCTGGATGTGCCTTTCTATCTACACCCACGCATGGGCTTACCGTCCCAGTCCAAGAATCTGATGGATCAGCCCTGGCTGCGTTCATCTCCCTGGGGCTTTACCATGGAAACCGGTACTCACGCCCTTCGTCTGTGTGGCTCAGGCTTGTTTGAGGATGTGAAGCATCTGAAAGTTATCATTGGTCATCTGGGCGAGTTTATTCCTTACAACCTCTGGCGTATGGACGCCCGTATGGAATTCTCACCACGGGGATATCGAGGCAAGCGTCCGCTGGGTGATTATTTTCGTGAACATTTTCATGTCACTACCTCCGGTAATTTCCATGACTCCACATTTCGTTGTGCCCTGGAAGAGCTGGGTAAAGACAGGATCTGTTTTTCTGCAGATTATCCGTTTGAACGTATGCAGGATGCTGCTAACTGGTTTGACAACACCGATGTGATTACAGACGAAGAACGTCTGCAGATAGGTCGCAAGAATGCGATTGAGTTATTTAAGCTGGACATGGATTGATATATAAAATCTTTAAATAAAAAAGGGCTGAGAATATTCAGCCCTTTTTTTTGAGTTCATCAATACTATGAGCTGGGTAGAATTACAGCATCGATAACATGGATGACGCCATTATCAGTTTCAATGTCAGCAACTACAACATGGGCGTTATCGACCATCACTCCATTCATTGCATTAACAGAAATCATGCTTCCCTCAACGCTTTCAACATCAACTTTCTTGCTGGCAATGTCAGTTGACATGATTTTTCCTGGAACAACATGGTAAGTCAGTACTGCAACCAGTTTGTCCTTGTTTTCAGGTAGTAAAAGGCTTTCAACGGTACCTGCTGGTAGCGCTGCAAATGCTTCGTCAGTTGGGGCGAAGACGGTGAAAGGACCGTCGCTTTTCAGAACATCGACCAGGTCCGCAGCCTGTACAGCTGCAACAAGGGTGTTGAGTTGTCCTGCGGCGATTGCTGTGTCAACTATATCATCAGCTTTGGCGCTCATTATGCCTAGTGTCATTGGTATGGTGGCTACAACTGCAACGGCAAAGCGTTTTAGATTAATCATTTAATAACTCCGATTGAAAGAAGGTTGTGATAATAAGAAATATCAAGAATAGTATTTAATGTAACAAATGCAGCACTTACTACGAGGTCTTTTAAAGCCCAGATCAAAAAATATTTATATAATTAAAATAAAAATAAAAATAAAAAACATATAAGAATTAATGTGTTTTCTTCGCACAATTTACATAACATTTTGTTCTGAATTCTCTGAATGCTTGCTTGAAAGCTGGGAGTTATCAGAAGTGGTAGGTCGGATAAGCGTAGCGCCATCCGACATTATGGATCACTGCGTCAAATTCCGAAGTGAACGCAAAGCTGGAAACCGGGTGCAGAAGGGAAGCCTCAGCTAACAAGATTGAAGTTCAAGAAGGCGATTGTATGGTTCTGTCGGATCACGGCCAGAGGCCTTATCCGACCTACGGGATAAACTGGAGGCCGGACTTGAACCGGCACCCGTTTTACCGCAGCGCGAGCTTATGGAAAGCTGAATCCGGCGTGTTTTTATCTGGTTTGGGTATTTTGTTTCAAGGCCTGCATAGAAACACGAGATAACAGGATAGTTTTGTGTTCTTTTTATCGAGTGTTTGGTACCGGAGGCAGGACTTGAATAGATTGAATAAGATACTGATAAGTATATAAAATATATTTATATGAAACGATAAAGTAATAACTAAGGTAATAGCTTGTACCTTGCTGTCTCATCCTAAAACAAACATAGAAATCCCTCTCTGCCTGCTTCCAGTAAGCCTAACCCCACACCCATAGCCTTCCAAATTGCAAAGAAAATACTTCGGCTGGGTACTGAATAGGAGCGGTATGGAGCTGTCAAAGAGCCACTGTGCATATGATGCTATCACCTTGATAAAACGCCTCCAGCGTATCTGTACGCACTCCTGAAGCCTTACCAAAACTCTATCCCAAACACCTAGCCGGGGGCTAAACACACCCGGGGGGAGGTGCTATCACAGCTTCACATAGTTACTGTACCTGCCCATATACAAAAAAGTAGGTGCGTGTTGAATTTTTATATAACTTCATTAGAATTCAATGAAATAGCTGTGATGCGTTTTTTAATTTATTAGTATACAACTAAGGCGTAAGTATGAAAAAAATAATCACAATTTTATCCTTCGTAATCCCTTTTTTTCCTCATACCGCAGCAGCAGATTTGTTGTCAGAAAAGATATATGAAGGTCATGTCTACAAATTTTATTCTGAACGCCTTACGTGGAGTGCAGCGAAAGAATTTGCTGAGGACTTAGGCGGCTATCTTGTAATTGTTAACAACCCATCTGAAAACAACTTCATCAAAACGAATATCAATGGGCTGTCTTTCTCAGGTAGCGCCAGTGATGGCGGTGGAGCCAAGTATGTTTGGCTTGGTGGCAGTGACACAAAAATTGAGGATCAGTGGAAGTGGGTGGACGGCACTAGTGTTCCGCTCAACAGCTTAACAAATAAATACTGGGGTGACGGGCCAGGACATGGTGCGGGGGGAAGCGAGCCTGATAACTTTCAAAATCAGGACTGCCTTGCCATTGGTTTGGAAGGTTGGCCAACATTTAACCCTGGTTTTTATGGCTCTAAAGGGCAGTGGAATGACATAGACTGCTCAAACAGACTGGGATTTATAGTTGAGTTTGACAGTGTTACGGATGCGAGCGGAAGTGATGATCAGACCGATGACAGCGATGGCGATGCATCAGGCGGTGGTAACGATTCCTCTGGAGATGATAGTGGCAGCGAAACTGGTAATGATGTATCAAAGCCGGCGCCAACAAACTTTGTGGCGAGCGATGGAGATTCCAATAATTATGTCTACATGACGTGGGACACTGTTGAGGATGCTGTCAAATACAGGATAGAGCGTAGAAGATATCAAGATGGTATAGAAAAAACCTCGAGCTAT
>JAHEHN010000073.1 GCA_024644515.1 Gammaproteobacteria bacterium
GTGAGTGCAGATCAAGTTCCTTGCTCTAACGACGGTTGGGCCGAATGTGATAACCGATTACATCGGAACCCAGCTTGGCTGCCAGGGGAAAGGCTACATCCAGGGCTACGGCACATTCAGGACGGTTGGCAACAGGGACTGCAATCGTTCGCATACAAGGCTCCTTGGTTCATTTGTTCAATTCAAGACGGGCAACATCCTACCTGCTCACCCGGGGGAATGGAATCCTTGCCCGGTGTTTGTTTGAAGCAGATCATGCACTCCAGAGATGACTCTGCAACGCTCTGGAGCGGCGGGCCTTCTCACTTTACCCTCATTTTTAATGGTCTGTAACAGCCCCCCGGCAGGGGTACCGAGGGTTTTATTTGTTCACTGCTATCAGATTCGTTGCTCTGACACTGATCCGGTCCTTATCGGCTGACCGTGATACTGGCTTGCAGGTCCGTTGGCCGAATGACCTCCATGAGCGGAGGCGCGGCCACCAGCTTGACCCACGTGGACTCTCCGTTGCTGAACCAGGAGGTCTCATCCGCTGCATGCAATGCGTCCATGCTGCCCTGTTCGGTGCCGGAGGCTGCAGTGCTGAAACCAGGCAATTCGAACAAGACCCATGAGCCCTCGTCCATTTCGGCCAGGCTGAGCGTGACTTCCTCCCTTTCAGTAAGCACCTGCATCTCGGTGCCGGCCTTCACGGTACTCTGGTCGCCGAATATCCTGAATTCCTTGCCATTGCGAACCAGCGCGATGGGTGCCTGCGGTGGACGACGAGAGAACAGCGCGGCACGTTGGGACTTAACCAGGGGAGTGTCTGGCGCATCCGGACTCAGCGAAGAGAGTAAAGCATAGCGGGCAGTCCGGGATTCGAGATCGACTGCGGCTGGAAGCCAACCTCTGGCGTCCGAGAGATTCAGGCGGCCAATATCACCCGTACATACGGAGGCGTTCCAGGTGGGATGGATTTCACAGGTGTTGTCGGTGACAACACTGTTGTGCTCGCCGTCGTGGAGTATGACCTGGGAATCGGGAATGCCGGTCACTGAGCCATCCAGGTCGCGGAACGACAGAGTCCGATAGGCGTCGCCGCCGCGGTTATCATTATCGAAGCGGGAATCGAATTTCGGGAAATAGACCGGCTTGGCGTTGACGAATTCGGCCCCTTTGATGGTGCTGTTGGTACTGAGGCCCGCGCTCGTAAACAGCAGGAAGGACAGTGCGCCTGTCTTGCGCCGGTCGTTGTCCTGAAAATTAATAAATGTCGTGTTCACCACATCATCGCGGTAGTCATAGTATTCATAGCCGCGAATGGGAAAGTCCGGAATGGCCGGCTTCGGCAGACTGCGGCCATAGGCAATTTCCTCTGGCGTCGATGGATTGCCGATATTGTCGGTCTCCCCCACCACCAACGCATCCACCAGTCGTGAACTGAACGCCAGGCTGCCGATGTCGCCAGCGGCCTGCGTCATACCAATGGCATTGTCAGCGAGTTTCATGTTGCTGTAGACATACAGGTCGCCCCGGCCCCAGAGTCCCCCATTACGATTCTTGTAGCTGGTCAGGTTCTCGAAGTGCGATTCCAACGCTTCACTCTCTAGATCGTCAGGATCTGCCAACGGCAACAACGGGATGCTGGCGAGGCCGAAGGTGTTATCTTCGTTGATGTGCCGGTCAATCATGAACCCGTCGAAGTTGGAATGAGCCACGTTGCCTCTGAATGCGCGCACTGGCGTCCGGCGCGGCCAGGTGTTGAGGCTGTCATCTGAACCCAGGAAGGCGCCATTCGGATGTATCGGTATGGAAAACCAGAAACCGGTGGAATCGGAACCGGCTGCCACGTTATCAATGAAGGAGTTGTCCGGGTTGGTGATCCAGTATGAGGCTACCGTGTTATCTGAGGGCAGCAGGGTATGCTCGCCGGACATACTGATTTGCGTGAGTTCACCACGGTTTTCAGCATCAATTTCACCGTTGGCAGCCAGATTGTTTGGCACGCATTCCAGGGTGGGATGACACTTGGTCTGAATCGCCAGGTTTTTGACGAACGCGTTGCCGAACTCAATACCGTCTTCCATAAAGAAACAGTGGCCCACGGTGTTGTAGGTGACATTGTTTTCTATCTGCAGGTCATTGGTGCCGTGAACAGTCACACAGCGGTTGAAGGTGTCGTGGATGGCCGCATTCCTGAAGTACTGGCCTTCCCCGCCGTCACCAACCAGGTGCCAGTGAATCGGGTAGCGCGCCAGTTCCATGTGCTGGCCCATGCGATTAAGTTCGACGCCTTCGACATACATCTTGCTGGTGATCATGGCCATGATGTGGCCACCGAAGTACGATTCGGCTGCATCTTCTGAAGCCTGTACCTTGATGTTGCGGGTCAGAAGCCCCACTTCGCCACGCTCATCCACGCCATAGGTTATTTCACCAAAGTGCATGTATTTCAGGGGCTCGTCCAGGGTAATGGTGTTGCCGCTGATCGCCGAGATATAGCGCGTTTCGGCCTGGCGCGGATTGTAATCCGTGGAGGCCAGCACAATTTCGTCGCCTACCTGCCACTGCTCGGCATTGAGCACTACGATGGTGTTACTGCCTTTTTCAGCGGTTTCAGCCAGCCTGGTCCAGGTGTTTGTAATATTACCGTGTAGGTTCAGGGTGCCGCCCGACAGCATGATGCCGCGGTCGCCCATGCCCATGAGCTGTTCGCCTTCATTGTTGTCAGTGAGTGTGATGATCGCCTTGTGGGTAAAGGGATTGGCTTCAGTGCCGATCTGCAACTCGCCGAACACCATAATCCACTCGGTAGTGAGCGCCAGGTCTAACTCATCGGCAAAGACAAGCTTGCCACTGATGGTAAGACCACTCAGAGCCGGCGGGCTGACGTCCAGCAAGACCTCCTGGTCACTGGCAATCGTCACCTTTTCCCCGGCGACCGGAACCCGGTTATTGGGCCAGGTGGCCGGATCAGACCAGCGCAGGGACTGGGCCTGGGCAGCGGATGCTGTGAAAACGAGAAATGACAGAACGAATAAACGAATGGATGTACGCATGGAATCAGATGTCCCCTGATAGTGTGTTAATTACCCTCCCAAACGGGTTACAGAGAATACCATGATTTTTTGGCAAAAACCCGCCGACAGGGACGTCGGGGGCCTGGTAAGCAGGCTGGATCCGGCCTAGCGGTTGAGCGTTATACTGGCTTGCGTATTCGAAGGACGAATCGGCATAAGCAGAGGTTCGCTCACCACCAGTTTGACCCAGAGGGCGTCCTCACCCTGGAACCAGGAAGTCTCGTTCGCCTGGCGCAAGGCGTCCATGCTGCCCTGCCGGGTTCCGGAGGCTGCGCTGCTGAAACCCGGCAGTTCAAACATGAGCCATGAGCCCTGATCCATTTCACTCACACTGAGAGAGACTTCATCCCGCTCGGTCAATACCTGGATCTCGGTGCCGGCCCGCACGGTGCTCTGGTTGTTGGTGATTTTATGTTCCTTGCCGTTGCGAACCAATGCGATGGGCGCCTGCGGCGCACGTGGCGCGGGCCGAGCGGCCCCAGGGGGAGGAGGTGAAAAGGTGGGACGGACGAAGCCAAATCCGAATCCCCCTCTTAATGCTCCGGGATCGGGATTTCGGTTTTGGATTTGACCCGCCCGGAAGTTCAGGCGCCCAACATCTCCAGGGCACACAGAGGCGTTCCAGGTGGGTTGAATCTCACAGGCGGCTTCATCCGTGGCGACGCTGTCATTCTCGCCGTCGTGGAGCAGGATGTAGGCGTCACCCATGCCACCCACCGAGCCATCAAGGTCGTGGAAAGCCAGGCTCCTGTAAGCCGCGGCTCCCCGGTTGTCACTGTCGAACCGATCATCGATGCTCGGAAAGTACACGGGCTTGGCATTGACGAATTGCGCACCCCTGACTGTGTTTTCGGTGGTCACCCCGGCGCCCGTGAACAGCAGCCAGGACATCGCGCCGGTTTTACGCATGAAGTTATCCTGGAAATTCATGAAGGTCGTGTTCACCACCTCATGCCGGTAGTCATAGTATTCGTAGCCGCGGATCGGGAAATCCGGAATGGATGTCTTCGGCAGGCTGCGGCCATAGGCGATTTCCTCTGGCGTCACGGGATTGCCGATATTCTCGGTCTCGCCCACCACCAGCGCATCAACCAGCCTCGAGGTAAAGCGTTCACTGCCGAAGGTACCGGTGGAATGGGTCATACCAATAGCGTTGTCAGCGAGTTTCGCGTTACTGAATACGTGCAGTTCACCCCGGCCCCAGATACCACCATGGCGGTTCTTGTAGGCAGTCAGATCCTCGAAGTGCGATTCCACCATCTCGCTGTACGGGTCAGCAGGATCTTCCAACGGCGTGTACGCGGTGAAGGACAAATCGAAGGTGTTGTCTTCATTGATATTGCGGTCGACCATGAAACCGTCGTAGTTGGAATGGGACACGTTACCCCGAAATTCACGCAACGGCGCACGGCGCGGCCAGGTGTTGGCGCTGTCTTCCGAGCCCAGGAACGCGCCATTGGGGTGCTCCGGCATGGAAAACCAGAAGCCGGTCGCCTCACTACCGGCGGCCACGTTGTCCACATAGGTATTGTCAGGGTTCGTGATCCAGAAGGCCGCTACCGTATTGTCGGAAGGCAGCAGGGTATTCTCACCGGACATGCTGATGCGCCTGAGGGCCTGGCGGTTTTCACCATCAATCTCGCCGTTTGGCCCGAGATTGTACGGCACACAGTCCAGGGTAGGATGACACTTGACCTGGATCGCCAGGTTTTTGATGAACTCGTTGCCGGTCTCGATGCCGTCTTCCATGAAGAAGCAATGGCCGACAGTGTTGTAGGTGACGTTGTTCTCCACACGCAGGTCATTGGTGCCATGGACGGTCACGCAACGATTGAAGGTATCGTGGATGGCTGAGTTCCTGAAGTACTGCCCCTGCCCCCCCTCACCCACCAGATGCCAGTGAATTGGATAGCGCGCCAGCTCCATGTGCTGGCCCATACGGTTAAGCTCGACGCCCTCGACATACATCTTGCTGGCGACCATCGCCATGATGTGGCCACCGAAATATGACTCAAGCGAACCTTCAGATGACTGCACCTTAATGTTACGGGTCAGGAGTCCCACTTCACCGCGCTCATCCACCCCAAAGGTAATCTGGCCGAAATGCATGTATTCCAGAGGCTCATTCAGGGTGATGGTGTTACCGCTAATGGCGGCAATAGTGCGACGCTCAGCCTGGCGCGGATTATAATCCGTGGAGGCCAGCACAATCTCGTCACCGGCCAGCCACTGGCTGGCATCCAGAACATTAATAGTAGTGCTGCCAGCCGCGGCCGTATCAGCCAGTTTGGTCCAGGTGTTGGTGCGGTTGCCGTGCAGGTTCAGGGTGCCGCCTGCAAGCATGATGCCGCGATCACCCATGCCCATCAGTTGCTCATCCTTGACGTTGTCGGTGAGGGTAATGGTCGCATTGGCTGTGTGAGGCCTGGCTTCGGTGCCAATCTCGAGCTCGCCGAACAGCAGCATCCACTCAGTAGACAATTCAATATCTGACTCATCCGAAAAGCCAAGTTTGCCGTTGATGGTGATGCCACTCAATGCGGGAGGGCTGACATCGAGCACGACATTGACGTCATCGCCAATAGTGACTCTGCCGCCCGCTTGTGGAACTTCTCCTGCTGACCAGATGGATGCATCAGACCAAAGTCCACTTTTCACTGCTTCCTGAGCCTGGACGCTGAAGGCCAAACAAACTGATGCCAGAAATGAATAAATGAACAAACGACCGGATTTCATCACTTTATTCCTTCTCATATTATTTTTTTCGGGTTTCTTTGAGATCTATAAAGTTACAGCGACAATCCTTTGGAGGATAAACGATTCGCGTGCTGCTGGGCTCACCATTTTTCTTTCGACAAATTTCAGTTAAGCCCCAAACGATATTTCCGGGCTGCGATCATAGATGGCTAACATTGGATGCGCATAGTCCTGGGTTTCAGGAATTTCTTTCCTTCTTATGAGGAACTTTTATCGCTGGATTTAAAAAACCGGAAAATACTCCACGCTGTCACAATAACAGCGGCAAGCAGAATTATTCCAAGCACATAGGGTGAGGCCAACAACTCGAATGTGGAGATACCGGAAAGCCCCAGAATAACCAAAAGCCACAGGGCCAGCATGAGGGCAGAAGGCAAAATCATCAAGCCAGTGTGGACCGCGCTTTTAGAATCATTTTCGATTTCTTAATCATTGCTCATAGTCAGTTCCTTGGTTTTAGTGTTCAGTCTGTATATGCAGTTCGTTATATTCTGGATTCAGAGCTACAGTTTACACAATTGACTCATCTCTCCGCTACAAGGGAAATCAACAGGGCTAGAGTAAATTATTATACCGACAAATACTGCCCCTATTTATGCATATCCTTCACACTTACACATGCTTAACGCTATTTTGAACACCCCATTTTAGCGATATATCAATTATTCTGTCTCCTTGATTCATCATCGGTATAATTGCTGATCAAAGGGGCTTATAGCATTTAAGTCACAAGCGGAAAACCTACTCTATGGAAGTTAAATTTTATGGCGTGCGAGGCTCCATTTCGGTCTCGGGCAAGGAATACACAGAGTTTGGTGGTAATACGACCTGCTTTCAGATCATGACCACGCAAAGCCGAAGGATTGGTATCGTCGATGCCGGCACCGGAAAAAGTTTGCTGATTGTGTTTTTGCCCGGGAAGGTATGGTCATAGGAACGTGAACAGGAAACGTTGGTATTGTTTGAGTAATGGCTGACACCACTCTCTGCTTTCAGACTACAACACAGTTCCTGTTCTGATTTTCCATGATATCCCCAGGGTTCTCTATTGATTCTGATTTGACTGGTATCAAGAGTACACTGTCAATTTTCAGGCAACATTATCACGATAGCTTATACTTTGATTCCAGAAAAAAATTAGGGAATACAATCCGATGAATGCTGAAACGCGCAACAATGGCGTTAACGATGATGCCAACAAACATGAAAGCCCCCCCGCTTACGGAAGAAAACCCGGGACCGGGATTTTTAGAAAAGCGATCCGTGCATATTGTGCTGGGGCTGCTGCTTTTTGTGGCACTGTCTCTCGTCATCCTGTCAGTAGACGATGAATCCGATAGTGTCGTTCTGGCTCCGGATAGTACTGAGGCAACGCCCATTGCCCTGTCAGAGTCACCCGCTGGATCACAGGAATTTTCCCCCCAGGTTCTGGAAGACTTTCGCACTGCCCCGACCACCGGTTTGGAAATACAGCCAGAACCCATACTGCCGCCTCCTCTTGCTGAGCAAAGTACTGACATCAGCGGTGATGAAGAATCGTCACCGCAGGAAGAGGTGCTGGAGGCTGACGCTGATGACTTTCCTCTTGGGGAAGCCCTGGCCAGGTACCTGATTTCCATGCGTGACGAACTAAACAGGAAGTATGTAGAGCAATGTATACAATATCGCAGCCGCAATGGCCTGGGTGCAGAATGCCCGGAAACCCTTGCCAATACGGCTGGCCCGATTCAGGAGGAAAAGGCGCTGGTGGATGAACTGTTTGCCGTCATTACCCGACAGAGTGACTATGCGCGCCTAAGCAGGGAACTGGAAAGAGAAAACGAAGCGCTGAGCTCAGTCCTCGCCGATTCCAGTAATCCTGCTGCATCACAGGCCAGCACCAGGCTGGCGCTCAACAACAGCTACCTGGATTATCTTAGCGGTAATCCGAGTCCTGCTGTGACGATATTTGAAAGAATGAATGGATTTATTAATGACTACAACCGAACCATCAATAGCGGTCCGGTACAGTTCAGGTGCAAGGACGGTCCCTGCCTCTATGAATACACCGGACCTGGCGCGGAATAAACTGACGTTTAATCTATAGAATCTTCGCCAAAGCCAATGCCTTCCCAACCATCAGAAGGTCGAACCAGCGTTAACATCTGCATGCGATTTGTGCCATTCTTTGCTCTGCGGCCTTTCAACACAACTTTATCGCCAGCCTTGAGGTCATTATGCTTCCAGCCGCGCCTGACCAGAATATTGCGAGGATAGGTTTCAGATTCCCATAAAACTTTCTCGCCTTTGTCATTGATGGCTTCTATATAGACACGGCTATGGGGATTTTCAAACCACACTTCAGTGACAACGCCTTCCACAGTCATTACAGAATCCTGATCATAAATTGACAAAAATGAATGATGCGCAAAAACCGGGCTTACCGAGATGCATAAAATAAAAGCGAACAATTTTTTAGTCATAATCCCATTCCTCTAACTAATGCTTACTTGCACTTTGTCATTAATCCCCAATATGTGGTCTGGGAATACAATCGTAATCCATTATTTCAAAATCCGAGCGCTTCCATTGAGTCGTCACGCTCCAGGGTTTTGAATAATACACCGGGTCATCAATAATGGTTTCCAGCGTTAATGTGTTTCCATCTTCGAGCATGGTGCGCTTTTCAATAACCCTGAGCTGATCTGAATGAGGCACCCCTTGTGGTCGTAAATAGCCCTCAGTTAAACCAATGGCCTCTATAACCAGTGAATTATCATCTCCCCAAACTGCTTTTGAATAACCCATAAGTGTCGGATAGGGATCATCGGGGTGGGGACGATCTACGTATACTCGCCTGACTTGATGATCATACTCATAAAGAATGACAACCCTGTCTTCTTCCTGCATGACTTCATGGAGCATGGGTGCAGTAGTGATACGCACCAGGCTAAAAATACACTGATGTGCCGGATCAGCCAGAGGATCAGCAACCCAGGCATTGGTGGCCGCCAACCCTGCCTGGGTATAGGGAGGCTCAACATCCCATTCTTCTGCTGACCAGCCTTCCATTTCCCAGGTACCTGAAAAATCAGGACGATCCTGAGCCACTGCATTACTAATACCCCCTGACAGAAACAGTGTTAGTAAAAGCAATCCAGACCCAGTCAGGTTAAAACCTACGTTATTCATAACACTTTCACCTCGAAGTTCGTATTTATTTTGGTCTCTACATTCGATGCCGGAGTATATGGGTAAATCATCAATGTAGCTGCCTGTTCACCAGCTGATCAGCCCAATTAGTCAACATAGTTTTGACATAGTTCTTACATAGTTGTCCATATCTTACAGAAGCCTGCCGGGGCATCAAGCCCGGGTCTGCAACGCCAGAAATCGTCCATCATGGATGCTGGTAAGGGGTCAGTTCATCCATAACACTATATTGAGAAAAAGAGGCCATTGCTGTTCGGGGCAATCAATTCAATAAATACCTTTCAGTATGTATAGTAGCGCAACATATTTTTTCTCAAACACGCAAACTGGATAACACCATGAAACTTCTAATACGCAACCTGGCCCGCAACACTACCGAAGCAGAATTACTGGCAATGTTTCAGCAATACGGTGCCGTCCAGTCATGTAATCTTGTCATGGATGAAAAGACCAAAGAGTCCAAAGGCTTTGCCTTTATTGAAATGCCAAAAGCTGGCGAAGCCAAAGCATCAATCCAGCAGCTGAATGGCAAGGACGTTGATGGCAGCAAGATTCGGGTCAAAAAGGCAGAAGTAAAGAGCGCTGAGTAATTTATTGAAGCAGGAAGATCAAGAGTAAAAAAAGGGGACAGATTTATTTGTCCCCTTTTTTTAACACTAGCGCTGCTGAGTCGTCACTGTTCAACGTTGTGATAGACGTTCTGCACATCATCAACTTCGTTCAGCATATCCATCAATTTCTCAAAATTGGCAATATCGTCTTCGCCACTCAGACTGGTAAAGGTTTGCGGGATGAACTGGATTTCATCGACGTCATATTCAATCTCGCCCAAACTTTCGGCCAGCGCTGATTTGGCTTTGGCATATTCTGTGTGAGGAGCAAACACACTGACCTTGCCGTCATCTTCTTCAATATCTGACACATCCACATCGGCATTCAACAAGGCTTCCATCGCCGCTTCTTCATCACCGGCAAATACCAGAATGATGGAATGATCAAATAGATGACTGACAGTTCCCTGGTTACCCAGTTTACTGTTGGTCTTGGTGAAGCATTGGCGAACATCACCGAAGGTACGGTTGGGATTATCGGTCAGGCAATCAACAATCAGCATGGAAGAGCCAGGCCCAAAGCCTTCATAACGGGCCAGTGAATAATCCTCACCACCACCGCCTTTGGCTTTATCGATGGCTTTCTCGATAACATGAGCCGGTACCTGATCACGCTTGGCACGGTCGATGATACTGCGCAGTGCCAGGTTGCCATCGGGATCAACACCACCCTGCTTGGCCACCATATAAATTTCACGGCCATAACGTCCATAAATCTTGGACTTCATAATCGAAGTCTTGGCCATGGATTCTTTACGGTTCTGGTAAGCTCGTCCCATTGGAGATTCCTGTGTTCGGGAAAAAAGGTCAGATTTTAATGGTGGCTGGCAGAAAGTCCAATGCCAGTTAACCCGGATTTTATAATCACCGGGGTAATAGTAACCTGATTCGCCCAATAAGCCTTTCGTTCGAGTGTTTGGCTTCAAGGACTAGCTGACATTTAACCACAGATTCACCGCGTCTCACCTTATGAGACTGACACCTCGCCAAGAAACACCCAATTATTCCTCAAGGTCACCAAATCCCCCTTTTGTTTTGGCTGATTCTTGATTATCTTTACCCAAGTTCAGAGAATGCCGTACAGATAGCGTTTTTCTGTAATAAGAATAATAGAAAAAATCAGTCACAATACCGGGGGGTACTTGATGAAAAATACGCTGATGTCTGCAGTCTGTGCTGCGGGACTTGCTCTGCTTGGCGTGCAATGTATTGCACAAATATCCAATCCTGATGCAGATCGCACCGCCATGATTGAATTGGGCAAACAGTTCGATACGGCTGAGAAGCTATACAATTACTTTGTCGATCAGGCCGGCTCCAATACCGGCATCAGCTATGACAACATGCCTGACTGGTCAGGCGTCTATTCCTGGCAGTTCCCGCCTGCCGGCCTGGCTTATGACACCTTTCAGGAACCCGGCGAGCTGGCTGACGTCAAACTCTACCCCGAGTATCAGCAGAAATACGAAGAGCGGGTTGCCCTGCGCGACGCAGGCATCGAATTCGACCCCCTGGGCAACTGCCAGCCCCCCGGTGCCCCCAGAGGTTTATCCGAACCCTTTCTGCGGGAATATGCCATTCAGCCGCACCAGACCTGGTTGATGAATGAAGTAGCCAGTGAAACCCGCCGTATCTATACCGATGGTCGCGCTCATCTCAATGAGCTCGACCGTTTTCCTACCCATGACGGTGATTCCATCGGCTTCTGGACCAGCGATCATCAACTGGTTGTTCACACCAACCAGTTGCAATGGGGTATGTACCAGCGTGGCCAGCCGGATTATTCGGATCAGATCGAACTGGTCGAGGTTTACCAGAAGGCCGATGACAAAACGCTGGTGCTGCATGTCTGGGCCTATGATCCGGAAGTGTTGATGGAGCCCTGGTATACCCGCAAGGAATATATTCAGCTGACCAATACGGACAAGCAGATTCGCATGCACTACTGGTACTGTTTCGATGGTCAGAACAATGCTGTCGAGGAACAGGAAGACGGTTCAACCAATTTCATTGATTTCGATTTTGACTGACAAAGCAATGCTGATTTGAGGTACGACATGAACAAACTGAGAATTCTGACCGGCCTGATCCTGGCCCTGACCCTGATGCCCTTGCAGGCACATCATTCCACTGCCATGTTCGATGATCAGCGGGAAATTACCGTGACCGGCATCATTAAGGAATTTCAATACACTAACCCCCACTCCTGGCTGATTATTGATGTCACCAATGACGATGGCAGCGTCACCACCTGGGGCTTTGAAGCCGAGGGGCCTACCACCCTGACCCGCTCGGGCATACGCAAATCCACCCTGCCCCCGGGCACAAAAATCACTATCACCGGTCACCCGATGAAAGATGGTCGCAGCGCGGCGGCCTGGGTCGTGGCAGAACTGGAAGATGGCACGGTGCTCAATCCCCGCGCCGGATTTGTCGCCAGATAACGAGTAGACAGCATTTTATAAAAGGGAAACTGAACAATGGCACATGCTTTTAAAACACGCTTTGGCGCCCTTGATGATTATGACAAAGGGCGAGTGGAACCGGTCGACGATGATGTCAGGCACTACGCCTTTTCCAATTGTTTCGAGATCGCCAACAATTCCCGGCCCTATGAAAAAGTCGTGTTCGGCCAAAATCAGGAATACGTGATGGAAGTCGTGCGCGCCGAAGGGGATTCTCCCTGGTATACCTGTGCCCACGATGAATTTGCCTTATGCATGGACGGTGAGGCAGAAATTCATTTCATTGATCTGGATGCGGCGCAGCGAGTACAGGACAAAGAAAAAGAAGGCGCGGTACTGGTTAGTGATG
Source organism: Gammaproteobacteria bacterium (assembly GCA_024644515.1). Classification (GTDB taxonomy): domain Bacteria; phylum Pseudomonadota; class Gammaproteobacteria; order Pseudomonadales; family Pseudohongiellaceae; genus Eutrophocola. Next base: position 12,437 of record JAHEHN010000073.1, read on the forward strand.
AACCCCGGGGGCCGGTCATGGGCTGGGTGAAAATCGGCCGCGGCCATCAGGCCATGTTACCAGCCGGCGCCGCCTACCAGTTTCGCACTCAGTCAGCGGCAGTCATCATTATGCAGACCTGCAAGGGTGAGTTATCCATCGAACGTTGGGCAGATATCTGCCAGAGTGCCTAGGGGGAAATATGGCTAATTCACACGGTTACCAGGATTTCACGCTCGGCGGCTTCGGCTTTGCCAGGGATGAGTATTTTTGCCACATTACCTGGCAGACCCATGATGGCAGACCCATGAGCCACACCATGGATGCAGGCAATTATCTGCGGGCACTGATGCGTGATGTAGCCTGGGGATTCTTCTATGGCTGGGTAAATTTCGATGATGTGATCGGCACAGTGAATCATTATTCCACCGTGGATCTGTTTGCCGGGTCCTACAATGGCGCCATGAAAACCGCCGGCATCGACCGTCTTGAAAACTTCCCTACCGACGATATTCGCCAGGTGTTTGAAGCCATGCTGGCTGACTGGACCAACGCCGACTTTGATCCTTTTGCCGCCCCACAGGAAACCGGCTC
>JAHEHN010000139.1 GCA_024644515.1 Gammaproteobacteria bacterium
ACACCGTTATTTGTGGTTGCAGTGCTGTTGCCGGTAGCTCAAATATTGGCAAAAATTGTATAATCGCCGGCGCAGTCGGGATTATCAATCACATCACAATCGTCGATGAAGTGACCGTGACAGCCATGTCACTGGTGAATAAGTCTATTACCAGGAAAGGGTGCTATTCTTCAGGAACCGGTCTGTCTGAATCGTCACTGTGGAAGAAAAATATTGTGCATTTTCGCCATCTTGATAAGCTGAATAATCGCCTGAAGACTATTGAAAATGCTGCAAACATTAAGAATAGTAAAAATAATAAGAAGTAACAGAATTTAATTATGAGTCTTGACCAGTATCTTGCAAAAGCGGTACTTGAAAATTAACCCCCCAAGTAGAGCAGAAATTCCTTATGATGGATATTGGTGATATTAAAGAGTATTTACCCCAAAGGTACCCATTCCTGATGGTTGATCGCGTAGTCGAACTCGAATTGGGAAAACGTATCAAGGCATACAAAAATGTGACTACCAACGAGGAGTTTTTCGAAGGCCATTTTCCGAATAAACCCATTATGCCGGGCGTAATGATCATTGAGGCGTTGGCTCAGGCCGCAGGCGTTCTCGGATTTAAATCCCAGGAAAAAAAGCCCAAGGATGGTTATCTCTATTATTTTGTAGGAGCAGAAAAGGTGCGCTTGAAACGTCCCGTAGTACCGGGTGATCAGCTTATTCTTGAAGCAGAAATGGGGCCGGTTCGCAGAGGTATTTACAGGTTCGTATGTCGTGCTTCGGTAGACGGAGCTACAGTCTGCGAGGCCACAATCCTGTGTGCTGAAAGGAAGGAATAATGATTGGCAATGAGCCTGTTATTGATCCTTCCGCAAAAATAGGCAAGGATGTCGCTATTGGGCCCTGGACGGTTATCGGCCCGGAAGTTGAAATTGGTGATGGCTGCGACATTGCATCCCATGTTGTCATTAAAAGTCATACCCGTCTTGGAAAAAACAACCGAATTTTCCAGTTTGCCTCTGTAGGAGAGGATCCCTCAGACAAAAAATACCATGGCGAAGTCAGCTGGCTTGAAATGGGAGACAATAATATTGTCCGTGAAGGGGCAACTCTGCATCGAGGCACTGAGTCTGGCGGTGGAATTACGCGTATAGGCTCTGATAATCTCTTCATGCCCTACACCCATGTGGCCCATGACTGTATTCTGGGTAATCATATTATCTTTTCCAACAATGCCGCGGTCAGTGGTCATGTGATCGTAGAAGACTGGGCTATATTAAGTGGCTATGCCGGTGTTTATCAGTTTCTCAGAATAGGGACGCATAGCTTTGTCGGCGGCCTCACGCATATTAATATGGATGTCCCCGCTTATGTTGTAGTCAAGGGGACGCCAGCGCAGCCAAAAGGAATCAATATAACCGGCCTGGAGCGACGCGGGTTTTCTAAAGAATCTATAAGAGCCATCAGGCAGGCTTACAAAATTATTTATCGTCAGGGGCTTAATATTGATGCAGCCTTAAAGCAGCTTGAACCACTTGTAAAAGAGCATGCCGAGTTACAGCTTTTAATCGATTCAATCAAAGCCTCGCAAAAAGGTATTATTCGCTAGGTCGCTCGTATTGATTTCGGACAATGTTGCTATCGCTTCAAAGTCTGTTGTTTTAAATCATGCGTGGTGCTGGATACTTCCCGAAATATAATAACTGGTTACTGACATGAACAAAGCCCTCCAAGTCGGGATTCTCGCTGGAGAAGCATCAGGTGATTTACTGGGTGCCGGGCTGATGCATTCACTGCGTAAACTTCATCCTGAAATAGCTTTCACAGGTATTGGTGGACCCGAAATGGAAAAAGCGGGTCTTGTCTCCAGAGTCCCTATGGAGCGCCTAGCCGTAATGGGGCTGGTTGAACCACTTAAGCGACTTCCCGAATTACTTGGTATCAGAAAAGCTTTTTATCAGGACCTGAAAAATAACCCACCTGATGTTTTTATTGGCATAGATTCGCCAGATTTGAATCTGGGGCTGGAAGTCAAACTAAAAGCCCTGGGAATCCCCACAGTACATTATGTCAGCCCTTCAGTCTGGGCCTGGCGCCAGGGCAGAATAAAAAAAATACAACGGGCAGTGGATCTGATGCTTGCCCTGTTTCCATTTGAAGAAAAATACTACCAGCAACACAATGTTGCGGTATCTTGTGTTGGTCATCCACTGGCGGATGAATTGCCTTTGCATGTAGACGTTAATGCCGCACGTGAAGAACTTTCTTTGGAACATAATGCAAAAATTCTGGCCATGCTGCCAGGTTCGCGACAAGGTGAAGTTTCCAGGCTGGGACCTGTTTTCCTGGCGACGGCAAGGCGCTGTCTTGAAAAATGGCCGGGTTTGAAGATTGTAATTCCCTGTGCCGGTGAAGCCCGCAAAGCACAGCTCTCAGCAATGCTTGAGAATGCAGGATTACCCACTATCAAGTTGGTGCTGGGGCAATCAAGGACAGTTATGGCAGCGGCTGACTGTCTGTTGATGGCCTCGGGAACGGCAACATTGGAAGGGCTGCTCTTGAAAAAGCCTATGATAGTGGCTTATCGAA
>JAHEHN010000142.1 GCA_024644515.1 Gammaproteobacteria bacterium
TTCTTGAGAGAATTCTTGACCTTGGCGCTGGACTTCTGCAAGGGTCGCTTATCCATATAAGTGCCGATGTAAAAGATTCTCTGGCCGTTTTTGTTATCAATGGCACGGGCGCTGATTATGCATGGAATATATTCTCCATTTTTGTGTTTTCGCCTGGCTTCACCATCCCAGCAGGCATCGCTTCTTAGTGCCGCTGAGACTACTTTGGATTTCACCAGATCCGTATCATTATCGGTTCCCAGTATGGTCAGAGGTTCACCAATTAATTCGTCCTCTGTATAACCAAATATTTCAGTCATGGTCGCATTAACGTAGGTGGTGATCATTTCAGAATTGGCAATGGCAATGCCCTGACTAATATTGTTGGCGGCGAATATTGCCATCTTGTTTTTTCTTTCTTCAGAAGATTGCTCTTTGTCTACAGGTCGACTGAAAAAGCGCGTGCCTTGATTGTTGCTAAGTGTGTCAAAAAAAACTGAGCCGGTAGTTTCAAACAGATCTTTATTTCCGTCTTTGGAAACCAGATAGTGTTTCAGATAGACAGTATTGCCTTGTCTTTCCCAGTCTTCGGAAAGTAAAGTGCGGGCATTGATTGAATCGCTCTTTGGAACAAGATGCAGAAAGGATTTATCTACCAATTTTCCTGGAGCATAACCCAGAAGATTCTGCACCCTTGGATTGGAGTAGGTGATGAATCCATACTGATCAATTTCCCATACCCAGTCGGGCACGGCATCAAGAATTTTTTGATGATAATTAGCAGGTGTTTGATTTTCATCCAGCCCTTGATGGGTTGGTTCTGAAGGTATACCAGCAATTTCGTCTGGAGCGTTTCCGGTTATGCCTTCCTTGTTCATAATTACATATCCTTGTAAAAATTACTGGTCTACATATTTTTAAAGTCTTTTAATCGGGTCAAAAAATTTGACTGTTTATTCAGGAAAAGCCGGATAATAAAAAAATTATACTTTGAATCGAGATATTACGATTGATAAATGTAGATTAGTTTGCATATTTTTATAAATATGAACAAGCGGTTATTTTGAAATCATCAGCTATTTACGCCCAGGCCTATGAAAAAACCAGAGGTGTAGCTGGTGTTTTGGCATTAAAACAACCAATAACAGGACCTTATAGCAATTTCCAAACTTTGCCACATGACCTTGCTGGATATCAAAATGATATCTGATGACGATCTATGCCAATGGTTTATCGGTATCTGTGGCTTGACCGGGAGGCTAATCTTCCGGGCTCACATTGCGCGATTGAATTAACCATTCACCATTAACGCGGACTATATCATCAACACTACGGCCAACAGAAACCATGAGCGCTGGTGAATCGGGGCCGTTGGCGCCAAAGTAGGTAACCCAGTAGGCATGGTGACGCGCATGATCCTTATTTACGAATTCTGTCCAGTAATTTTCAGTAGCGTGAAACATAGGCGCTGGAGCGTGAAACATAGGCGCTGGTGGGTTACCATTGGCTGCCTGTTCTGCTCTGCCATCGCGGTAGTCCGTCATCATTTTGTGTAGTGCGTCCTTCCCCTTGATTGCGCCGAATGAACCGTCTTCGGTAAATACCGCCACATAGGCATCCGGATCAAAAGAATCCAGTGCCCGGGTATAACGCCACATCAGATGTTCGATCTGTTCTCTATCTTCCATTCTTTGAAGAAGAGCCATGTGCGAGGCCATGTTTTCTCCCATGTCATGATCCATACCCTGGGCCCAAAGCTTTGTGCTGGTCATCGAGAACATAAGCAGGAGTGCAGTAAAAAGTGGGCTCATGTGTCGTTTCATGGTTACTCCGTATTTCTTTTTATTTGTTTAGAAAAGTTGAGTCAGAATATGGCACTATTGGTCCTATTCAGCAAGTCACTAATACAATTCATAACGTTCAAGTAACGTTGAAATAAATAAGGGCATCGCCACTTTTCTCAGCAAAGGCTATTGTGAAAATTAAAATACGTTTAATGGAAGCAGGGGATTACCCTGCATTTTTTGATTATCTGAATGCCCAGTTGGAAGAAAACGGGAAATCAGGTGCGCCCCTTTTTCAGCCAGTGCCTCGAGAAATTGTCAAACTGCCGGCTGAAAAAGAAGCGGTCTTTGTGGCGGGTTTATCAAAAACAATTGGTCAGCCTGGCTGGCGTCGTGCCTGGCTTGCAATGGATGAGAACAATAAAAACATTCTAGGTCATGTTGATCTGCGCGCGCATCAGGAAGTGAATACCTCTCATCGTGCCTTGCTTGGTATGGGCATGATTAAATCGTGCCGCCAACTGGGCATTGGTCGTACGCTGCTGGAATTTGCCTGCGAATGGGCGCGGCAGAGTAATTTACTGGAGTGGATTGATATTGAAGTGTTGTGCGATAACAAGCCGGCATTCCACCTCTATGAAACAGCCGGCCTTGAAAAACTGTGTGTGATTCAGGATATGTACCGAATTGATGGTCAGGCGGAAGGCTATGTCCGTATGGCCCTCAAGCTATAGCAATCTATAGCAATCTATAGCAAGCTATAAATAGACACTATTGATAAATACTATAAATTGAAAT
>JAHEHN010000008.1 GCA_024644515.1 Gammaproteobacteria bacterium
CATGGCGAGCCCAGTGAGCGTAGTGAATTTTACCTTGCCTACAGCGAGCGTTATTTCTACGTGGCAGCGCGTTTGTATGACAGTGATCCATCTGCCATTAGTGCCAGGCAAATGGTTCAGGGGGGCAACATGCAGTTTGATGATGCCTTTGAATTTATTCTCGATACCTTTAATAACGGGCGCACCGGTTATCAATTCCAGGTAAACCCCAATGGCATTCGTCGCGAAGGCGTGTTTGACCAGCCCAATAATCTGAATCGGGACTGGACCGGCATCTGGCGGGTGGAAAGTAAAGTAGATGATGAGGGCTGGACTGCTGAAGTCGCTATTCCGTTCAATACATTAAATTTTGATCCGGAAACCGAGGAGTGGGGTTTTACCATTGCCAGAACCATCGCCCGTAAACAGGAAGAGATCGCCTGGTCTTCTTTCAACCGTAATATCAATCCCACTACAACAGGCTTGCTCACAGGCATAACGGATATTCGTCAGGGCATTGGCCTGGACTTTATTCCTTCGATAGCCATGGCGGCGGCTAAAGATAATGTCACGGGTATTGGTGATGACCGTGTTGATCCGTCTTTAAATGTTTTTTATAAAATTACCCCAAATCTCACCGGAGCACTTACCCTTAATACCGACTTTTCTGCAACCGAGGTGGATAACAGACAGGTAAATCTGAGTCGATTTTCATTGTTTTTTCCCGAGAAGCGCGACTTCTTTTTGCAGGATGTTGATATTTTCAGTTTCGGCGGGCTTGGTGGTGGCGGTAATTTCAATAATAACCAGAATGGTATTCCTTTTTACTCCAGACGTATTGGCTTGAGCAGCTCCGGTCAGGCAGTCGATATTGATGCTGGTCTCAAAATGACCGGCCGGGTGGGGGAATGGAATGTGGGAGCACTGGCTGTACAGCAGGGCGATACTAGCGCGCTTGATGGTCAGAGTTTATTCGTAGGTCGGGCTGCAATGAATGTTCTATCAGAATCCAGCGTAGGTGTTATTTTTACCCAGGGTGATCCAAATAGTGAGACAGACAACACTTTGGCTGGAGTAGATTTCGGTTACCAGAATACCCGCTTTTCCGATCGTTATACCATGAGAGGTAATGCCTGGTATCAACAGACCGATACTGAAGGTCGTGTTGGTGATGATAAGGCTTACGGTGCCAGAGTGAATCTGGATACTCAGGGAAATGGTTTCGGGGGAAATATTGGCTATACCTATATTGGTAAGGATTTTAATCCGGCTCTGGGCTTTGCCAACCAGCGTGGTGTGGAATCGTTTTCCCTGCAGGGAAGGTTCAGACATTTTTTCAGAAACAATCCCCTGTTAAGAACATACAATATATTTGGGCGTTTTACCCATGACCGCGATTTGGCTACCGGTGAATTGGTCAGTGAGAATTTTTTCACACGTATTATTAATCTAAATACACATCGCGGTGACCAGATCGGACTGGGCGTAGGCAGAAGTAGAGAAGGCCTGGCAAGAGATTTTCAAATAAGACCAGGAATTGTCATCCCTGCGGGCAAATACAGTTTCATGAATATTAATGGGCAGATTGAAATTTCCAACCAACGAAACTTTGCCCCTTTTGTCAGTTTTAATATTGGTGAGTTTTATGACGGCGATCGCAGGCAGTATGGCACCGGATTGGAATGGCGACCTGATGAACATTTTTTTCTGAATCTCAGTTATAGTTACCAGGATATTAAACTTCCCTATGGCGATTTTGTCGTGCGTCAGGTTACAGCAAATGCCAATTACGCGTTTAATTCCAAATGGTCCTGGGTAAATCTGGTACAGTTTGATAACGCGTCAAATTCGGTTGGTATAAATAGCCGATTACGCTGGAACCCGGAGGCAGGTGAAGATCTGTTTATCGTTATAAACTATAACTTTGACTCTGAAGGTACGTTCTCCCGCTTAAGTCGGGAAAAATCAGAGATTGCTCTTAAATATACAAAAACATTTCGCTACTAGGTTGTTAGTGCTGAATCAATTTCAGCTTTGAGCCAATAAAGTATTATTGAGCAATACTCTTTTAGCGCAATTTATTTTATTTATGCTAGAAATTTATGCCAAGACTGATGTCGGTTTAGTCAGAACCAATAATGAAGATTATTTTTTCATTGATCCGGATAATCGCCTGATTATTGTGGCCGATGGTGCCGGCGGTTATGAGTATGGTGAAGTAGCCAGCCGTCTCGCTGTGGAAAGTTGTTACCAGTACCTCACCAGGGAAGACTACCTTCAGGATACTTCAGACATAACCCAGACGTTGATGGACAGTATCACTTTTGCGAACCAACAAGTTATCGCCTATAAGAAAAAGCATCATTCCGGCAGTAAAATGGGCACTACACTGTCCTGTGCCTATATTGGTGATGAGGTGGCTAATTTCGCCTGGATGGGAGACTCAAGAACTTTTCTCATTAATTGCGAAGCGAAGCGGTTGACCCAGCTAAGCACTGATCACACCTTGTATCAGGAGATGCTGGCCAGGGGAGAAGTCGGAGAAAGCTACAAGAAAAGCATTCTTAGCCGCATGCTTGGAAACAATCCTTATACCCGGCCTGATGGTGATGAGGCAGAAATACATAAAGGCGAATTATTGCTGGCCTGTTCAGATGGTTTGAGTGACCTGGTGAGTGAAGAAAGAATACTTGAAGCCCTGGTCGCGGCAGGAGACGATCGTGAAAAAGGCATTGACGCCTTGATCGAGCTGGCCAAAGGGCAGGGTGGCAGAGACAATATCACGGTTGCTATAGCCGAGTTAACCTAGTCAGTTCGGCTATTCCACGCGGATGGCTTCCTGTAGCAAACGTATCATTTCCCTCATGGTCTGGATTCTCTCGGCCGGGTCCTTTTGCAGGCAGCGAAGTGTCACTGATTCAAGGATTTCCGGAATATAGTAATTAACGATTTCTGAAGGTGGCTTTGGTACATCCTCAAGCGTACTTCTTACCAGGGCGTCCATGGTTTCACCCTGGGTCGCTGTGGTTCCGGCAAGAATTTCATAAATGATAGCGGCCAGGCTGTAAATATCCGTTCTGGCATCTATTGCGGGGTCTTTTTTGATTTGCTCTGGTGACATATAGCAGATTGTGCCCTGGAGTTTGGCCTGCCCAGTGATACTGATATCCCCGGTATTCAGTGGCAAGCCTTCTCCCAGTTGCTCTTCTGAGCCCTGAATATCCCATACTTTAGCCAGCCCCCAATCCATCAGAATTACTTCTCCAAATGGACCCACCAGAATATTTTCCGGTTTGATATCCCTGTGTAGTACACCATGACAGTGGGCATACTCAAGGGCATGCCCTACCTGAATGATGACATCGGTTAACTGGGTGAGGTCATAACGATCTCGATAATCAAGGATTTCACGCAGGGTATAACCATGAACCAGTTTCATGGTGAAATAATAATTACCGTTATTGTCTCGGCCCAGTTCATAGGTTGGTAGTGTATTTGGATGCTGCAGCATCGCTGAGACTCTGGCTTCCCTGAGCAAACGCTGCTGTTCGATTGGGTCGTCAGCAAACTCGGGTTTTAGTGTTTTGTAGCAGACAAAGCGGCCCAGCTGCATATCCTTGCAGGATTTGATCAGAGACTTTCCGCCCTTGGCAATCGTAGAGAAAAAGGCATAGCGCAAACTATGATCTATCTTGGCAGGTAGTGGCTTGTCCGTATCTTCCTTATAAACGTTTGCGTATTCTTTAACCTGGAATTCTGGAAACTTCGACATAGTAGTTCAAGCAGTAGCGAAAAAAGTGAATGATAGTGCTGAGATGGCAATGAGTAAAATTTGGTACGGTATGCGTCTATTTCTGCCTATTCTGACAGATCGTTTCCTTTGTGTCTTTAAGGACTAAAGCACCAATATGGGGCATATTTGATCCATTATGGTGCTTGATTTGCTCAAAAAAGTGCAAGCCTGTTTTTCGGTTTGTTGTGGAGTGATTTCTATTTTTTTTCATGAAAATAACTCTGGTGCCCGGAAACAATGGTTTTTAGCAGTTTAATCTTTTGCAGAGCCACCTGCTGAGGTACACTTGAGCGCTTTTCTGCACCGTTATGTGACAAAACACTACTTAGGTATACAAATTGCATAATGGAGTACTCAACCTATAAAAACATGTTAGGAGAATAGAACACATGAAATCCAAATTGGAATATATATGGCTCGATGGTGACGTACCAACACAGGGCCTGAGAAGCAAGACCATGGTCAGATCTGACTTCGGCGGTACTCTTGAAGAATGTCCAATGTGGTCATTTGACGGTAGCTCAACCGGACAGGCAGAAGGTGGTGATTCAGATTGTCTGCTGAAGCCGGTTTGCATAATTCCAGACCCTGACCGTGCCAATGGTTACCTGGTTATGACTGAAGTACTGAATGCTGATGGTACTCCTCATTCAACCAACAGCCGTGCCAAGATTGATGACGACGATGAGGATTTCTGGTTTGGATTTGAGCAGGAATATTTCCTCTGGGATCCCGATACTAACCTGCCTCCCGGCTTTCCTCATGCAGGCTATCCTCGTCCCCAGGGTCCTTACTACTGCTCAGTAGGCGCCAGAAATGCCTATGGCCGTGCCATGATCGACGAGCATCTGGACCTGTGTCTTGAAGCGGGCCTCAATGTTGAAGGTATTAACGCAGAAGTAGCCGCTGGTCAGTGGGAATTCCAGGTATTTGCCAAAAGTGCTGCCCGCGCCGGTGATGAAACCTGGCTTGGTCGTTACTTGTTGGAAAGGACTGCAGAAAAGTATGGCATGGCCATCGAATGGCATCCAAAACCTCTTGGTGATACCGACTGGAATGGCTCAGGTATGCATGCCAATTTCTCCAATGGTCCAATGAGGGATTCTGGCGATCAGGATGTTTTCACTAAAATCTGTGAAGAGTTTGGTAAGAACATTGAACGTCACATCAGCGTTTATGGTGCCCATAATGACCAGCGTCTGACAGGTAAGCATGAGACTCAGTCTATCGATGCATTCAGTTATGGTGTCTCTGACCGTGGAGCTTCCATCCGTATTCCAATTGGCACAGTAGAAGATGGCTGGAAAGGTCGTCTGGAAGACCGTCGTCCAGCTTCCAATGCCTGCCCTTATGCTGTTGCGGCAGCTATTGTTAAAACTACTAAAGAAGCTCTCGCCTGATTTAGCTGGTTTTACAACTAATGTGATTAAGGTCGGTTGGTTATTCCAACCGGCCTTTTTTATGCCTGTAGAGAATTCTCCTGACTAAATACGCATCCCTGGATTCATGGAGATTGGCGAATTGTCGGTATTTACCTGACAACAGATTTTATGATCTCATGTTATCAGGTAAAGTAATTACGTCGATGATCCGGACATCTGGAGAATAGCCCATGATTCGTAAAATACTTCTGATAGTAACTTTCTTCTACGCCAATGTTGTTCAGGCGCAACCTCCTCAGTTTCAGGTTCCCCAGCTTCCAGAGGGGAATGGCAAACAGTTGATCGAAATAGCTTGCTATAGCTGTCACAGTTCGTTCAACATTGTGCGATCTGCCGGATATGACACAGCTGATGAATGGGAGCATGTTTTCTCTGCGATGGTGAATTTGTCAGAAGCGCAGTCAGCCACTATTGCTGACTATCTGGCTGAACATTTCCCCGCGGACGAGACGCAGCGACCCACACTGATTACCGGCGATACAAAGATTAATATCAGGGAATGGATGGTGCCAACATTGGGCCAGCGAGCCAGGGATCCCATTGAAGCGCCTGATGGCTCCATCTGGTGGACTGGCATGTGGGCGAGTCTGGTGGGAAGGCTCGATCCGCTTACTGGTGAAATGAATGAGTACAAGCTGCCTCTGGCAGCCAGGCCTCATAGTATTGTGCCTGATGAAGACGGCAATATATGGTACACAGGGAATAGTAACGGCACTATTGGCAGACTTGATCCGGACACGGGTTTGATAACTGAATATCCAACGCAAGCCCGAGATCCTCATTCAGCGGCGTTTCACCCCAATGGAAATTTATATTTCACGGCACAGGGGGCGGGTATGCTGGGTCGCCTTGATCCTGAAAGTGGCGAGTTAACAGAGGTGATTTCTGAGCCACGCCCCTATGGTATCCAGGTAGCAGCAAACGGTACTGTGTGGGTTGCCTTTAACGGTACTAACAAGATTGGTGCAATGGACCCGGAATCCATGGAGTTGCGTTATTACGAGGTTCCTGATGAAGCATCGAGGATCAGACGACTTGGTCTGGATAGCAAGGGGATAGTCTGGTTCGTCAATTCCACACAAGGAAAAATCGGTCGTCTGGATCCCGCAACCGGCGCTATTCAACAATGGGATTCCCCCAGTGGCCCGACCTCTCACCCCTATGCCCTGGCGGTAATTGATGACAAGATCTGGTACAACGAGTCAGGTATGCGACCCGATGCTCTGGTGCGTTTTGACCCGGAAACTGAAGACTTTCAGAGCTGGGCTATCCCTTCCGGTGTCGGCATTGTCAGAAATATGTGGGTGACCAGAGAAGGTAATCTTCTGATTCATCAGAGTAGTTCCAACAGAATAGGTCTGGTAGAAATTCAGTAGTTCTTATTAGTTTTAAAGATCAGAGTTTTGCGCCATTACCTGCTGAAACTGGCCGGCCAGAGACAGAGATGGATTTAATTCAAGTGATCGGCGCATTAAGGGAATTGCCTCGGCCACCAAGCCGTTGTTGAGATAAAAAACCGCCTGGTTGGCAAGAACCGGTGCGAACTCACCAAAATATTCCAGATACTTGTCAAAATAATGCGTCGTCATGCCATAGTCCTGTAAATTAATCGACATGCTATGCAGCATATTATAGGTGTTTGGATGCTGACTCAGTGAGGATTCGGGGTTCATTTTGAACGAATCATAAAGTTGTCTGTATTTTTCAATATCCCCGGCTCTTTGATAAATATCCATCAGGTAGAATTCACTGAAATAGGAATCGTCCATCTGGGACTCAGCCATTTTCAATGCCCAGTATTCAGCCTGTTCAAAATTCCCTTGTTGTAAGTAGTTTTCTGCAGACATGGTCTGATGTGCCAATGTATCAGGCCAGTAATCTATGAAAGGTTTGATGATGTTCTGGCTAAATACCCCTCTATTCTGTCCTTTTACTGCCTGATGAATGCTTCTTGTTGCAGTTATATAAACCTGGTTATAAATGGGGTTTATGGGCTTCCAGATAGTATCGGTTAATTGATTTTTTACAATCCTGTTCAAATCACTCATGTCACGTAGCCAGAGCAGATCATTTACCGTAAAAAAAATAAAGACAACTGAGCCAAGGACCAGGGACAACTTGTTAAACCAGGGCTTCAATGAGATGGAAAATGTATTTTCTTCAATATCTTCAGAACCTTTTATTATCAATGCAACAAAGAAAGGCATGAGGGTAATAGGCACCGGTAATTGATAGGGGAAACTTAACTGGGAATTAAACATGCTTCCCGTAACAGAAATGACCAGAAGGGAAAATAACCAGCGTTTACTGCCCTCGCTTCTCAGGATCAATTTATATATCAGCATACACATGGCAATAATTATCATCAGCAAGGCAGCAAGTCCCAGCATGCCAAGCTCTACTGTGAGTTCGATAACATCATTATGAACCCGTTGCACACCCAGGATCCTGTAGTGCAAGTATTTGCCGTTGTTCGCCGCCTCAAAAAAATTACCCAAACCCGTACCAAATACGGGGTAGTCCTTGATAATTTCAATAGCGCTGCTCCAGATCAGATAACGCTCGCCGCCAGAATCAATGGCATTGGCATTAATATTTACTACTATCGAGGATAGCTCGAACATGGCGACTTCCCAGAAGGGATTGAAGCCAGCACTGTTAAAATTAATAAGTAGAAAAAATGCAGCAAGGGCAAATAAGGAAGCTCTGGTTTTTTCCTTATTCCAGTAAAGCCACTGCTTTCTTTTGTTTTTGTCGGCAAAGATAAAAATGCCAATTAAAACCGCCTCGAAAGCAGTCGCCATCCAGACAGCGCGGGTTCGGGTGTAAAAGGTGTAGGTCAGTAAAATGCACAGCGCAAAGGCATAGTACCAGGCCTTGCCAGATGTAAGCCTTTCCTTGAACAGAAAATATAAAGGCAAGGGTATTGTCAGCACCATTACCTGCCCGGCCATATTGCCATTACCAAATGTGGATGAAGGAGGAGAGGTTTGGGGGATGCCATTGTAGTTAAATAAATACTGCGCTATGCCAATTAAGGCGGTTATTAATCCCCCCAAAATTGCCATGTTGATTATGGTGTCAAGATTTTTCTCATTTTGGGAAATGTTTACCCCAAAGAGAAACATGGCAAAACCGACATACCATTTGTTCCATTTATAAACCCAGAAATCAGGATTGTGTGCCCAAAGAATTGACAGGGTACCTGCCAGAAAGAGCAGGCCAAAGCATATTCGAGTAGGGGAAAACGTGAGGCTTAAGTCCGATTGCTTTTTCTGCATCCACAGCCAGAGGAGCAACAGGCCCGACACATAAATTTGCGAAGCATAGGATTTCAATTCCATTGGTGTCGCCACCGGGGGGAACGTCCATGCACCAACCACGCAAATTAGTGGAATAGTAAGGGCTATCCAAAATACCGGGATTTCAGGTTTTCTTCTGACTATAGCGCTTGCAACAGCAGAATTACCGGATCCTGACGTGTTGGTATTTTTGTTTCTGTTTTTTTTGTTCTTTTTAGCCATTGGGTGAATGACATGTCTGCAGATAATTTGAGGTGTTGAATTATAGCGTTTGATCTCAACTTTCGCATGTGGAATCTTCACTAATAATAGACATCCTGATGAAAGGCTTTTATTCTCTGTGGATATAACAAAAGGCCGATAGATTTACAGGGCTTGAAGGTCGTTTTTTTAGTGTTGGTCTTATTCGTGTATTTTCAGGGGAAAGCATGCAATTCAAAAGTTTTCAAAAGATATCAGTATTACTGCTCTCGCTTTTTTTGTCCTCGAGTATCCTGGCACAGACTGCAGACGAACGCAGAGAACAATTAAGCCGCATGATTCCGCAACATCCGGGACAGCTGGGTGCTCTCGCACCGGAAAATCTGGCCAAGGAGCGTCCGGCGCCAGCTTTTGATCTCACCGGCACCTGGTTTGTAGATCTCAGTGAAGGTTTTTCCAACTTCATGTATGGCCCCCCTTACCCCGAATTTATTGGTCAGGCAAAGCTGGATTTTGAAGAAGGTCAGCGAGCCAGAGCGGAAGGTCGTCCTTTTCGGGATGCTATCGGTCAGTGTTTTCCTGCCGGCATCCCCATGATAATGACCCGTGTATGGCCCATTGCCATGATCCAGTTACCGACCGTGATTTATATGGTGTCAAATTTTAATAACAGCTTCAGACAAATATTCCTTGATGGACGCGATTATTCTGATCCTGATCTCGTCATTTACTCCTACAACGGTGAGTCTATTGGTCACTGGGAAGGTGATGAACTAGTTGTGAATTCTCGTTATATTGAAACCTATAATCACTTTATAGATACCGGTATTCCGATTTCTGAAGATTTTCGTATGCAGGAAAGAATGCGACTTCTGGAAAATGGCGAAGTACTGGAAATTGAACATATCATGACAGACCCCAATGGCTGGAAAGGGGAATGGCGCAATACCAAACGCTGGTTAAGGGTTGATTACACGGATATTGGCGAGGTTGAATGTCTGCCAGATCTTAATGACAATCTGCCGAGTACGCAGGCCGGTCAGGATGGTTTGACAAGGTAAACCATAGTCAGAAAAGTACTTTAGTTAATATATTTTGCATCAGGAACAGGAAATGAAATCACTAAAATATTTACATAATGTTGTGTACTCCAGCGCCGCGGCGCTGGCTTTGCTTGCTGTACCCGTGACTGCACATCACTCCACCGCGGCATTTGATAGCGAAATCGTGGTAAAGATCGAAGGCGAAGTGACTCAGGTCAGATGGATAAATCCCCATGCCTCTTTCAAACTTGAGGGAACAGTGGAAGGTGCGCCAGACGGCCTTTGGACAATAGAAATGACCGCTCCCAATGTACTCATTAATCAGGGGTGGAAGCGCAGCTCCGTTAGTCCTGGCGAAAAGGTGACAGTATTTGCCAACCCTCTGCGAAATGCGATCACCCTCAATGATGGCAGCCAGGGGGGTTTGTATGTTGGTGTGATATTGCAAGATGGATCAACATTGGGTCGCACCGACGGTGAGGGAGAAGGGTCCGACAGATAATAAAATAAACAGTTCCTGATAATTTCAGGGCATAAAAAAAACGCCACTATTGTGGCGCTTTTTGTTTGAGCTTGTTTTAACCGGAGAATCTAGTTCTGGCTAACAAACTCTGGATAGGCTTCCATACCGCATTCGGCAAGGTCAACACCTTCGTACTCTTCTTCTTCAGAGACTCGGATACCCATGATTGCCTTGATAATAAACCAGGTAATCAGGCTGGTAACAAAGACCCAGACGAAGATAGTAAGCAGGCCAACAAGCTGTCCACCTACAGAGGCTCCACCTGTTACACACACTACCATTACGCCGAATATACCAACGGTACCATGAACAGAAAGGGCGCCAACCGGATCATCAATCTTGATCTTGTCAAAGAACAGGATGCTGAAGACTACGATCACGCCACCAACCAGACCAACGATAGTAGACATCAGGGGACCAGGAGAAGCCGGATCTGCAGTGATGGCAACCAGGCCAGCCAGAGCGCCATTAAGAACCATGGACAGGTCAGCTTTACCGAACAGGATGCGCGCAACAATCAGGGCGCCAATCAGGCCGCCAGCTGCCGCAGCATTGGTGTTCAGGAATACGTTAGCAACTTCGTTGGCAACACCGATACCACCCAGTTTCAGAGTAGATCCGCCGTTGAAACCGAACCATCCCATCCAGAGGATGAAGGTACCCAGTGTAGCCAGTGGCAGGTTTGCACCTGGGATCGGATGCACAGAACCGTCTGCGCCATACTTGCCTTTACGTGGGCCGAGCAGTAACACGCCAGCCAGAGCTGCAGCAGCACCAGCCAGATGCACGATGCCTGAACCGGCATAGTCGGCATAATCCAGTGCATAAATACCAAATACAGAATCACCGTTCCAGGTCCAGCTACCTTCCATTGGGTAGATTAAACCGGTCATGACAATTGCAAAAGTAAGGAATGCCCAGAGCTTCATGCGTTCAGCAACCGCACCTGATACAATCGACATGGCTGTAGCAACAAACACAACCTGGAAGAAAAAGTCAGAGGCACCTGCATACTCGCCCATGTCAGCGAATCCGGCTTCGTTGGAAGCTTCGAGGATTGCGGCAACGGCAGCATCGTCCATTTGTGCAACAGTTGTTACTCCACTTAGGAAATAACCACCGTCATACATGATCTCGTAACCGCAGATCAGATACATGGTGCAGGCAATGGCAAACAATGCCACGTTCTTGGTTAGAATTTCAGTGGTGTTCTTGGCTCGGACCAGACCAGCTTCAAGCATTGCGAATCCGGCAGCCATCCACATAACGAGAGCACCCGATACCAGAAAGTAAAAGGTGTCCATTGCGTACTGTAGTTCAAAAATTTCATTTTGCATACTTAGCCCTCCTGAAAGCTCAGTATAATTTTCTAATTAAATTAGATGGCGTCATCGCCGGTTTCACCGGTGCGAATACGGATTGCTTCTTCTATAGTAGAAACAAAAATCTTGCCGTCTCCAATTTTGCCAGTGTTGGCAGCCTTCGAAATTGTTTCGATAGTCTGTTCAAGAGCGCTGTCTTTCACTACTACTTCCACTTTTAACTTGGGGAGGAAATCAACTACATATTCCGCACCTCGATAAAGCTCAGTGTGGCCTTTCTGGCGTCCAAATCCTTTCACTTCAGTAACGGTAATTCCCTGAACTCCAATTTCTGACAGGGCCTCCCTGACGTCATCAAGCTTGAATGGCTTGATAATCGCATTGATCATTTTCATTTGATTCTCCTAGTACATCGTTCGGGCTATTTACCTGATCTCAATTACAAGCAGGCATAGCCGGGAAAAGTCTCACAGTCCAAAATCAACTGAATAAGTCAGAGCAAAAACTTCGCCAGTGAGCAGATATGTTGCTTTTGGCATGTCCAGTTCTGAGTTTCTAATTTCGAAGCCAGAGGTAATGAGATGAAGCGTTCATCACCAAAAAGCCGCGATAAACCTAACGTAGCAATCGCCATGCCAAAAATAAAAAACACATTATAATCAAATAGTTATTGTTATGAGTGCTATCCTCCCCAGTGAATTGGAAGGCGCTCGCACCAATAGAGTGCACAAAAGTCATTATTTGCACCCATACACGGCTTATACCGGTATGAGTAAGTACAGCCTTTCCTGAGCAGGTTCAGGGAAAGCATGCTTGAGTATTGTGTTATGAGGGTACTTGGGGTTTTCATAATTGAAGGCCTGAAAAGCCCGATTCTTGGAAAAGCGGCTAAAATACCAGCGTAATATGAGCTCAAACCAGGAAAGATATAGAGCATAAGCTTTAACAAAACAGCACCTTGCAAGCTCTGTCCCATGCTGACTTGGTCTTGTCTCCCATAGGCATTTCTTTTATGCTCCCTGTTGGTGCGAGCGCCTCAAAAAAGGTCTGATTTAAAAAAACCGTTCCAGGCTTGGCCAAAATAAAAAAATACAATAATTCTTTAAGGGGGTGTCATGTTTCAAAAATCACTAGCCAGGGGCTTGAGTGTATTCCTGCTGCTATTAATCCCAACAATTTCCATGGCTCAGGAAATTGATGGTGCAGATACTGCCTGGATAATGACATCCACGGCCTTGGTCCTTTTTATGACCATCCCCGGCCTTTCACTTTTTTATGGTGGCCTGGTTCGTGTTCGTAATGTGCTTTCAGTATTGATGCAATGTTTCTCAATCACCTGTGTGGCTTCCCTGGTGTGGCTAATATTAGGTTACAGTCTTGCCTTTAGCGAAGGTAATGGTTTTATTGGTGGATTTAGCAATATTCTTTTTGCCAATGTGCACGAAGAAACGACTTCAGGCACTATTCCGGAATCACTTTTCGCGCTCTTTCAAATGACTTTTGCCGTTATAACGCCTGCCCTGATTTTTGGTGGCTTTGCTGAGCGTGTTAAATACAGCGGTGTTATGTTGTTCAGTGTGCTTTGGCTGTTACTGGTGTACGCCCCAATAACACATTGGGTGTGGGCTGAGGGTGGCTGGCTTTTTGAAATGGGCTTGCTGGATTTTGCTGGAGGTACGGTAGTTCACATAACTGCCGGTGTGGCTTCCCTGGTGTGCGCAGTGGTTATCGGTTCCCGTAGCGGGTTTGGCAAGACGCCAATGCCACCGCATAATATGACAATGACGGTAACCGGTGCCGGCATGCTCTGGGTGGGCTGGTTTGGATTTAATGGCGGTAGTGCGCTGGCTGCAGATGGCAATGCGTCCATGGCAATGCTGGTTACACATATTTCTGCAGCGGCCGGTTCATTGTCCTGGATATTGATGGAGAGAATTAAGTACGGCAAGGCCTCCGTTCTTGGTGTGGTAACAGGAATGGTTGCAGGCTTGGGTACGATCACGCCGGCTTCCGGATTTGTTGGTCCCGGCGGGGCGCTGATTATTGGCCTTACTGCAGGTGTGGTCTGTTTCTTCGCCACCCAGCTGATAAAGAATACATTCAAAATTGATGATTCACTGGATGTCTTTCCTGTTCATGGTGTTGGAGGCATTCTGGGAACCTTTCTGGCGGGAATATTTGCCTCTGCGGGTCTGGGTATATTAAGTGGGCAGGGATATGCTGAAGGCATGACGATGGGAAGTCAGTTGGTAGTGCAGCTTACCGGTATTACTGCTACGCTGATTTACACTGCAGTATTAACCTACATTGTTTTGAAGATAGTGATTGGACTTACCGGATTGCGTGTCACTGAAGAAGAAGAATCTGTCGGTCTGGATATCGTCCTGCATGATGAACGGGGTTATGACATGTAAAGCGACTGTTGGCTTAACGGCCAGCATATAACAGCATAAAATCCGGACAGCCTGGCTTTCCGGATTTTTTTTGCGAGATACTTCCAGCTTTTCACGAGACATTTCAAAACTATGACCACGACTGGTTCATTGCTTCCATTAATAGGTATTCTCTCTGATGGGAGGTTTCACTCGGGCTCTGAACTTGGAAGACAGCTTGGTATAAGCCGATCGGCAATCTGGAAAAACATCTGCAAGTTCGCCGAGCTGGGTCTGGAAGTCCATGCTGTGCGCGGAAAGGGCTATAAGCTCAAATACCCGTTAACCCTTCTGGAGTCATCAAGGATTTATGCTGGAATACCTGATGGCACCAGGAGTTCCATTTTGCAGCTGGAAATACTCGATACTATTGATTCCACCAACAGCCATGCCATGCGTTTGATCCAGCAAGGCAAACTATCTCTGCAACCGGGACAATATTCCATTCATCTGGCCGAGCAGCAAAGTGATGGAAAAGGCAGGCGAGGGCGCCAGTGGATAAGTCCTTTTGGGCAGAATATATATCTCACTATGGTGCGCCTGATTGATACCGGTGTGATAGCAACGGAAGGCCTTACTCTGGCGGTTGGATTGGCCATCATCCGTGCCCTCAGGGAGCTGAAGGTTCCAGGGATGGGCGTTAAGTGGCCTAATGACATTCTTGTTGAAGGCAGGAAGCTGGCCGGCATATTGCTGGAAATCAGTGGTGATATTTCAGGTATCTGCCAGTTAACCATTGGTGTCGGCATTAATGTCAGAAACCAGCCTGAGTCCATGGAGCAGGTCAGCCAGCCCTGGACTGATTTGTATCAGGTGACAGGAAAAGCCATGAATCGAAACCTTCTGGTGAGTCAGGTGGTGTGCCATATAATGTCCGCTCTTAAAGAATTTGAGAATAATGGATTAAAGAGTTTTATTGCCGAGTGGCAGGATAATGATGTTATGAAAGATCAGCAGGTTGAACTGGTGACGACTCGATCCAGTGTGCAGGGTATTGCCAGAGGAATCTCTGAAACAGGTGCGTTATTGCTGGAAACAAGCCAGGGCATGCAAGTGATTAATGGAGGTGAAGTGAGCCTCAGGAAGTCGGCCTTAAATGATTCTTGAAATAGATGCTGGCAACAGCAGAATAAAGTGGCGCGTTATAGATGCTCATCAACAGGCAGTCATCGCAGGCAATGCAACAAATACCCGGCTATTAGCTGAAGCAGACGCTGGCTTTCCTATGCTGGATAAAGTGTTTTCCAGTTTGCGCAGCCAGCCAGGGAATAGCTTGACCAGGGCGCGTGTGTCCTCAGTCAGGGGTGCTGGCTTCCAGGACATGCTGTCAGATTGGTTGCGGGAAAAATGGCATCTTGAGGCGGAATTTGCGGTGGTAGAAGATTGCTGTGGCGGGGTTACTAATTCCTATACGGATATTACTAGCATGGGGGTGGACCGCTGGCTGGCCATGCTCGCAGCCTATAAAAGAGCTCAGGAGGCATGTTGTATTCTTGATTGTGGCAGTGCCGCCACCTTTGACTGGCTTGATGCAGACGGACTCCATCAGGGCGGATATATAGTCCCTGGTTTGTATTTGATGCAGGAGAGTCTGGCTCGAAAAACGCCGGCGCTGAAAATTTCTTTTGAACAGTGGACCTCTCCAGTTCCCGGCAATAGCACCCAGGCAGCGATTACCAGTGGAATCGTGGCTATGCTCACAGGGTTTGCTGATCGTTGCTACCTGGAGAGTAAAACCGGGGCAGATGAAAAGGCAGGGAAAATTCCTGATAAGGAAAATAATCCGCAATGGTTTCTTACCGGGGGCGATGCCGAGCTATTGAGCAAGCATCTTCGCTGGCCACATGTGGTTGAAAAAGATCTGGTGCTGGAAGGCCTGGCTATCGCCTTGCCATAATGAGCATTGATTTTTGCAGCCGGTTGCTTTCAAGACGCGTTTATCTTGTTTTCACTTCTTTCTTTTTACTTCTTTATATAGCTGTAAGAAAAAAATATCCGCGCAAGGCAATTATAATGGCTATATATGGTATGGATAAAACACCTGGTTCAATATAAAACAAAGTATGCGTACTTTTGCCGTTTTGCTGTTACTCGCTAACCTTTCCTACATGGGATGGAATTTCTATTATCCCCAGAAGCAAAATAACCTCATGGTGCGAGCCCCCAGCCGTCAGGCTTCCCGTACTTTACAGCTGTTAAGTGAGGTGAGGCCCGCCCCGCTTTCTGAGCAGTCAGAGCTGACAGAGCAAAAAGAGCCATCCAGTTGTATTTCACTAGGTGTTTTTAATAATACGGATGAGAGTGATTTCCTTGTTACTGCCTTGTTGGAGAGGGGGCTACAAGCCAGAGCTGAGTTGCTTCCTACTGAGGAAACAGTGAATTATCGTGTCTATATGCCACCTTTTATTTCCGATACCGCGGCTCGCCAGACTCTGAATGAGCTTCAGCAGAACAATATAGAGAGCTTTATCATTACAACAGGCGAGTTTTCTGGTGGTATTTCTCTCGGCTTGTTCAGCCAGCAAGAGCTGGCTCTGGGGCTTCAGGAAAGCCTCGCAGGCCAGGGTTTTGCTACATCCATTGAAGATATAGTCACAATCAGCAATGAGATTTGGGTCACTATTGAGGGTTTGTCCCAGGTATTGCTGGAAGGCTCAGAATTACTTGACTTGCTCTCAGGTGGCCTGGAGTTGGAAGTAATAGAAAAACCTTGCGAAACGATTGCATCAGGCCAGTGATTCCCCTAAAATGCCCCGCTCTGTGTAGAGCCAGGTGGTTGAAATACGTCTGATGCTTTGTTGGAGGGGTTCCCGAGTGGTCAAAGGGATCAGACTGTAAATCTGACGCGCAAGCTTCGGTGGTTCAAATCCACCCCCCTCCACCAGTCAGAATTTCTGCAGACCTGGTGGCAAAGATATACAGAAAACAGTGGACGAAGAACTCTTCCAACGGGAGTTTTTGGTCCTCTGTTTTTTGTTTTGCGAGCCTGGTAGGAAACTGGTAGGCGAGTGTTTGAGAAGGATTTGCGGGTATAGTTCAATGGTAGAACCCCAGCCTTCCAAGCTGATGATGCGGGTTCGATTCCCGCTACCCGCTCCATAGTTATAACGGCTTTATTGGTTATGTTATGGATACTTGCTGATGAAATTATATTTCATTGGTAGAGATGGGAAGAGAAGGGCTTGGGAGTTCAGGTTGACGACCCGTTAATCAACTAGGCATACGATGCTCGCATAGCTCAGTTGGTAGAGCGCATCATTGGTAATGATGAGGTCTCCGGTTCAACTCCGGATGTGAGCACCAGATTCTGGCGCACAGTGCATAGTTAGATAGATAGATAGAAAGAAAAGAAAAAGTTTTAACGAGTAAAAAAGAAGACGGGGATATTTTCATAATTTCTTGAGTATCCAGGCAAACAAATTCAGTTAGCAATATTGACTATAAATCGGAGGCATTTCGATGGCGAAGGAAAAATTTGAAAGAAGTAAGCTACACGTAAACGTTGGTACAATTGGTCACGTTGACCATGGTAAAACAACACTTACCGCAGCATTAACACGTGTATGTGCAGAAGAATTCGGTGGTGAAACGCGAGATTTCGCCCAGATTGATAATGCGCCGGAAGAAAGAGAGCGTGGTATCACAATTTCTACTTCTCATGTGGAGTATGATTCTTCTAACCGCCATTATGCCCACGTTGACTGCCCGGGCCATGCTGACTATGTGAAAAACATGATTACTGGTGCTGCCCAGATGGATGGAGCGATCCTGGTATGTTCTGCTGCTGATGGCCCCATGCCTCAGACTCGTGAGCATATCCTGCTGAGTCGTCAGGTTGGCGTTCCTTATATTGTAGTTTTCATGAACAAAGCCGATATGGTTGACGATGAAGAGCTGCTGGAACTGGTTGAAATGGAAATTCGTGAACTGCTTGATCAGTATGAATTCCCAGGTGATGATACTCCTGTAATTATCGGTTCAGCCCTGATGGCGCTGGAAGGTAAAGACGATAATGAAATGGGCACCACTGCTGTCAAGAAATTGGTAGAAGCCCTGGACACTTATATCCCAGAGCCTGAGCGTGATATTGACAAGCCATTCCTGATGGCAATCGAAGACGTATTCTCAATCTCCGGTCGTGGTACTGTGGTAACAGGCCGAATTGGTCGCGGTATTGTAAAAGTCGGCGAAGAAATTGAGATCGTTGGTATCAGGGATACACAGAAAACTACCTGTACTGGTGTTGAAATGTTCCGTAAATTGCTCGATGAAGGTCGTGCCGGTGAAAACGTAGGTGTTCTCCTGCGTGGTACCAAGCGTGAAGACGTAGAGCGTGGTCAGGTACTGGCAGCTCCAGGCAGCATCACTCCTCACACCAAGTTCGAAGGTGAAGTTTACGTACTGTCTAAAGATGAAGGTGGTCGTCATACTCCATTCTTCAAGGGCTATCGCCCACAGTTTTACTTTGAAACTACTGATGTAACAGGTGCTGTTGAATTGCCGGAAGGTGTTGAGATGGTAATGCCTGGTGACAATATCAAAATGAAAGTAGAGTTGATCAACCCGATTGCTATGGAAGAAGGTCAGCGTTTTGCGGTTCGTGAAGGTGGACGAACTGTAGGTGCCGGCGTTGTTTCAAAAATAATCGAGTAAACAATTTCAAGCAGTAAGCTTAAGCCGAGGTTGCTGAAAAGTTACCTCGGCTTAGTCGTCTTAAGAGCAATTGTTTGAATGGTTGTCCGGCCGGGCTTCAACGCTGGTCAGGAAAAAATTTAGGCCAGTAGCTCAATTGGCAGAGCGGCGGTCTCCAAAACCGCAGGTTGGGGGTTCGATTCCCTCCTGGCCTGCCATATCGGCAGTGACAGGCAGCTATAATTGTAATGATTAGTTTGGTTGCAGTGAACGTTAGAGGCAATAGTTCATTTAAATGAATGACAAGGTTAAACAGTCTGAGTACAAGCTGGATTCATTGAAGTGGGTCATCGTAGCAGTGTTGGTTGCTGCCGGTGTCTACGGTAATAGTTATTTTGCTGCTGAATCCATGCTTTATCGCGTTATTGGTTTGTTGGTTCTTGCTGGTATTGCCGGCTGGATTGCTTCACAGACCAGTAAGGGAAGTGCTTTTGTTTCGCTGTGTATGGAAGCAAGAAGCGAAATCCGCAAGGTAGTCTGGCCGACTCGGGCAGAAACTACCCAGACCACGTTAATCGTTGTTGTTGTGGTCATTATTGTGGCAATAATTTTGTGGGGGCTGGACTCGTTTCTGAGTTGGCTTATTGCCCTGATTATTGGCTAAACAGAAAAACTCTTGTTTAGTTAATCAAAATTTATTGCAGCAGGATGTGAGCGAATTGGCAGAAGAAATAATAGAAGGCGCAGGTATGTCGGCAACAGAGAATGAAAAACGCTGGTATGTGGTACATGCTTATTCCGGCTATGAGCGCAAGGTAAAGCAGGCGCTTGAAGAGAGAATCAGTCTTTCGCCGCAAAAAGATTTGTTTGGCGAAGTTATGGTTCCGATTGAAGAAGTACTGGAAATGCGTGGTGGTCAGAAGAGGAAAAGTGAGCGTAAGTTTTTCCCCGGATATGTTCTGCTACAGATGGTGCTTAATGACGATACCTGGCATCTGGTAAAAGATACGCCAAGGGTTATGGGTTTCATTGGTGGTACTGCTGAAAAACCGGCACCAATTACACAGCGCGAAGTGAATGAAATTTTGAACCGTCTGGAAGAAACGGTTGATAAGCCTTCCCATAAAACAGTTTATGAGCCTGGCGAAATGGTCAGGGTTACTGATGGTCCGTTCAATGACTTTACCGGTACGGTAGAAGAAGTGAACTATGAAAAAAGCCGGGTTCGTGTTGCGGTTTCCATCTTTGGTCGCTCGACTCCAGTAGAACTCGAATTCTCTCAGGTAGAGAAGGGTTAAAAAGTTGCAAGAGACAGGTCGCAAGTTATAAAAGCGACTTCGATAGAATTTGGTGGGTATGTCTGAAAAAGATATGCCTTTATATAAAAAGTCGCTGATGTCTTCATGGCTCAGCGCCAGGGAAGCCGGGTCCAGTTACCAGGCGTTATTACCCAAGGAGTAAAATATGGCTAAGAAAGTACTGGCTTATATCAAGCTGCAGGTTGCAGCCGGTAAAGCTAACCCAAGTCCTCCTGTTGGTCCTGCACTGGGTCAGCACGGTGTTAATATTATGGAGTTCTGCAAGGCGTTTAACGCAGAAACTCAAAGTGTTGAGCCTGGTCTGCCGATCCCCGTTGTTATTACGGTGTATGCGGACCGCAGCTTTACATTTATTACAAAAACCCCTCCCGCTTCAGTTTTGTTGCAAAAAGCCGCTGGCCTGAAAAAAGGCAGTGGTCGTCCAAATACTGAAAAAGTAGGCAAGCTTAATCGTGCCCAGTTGGAAGAAGTAGCTCTGCAGAAAATGCCGGATCTTACTGCTGCTAATATGGATGCTGCTGTACGAACCCTCGCTGGTAGTGCTCGCAGTGCCGGCATAGAAACAGAAGGGGTTGTGTAATGGCCAGGATCTCCAAACGCGCAAAAATGATTGCGGAAAAAATTGAAGCAGGAAAAGCCTACAGCATCGATGAGGCTGTATCGCTGATTAATGAACTGTCTACGGTCAAGTTCAAGGAATCCATTGATGTTTCCATTAACCTGGGTGTTGATCCCAGGAAATCCGACCAGGCTGTACGTGGTGCCACTACATTGCCACACGGTACTGGAAAAGATGTTCGTGTAGCAGTTTTTGCCCAGGGTGAAAATGCTGATAAGGCTAAAGCTGCAGGTGCAGATATTGTCGGTTTTGAAGACCTGGCTGAGAGCATCAAGGCAGGTAATCTTGACTTTGATGTAGTGATTGCGACTCCGGATGCTATGCGGGTTGTTGGTCAGCTTGGTACTGTTTTGGGTCCTAAAGGTCTGATGCCTAATCCGAAAGTAGGCACAGTGACGCCAGATGTTGAAACCGCGGTGGCCAATGCCAAAGCTGGTCAGGTTCGTTATCGAACAGACAAAAACGGCATTATTCATGGTGGTATTGGTAAAGTAGGATTTGAGGTCAATGCGGTCAAGGGCAACCTTGAGGCATTACTCGGTGATCTGAAAAAAGCCAAACCAGCATCAGCTAAAGGGCATTATGTTCGTAAAGTGGTGTTGTCTTCTACCATGGGCCCAGGTGTCCTTGTAGACCAGTCGTCTCTGGAATTTTAACGATTATTAGTGCTCTGTGATGCGCTTTGCGCGTCACATGGCATTGTTCCCTCTCGGAAAACAGCCCGGGATGGAGCAAAAAGACTTTGGGGTGTTGCAGATGAATTTGTCTGCAGGACCGTCAAAGACCGTAGGGGTAAGCTGTCTTATATATGGTAATTACACGGTTCAAACCGTATTGCCGGAAAAAGCGGTTTACTTAATTTCCTACGCAGATGGTGTAACCCGTTCAGTGGATGTAAAGCTGAATAATTCACCAATTTAGAAGGACTGTTTTGAGTCAACTTGATCAAAACGGTGAGTTGGGGATAAGTGATTATCCTCTTAACTGGTTGTCGACCATAGCAAGATGACTATTGCGATAACTGAAACCTTGGGAGTAACTATAAAGTGGCTATTAGACTGGAAGACAAGCAACAGATTGTTGCTGAAGTCAATGAAGCTGCTAAAGGTGCTTTGTCTGCAGTACTTGCCGATTACCATGGCACTGCTGTAGAGGAAATGACTGCACTTCGAAAAGCTGCCCGTGAAAACAATGTATATCTGAGAGTTGTCAGAAATACACTGCTGAAACGTGCTGTTGCCGGGACTGATTATGAATGTCTCAACGAAGCGCTTGTCGGCCCTACAATTCTTGCATTTTCTCAGGACGATCCAGGCGCGGCTGCCCGCGTATTAAAGGATTTTGCCAAGGAAAATGACGGTTTTGAAGTAAAAGCCCTCGCTGTAAGTGGAACCCTGCTGCCCGCCTCACAGATCGATGTTCTGGCTAAACTGCCAACATACGATCAGGCCATGGCCACTCTTATGAGTGTCATGCTGGCACCGGTGACCAAACTGGTTCAGACGTGCAACGAAGTACCATCCAAAGTAACTCGGGTGGTTGCGGCTGTACGCGATCAGAAACAGGAAGCAGCTTAATCCGGTTGAAGTTTTTTTCAGCCGGGCATACTAACGTTTAAAATTTTAAAACAGGAGATAAGAGTAATGGCTCTATCTAAAGAAGAAATCCTTGATGGTATTGCTGAGTTATCAGTAATGGACGTTGTTGAACTGATTTCAGCAATGGAAGAAAAATTTGGTGTGTCTGCTGCGGCTGCTGTTGCTGTTGCTGCTGCACCTGCTGCTGGCGGTGATGCCGGCGCTGCTGATGAAAAAGATGAATTTGACGTCATCCTTACCGCAGCTGGTGAGAAGAAAGTAAATGTCATCAAGGCAGTACGTGGTATTACAGGTCTGGGCCTGAAAGAAGCCAAAGATCTGGTTGATGGTGCACCCTCTCCAATTAAGGAAGGTGCAAGCAAAGACGAAGCAGAAGAGTTCAAGAAGCAGCTTGAAGAAGCTGGCGCATCTGTCGAGCTTAAGTAAGCTTGCTCTTCTCTGTAAGCACTATATAAGGAAGGCGGCATTTCATTCAGGAATGCTGCCTTTCTGTGCTTGTATTGATCGTCATGATTATAGAGTTGGAAAAAGTTAAGTATTAATTATTACCTGTTTACCAGGCAGGTTAAGTGGTACAGGGGTTGTTTGAGTTTGCTGTGAATTACGCGGCTAATATAAAACAACTGGAACAAAATCACTTGTTAGGAACTACTGATGGCATATTCATATACTGAGAAAAAACGTATCCGCAAGGACTTTGGCAAACTTCAAAGCCCGATGGATATACCTTATCTACTGGCTATTCAGATTGATTCATACAAACAGTTTACCCAGACCGATACCTCTGTGGAGGATCGTTTGGATCAGGGGCTTCATGCGGCGTTCAAGTCTGTTTTCCCTATCGTAAGTTATTCCGGTAAAGCCTTGCTTGAATATGTAAGTTACAGACTGGGCAAGCCGGAATTTGATGTCAGCGAATGTGTCCTGAGGGGTGCAACCTATGCAGTATCACTGCGGGTAAAAGTCAGGCTGATCATTTATGAAAAGGAGTCTACAGCAAAAGTCATTAAAGACATCAAGGAGCAGGAAGTCTATATGGGTGAAATTCCCCTGATGACGGATAGCGGTACCTTTGTTATCAATGGTACAGAGCGAGTGGTGGTTTCTCAGTTGCATCGTTCGCCAGGCGTGTTTTTTGACCATGACCGCGGTAAAACCCATAGTTCAGGCAAATTACTCTATTCAGCAAGGATAATTCCTTATCGTGGCTCCTGGCTGGACGTTGAGTTTGATCCCAAGGACATGGTTTATGTTCGAATCGATCGCCGTCGTAAGCTACCTGCTTCCATCCTGCTGCGGGCACTGGATTATAGTTCACAGGACATCCTGGAGATGTTCTATGAAAACAACAGTTACTTTATCGATAAGGATGGCAATATCTCTGTTGAGCTTGTTCCCTCACGTCTGAGAGGTGCCGTCCTTAACTTCGATGTTAAAAACAAACGTACGGTTATTGTTAAGTCTGGTGTCAGAATTACCGCACGTCATATTCGCGAAATGGAACAGGCCAAACTCACCAAGCTGGATGTTCCTGCTGAATTTGTTGTGGGCGACTCTCTGGCCAAGGATATTTTCGATACTGAAACAGGTGAGGTGTTATACCCCTGTAATGCAGAGATCACTGAAGAAATTCTGGAAGGCCTGATAGCGTCCGGCGTTACTCAATTCGAGACAATTTATACTAATGATCTCGACTGTGGCCCATTTGTTTCCGATACCCTGCGTATTGATCCAACCACTAATCGTCTTGAAGCACTGGTGGAAATTTACAGAATGATGCGCCCGGGTGAGCCGCCGACCAAAGAGTCCGCAGAAAACCTGTTCGCTAATCTGTTTTTCTCACCTGAGCGTTACGATCTCTCGGCTGTTGGTCGGATGAAATTTAACCGACGACTGGGACGCCCTGATTCCATTGGTGATGGTATTCTGAGCAAGGAAGACATTGTTGATGTAATCAAAACGCTGGTGGATATTCGTAATGGTTTTGGTACCGTTGATGATATCGATCATCTGGGTAACCGTCGTATTCGTAGCGTTGGTGAAATGGCTGAAAACCAGTTTCGTGTTGGTCTTGTGCGTGTGGAAAGAGCCGTTAAAGAACGTCTTTCCATGGCTGATAGTGAAGGCCTGATGCCACAGGATATGATTAATGCCAAACCGGTTGCTGCAGCAATTAAAGAATTTTTCGGTTCCAGCCAGTTGTCCCAGTTTATGGACCAGAATAATCCGCTGTCAGAAGTTACGCACAAGCGCAGAATTTCAGCTCTTGGACCAGGCGGTCTGACACGGGAACGTGCCGGCTTTGAAGTACGTGATGTGCATCCGACTCACTACGGCCGAGTCTGCCCAATTGAGACACCTGAAGGGCCAAATATTGGTCTGATCAACTCCCTGGCAACCTATGCTCGTACCAATGAGTATGGATTCCTCGAAAGCCCTGTACGAAAAGTGGTTAACGGTGCTGTTACTGATGAGATCCATTACCTTTCAGCCATTGAGGAAAGTGGTTTCGTAATCGCTCAGGCCTCCTCTCCACTGGATAAGAAAGGCAAATTCGAAGAAGATCTGGTTAGTGTACGTCACAAGAATGAATTCACCTTGATGCCGTCCGATCAGGTCGACTATATGGATGTTTCTCCGCAGCAGGTTGTGTCTGTTGCTGCATCCCTGATTCCTTTCCTCGAGCACGACGATGCCAACCGAGCCTTGATGGGATCAAACATGCAGCGCCAGGCGGTCCCAACCCTGATTTCCGAGAAGCCTCTGGTAGGTACCGGCATGGAGCGAAATGTAGCTCGTGATTCCGGAGTCTGTGTAATCGCCAAACGTGGTGGTGTTATCGACAGTGTTGATGCAGCACGTATGGTTGTGCGAGTTCACGATGAAGAAACAGAAGCAGGTGAAGCCGGTGTTGATATTTACAACCTGATCAAATACACCCGTTCCAATCAGAATACCTGCATTAGCCAACGTCCCCTGGTTAAAGAAGGTGACAGTGTCAGCGCCGGCGATATCCTCGCTGATGGTCCTTCTATCGATACTGGTGAACTGGCGCTGGGTCAGAATATGCGTATCGCATTTATGCCCTGGAATGGATACAACTTTGAAGACTCAATTCTTATCTCGGAAAGAGTGGTCAAAGAAGATCGTTTTACTTCTATTCATATTCAGGAACTGACCTGTATTGCCCGTGATACCAAGCTGGGTTCTGAAGAGATTACCGCAGATATACCCAATGTTGGTGAAACTGCACTGGGTCGTCTGGATGAGTCCGGTATCGTGCATATCGGTGCTGAAGTGGATGCAGGAGATATCCTGGTAGGCAAGGTAACTCCGAAAGGAGAAACGCAGCTTACTCCGGAAGAAAAACTTCTGCGTGCCATCTTTGGTGAGAAGGCTTCCGATGTGAAAGATACATCGTTACGTGTTCCAAGCAGTGTGAAAGGTACTGTTATTGATGTTCAGGTGTTTACCCGTGACGGTCTTGAGAAAGATCAGCGCGCACTGGAAATTGAAGAAACCCAGTTGGCCAAGGTGCGTAAGGATATCAATGACGAATTCCGTATTGTCGAGGAAGCGACATTCCAGCGTTTACGAAAAGCCCTGTTGGGTAAAACAGTTGTTGGTGGCCCAAAACTCAAGAAGGGTGATCGTCTGACAGCTGAATACCTGGATGCTCTCAGACAGGATGACTGGTTCAAGCTTCGCATGACTGATGAAGACATGAGTGAGGCACTTGAAAAAGCAGGTGTCCAGCTTAAAGAACGCAGAATCGAGCTGGATGAGCGCTTTGAAGACAAGAAACGCAAACTGACCCAGGGCGATAACCTTGCCCCGGGCGTTCTGAAAATCGTCAAGGTTTACCTGGCGATCAAACGTCGTATTCAGCCTGGAGACAAGATGGCTGGACGTCATGGAAACAAGGGTGTTATTTCGGTGATTATGCCGGTTGAAGACATGCCTTATGACGAGAAGGGAAATCCGGTTGATATCGTACTGAATCCTCTGGGTGTGCCTTCGCGAATGAACGTTGGTCAGATTCTGGAAACCCATTTGGGTGCTGCTGCAAAAGGATTGGGCGAAAAAATCAATGTCATGATTCAGCAACAGCAAAAAGTTGCTGAAATTCGCAAATTCCTGGACCAGATTTACAACGGTATCGGTGACTCACGTCGTACCGAAGATCTGAAAAGCCTTAGCGATACTGATGTGATTGAATTGGCCAAAAACCTGAGAGCAGGTGTGCCAATGGCAACGCCTGTATTTGACGGTGCCAGTGAGATCGAAATCAAGGAAATGTTGAAACTCGCCGATATGAGCGAAGACGGTCAGGTAAGCCTGTTTGATGGTCGTACCGGTGATCAGTTCGATCGCAAGGTAACGGTTGGCATTATGTACATGCTCAAGCTGAACCATCTGGTGGACGACAAGATGCATGCGCGTTCAACAGGTTCCTACAGCCTTGTTACCCAGCAGCCTCTGGGCGGTAAAGCCCAGTTTGGTGGACAGCGCTTCGGTGAAATGGAAGTGTGGGCACTTGAGGCTTACGGTGCTGCCTATACATTGCAGGAAATGCTGACTGTGAAGTCGGATGATGTGAACGGCAGAACCAAAATGTACAAAAATATTGTAGATGGTGATGACCGCATGGAGCCAGGTATGCCTGAATCCTTTAACGTTTTGGTTAAAGAGATTCGCTCGTTAGGCATCGACATGGAACTAGAAGTCGAGAATTGATTCAGAATTTAGTTATCAGCAGAAACCAGGTGTTTCTGTAAAAAAACTAGATTCGGAAAACTTATCAACCCTTTATAGGGTGGAGGAAGAGAATGAAAGACCTGTTAGGTTTATTAAAGTCACAGACACAGATAGAAGACTTTGATTCAATTCGTATTGGATTGGCATCGCCACAACTGATTCGTTCGTGGTCATTCGGGGAAGTAAAAAAACCTGAAACCATCAACTACCGCACATTCAAGCCGGAGCGCGATGGTCTGTTCTGTGCCAAAATTTTTGGCCCGGTAAAAGACTATGAGTGTCTTTGCGGCAAATACAAGCGTCTGAAGCACAGAGGTGTTATCTGTGAAAAATGTGGCGTTGAAGTTGCCCTGAGTAAAGTGCGCCGTGACAGAATGGGCCATATTGAACTGGCCAGCCCGGTAGCGCATATCTGGTTCCTTAAATCACTGCCTTCGCGTATTGGTTTGTTACTGGATATGACTTTGCGTGATATTGAGCGCGTGCTTTATTTTGAATCCTTTGTCGTTATCGACCCGGGTATGACTACTCTGGAAAAAGGTCAGTTGCTTTCTGACGAGCAGTATTACGAAGCGCTGGAAGAATTTGGCGATGACTTCGAAGCCAAGATGGGTGCTGAAGCAGTTCAGGATCTTATGGCTGATATGGACGTAAATGAAGAAGCCAACAGACTGCGGGAAGAAATTCCCCAGACTAACTCAGAAACCAAACTGAAAAAATTATCCAAGCGTCTGAAGCTGCTTGATGGCTTTGTGAATTCAGGCAATAAGCCCGAGTGGATGGTGCTGAACGTTTTGCCAGTATTGCCGCCGGATCTGCGACCACTGGTTCCTCTGGACGGCGGTCGTTTTGCGACTTCTGACCTTAATGATTTGTATCGAAGGGTTATTAACCGGAACAATCGACTGAAAAGACTTCTTGATTTGAATGCGCCGGATATCATCGTGCGCAACGAAAAGCGTATGTTGCAGGAATCTGTCGACGCACTGCTGGATAACGGCCGTCGTGGTCGAGCTATTACTGGTTCCAACAAGCGTCCTCTGAAATCCCTCGCCGACATGATCAAGGGCAAGCAGGGTCGTTTCCGTCAAAACCTGCTGGGTAAGCGTGTCGACTACTCCGGACGTTCCGTGATTGTGGTAGGACCAACCTTGAGATTGCATCAGGCAGGTCTGCCGAAGAAGATGGCGCTGGAATTATTCAAGCCGTTCATTCTTGGCAAACTGATTCTGCGCGGTGTGGCAACGACTATTAAAGCTGCCAAGAAAATGGTTGAGAAAGAGACAGCAGAAGTATGGGATATTCTTGCTGAAGTCATTCGTGAGCATCCTATCCTGCTCAACCGTGCACCTACTCTGCATAGACTCGGTATCCAGGCTTTTGAACCGGTACTGATTGAAGGTAAGGCAATCCAGTTGCATCCTCTGGTCTGTGCGGCCTATAACGCTGACTTCGATGGTGACCAGATGGCTGTTCATGTGCCTCTGACCCTGGAAGCCCAGTTGGAAGCCCGCTCGCTGATGATGTCAACCAACAATATTCTTTCACCAGCATCCGGTGAGCCGATTATTGTTCCGTCCCAGGACGTGGTACTGGGTTTGTACTATATGACCCGTGAGCGCGTTAATGCGGCTGGTGAAGGCATGACATTTGCCAACGTGGATGAAGTAGTCAAGGCCTTCAGCACCAAGGCTGTTCATCTACAGGCTCGCATCAAAGTACGCCTGACGGAAGTCATGTTTGATGAAAATCGCGAAAAAATAGAAACCACCAGCATCTTTGAATCTACAGTTGGTCGTGTCATCCTGTTCAGCATCGTTCCTGCTGGTCTGCCATTCAGCATGGTTAACCAGAAGATGTCCAAGAAACAGATCTCCCACATTATCAATATGTGTTATCGAAATGTTGGTCTGAAAGAGACTGTTATTTTCGCTGACCAGTTGATGTACATGGGTTATCGCTACTCTACCTGGTCTGGCTCTTCTATTGGCGTAAATGATTTCGTCATTCCAGATGCCAAAGCCACTTTGATTGCCGAAGCTGAAACGGAAGTTGCTGAAATTGAATCGCAGTTTGCTTCAGGTCTGGTAACCCAGGGCGAGAAATACAACAAGGTGATTGATATCTGGTCGCGTGCTAATGACCAGGTTGCCAAGTCCATGATGGACGGCTTGTCTTCTGAAAAAGTAACCAACCGCGATGGCGAAGAAGTAGATCAGGAGTCTTTCAACTCGGTCTATGTGTATTCGGATTCCGGTGCCAGGGGCTCCCCCGCACAGATTCGCCAGTTGGCGGGTATGCGTGGTCTTATGGCAAAACCTGACGGCTCAATTATTGAAACACCTATCACGGCAAACTTCCGTGAAGGTCTGAACGTATTGCAGTACTTTATTTCTACTCATGGTGCTCGAAAAGGTCTTGCTGATACTGCGTTGAAGACAGCAAACTCCGGATACCTGACCAGACGACTGGTAGACATCAGTCAGGATCTGGTAGTGAAAGAAGAAGACTGTGGAACCGAGTCAGGTCTGACCATGACTCCAGTCATCGAAGGCGGCGATATTATTGCACCGCTGGGTGAGCTTGTTCTCGGACGAGTTCTGGCCAGAGATGCACTCGATGGTGATGGCGTAACAGTTATTGAAGCCGGCGCCCTGATCGATGAAAAACTGGTAGAAATTCTGGAAACCAACGGCGTTGATGAAGTTATTGCGCGTTCACCTATTACTTGTGAAGCCCATGCCGGTATTTGCCGTAAATGTTATGGCCGAGATCTGGCTCGAGGTCATCTGACCAATATTGGTGAGGCAGTTGGCGTAGTAGCAGCACAGTCAATCGGTGAGCCAGGTACACAGCTGACCATGCGTACTTTCCATATTGGTGGTGCGGCATCACGTGCTACTGCATCTGACAATGTTCAGGTTAAAACCGATGGCACAATTCATCTGTACAACATGAAAACTGTCCAGCGTGTCAGTGGTCAGTTAGTGGTGGTTTCCCGTTCTGGTGAATTGATTGTTAATGACACCAACGGCCGCGAGAAAGAGCGTTATAAACTACCTTATGGAGCTGTCATCAATGGTACAGATCGCTCAGAGGTCAAGGTTGGCGACATAGTTGCTACCTGGGATCCCCATACTCATCCGATCGTTGTGGAAGTTGACGGTAAGGTTCGCTTTGAGGCGATGGAAGAAGGTCTGTGTGTAAAACGTCAGACTGATGAAATCACCGGTTTGACCAATATTACGGTAATGGATCCTTCCGAGCGTCCATCCGGTGGTAAAGAGCTTCGACCTGCGATTACTCTGGTTGATAGCAAAGGCAAGGAATTCAATCTGCCAGGTACTAATGTGCCTGCTCATTACTTCCTGCCTTCGAAAGCGATTGTTGGTGTGGAAAACGGCGCTGACGTAAGTATTGGTGATGTAATTGCCCGTATTCCACAGGAAGGGTCTAAAACTCGTGATATCACGGGTGGTCTGCCGCGTGTTGCCGACCTGTTTGAAGCACGTAAACCGAAAGAGCCGGCAATCCTGGCAGAAATTTCCGGTACCGTAAGCTTCGGCAAGGAAACCAAAGGCAAGCGTCGATTGGTAATTACACCAGCTGATGGTGTGAATCCGATTGATGGCAGTGATCACTATGAAGTTCTGATTCCTAAATGGCGTCAGATGACCGTGTTTGAAGGTGAGTATGTTGAAAAAGGTGAGGTTGTGTCTGATGGGCCGCCAAATCCACACGACATTCTGCGCTTGAAAGGGGTTGAAGCCCTGGCGCGGTTTATTGTGAACGAAGTACAGGATGTATATCGACTGCAGGGTGTGCGCATCAATGACAAGCACATTGAAGTCATTGTTCGTCAGATGCTAAGAAAAGCCGAGATCCAGCAGATGGGTGATTCCAGCTTCATTAAAGGCGAGCAGGTTGAGTACATTCGTGTGCTCCGCGAAAATGAGCGCCTGGTTGAAGAAGAGAAAGAAGTTGCCAAATATGAGCGCGTTTTACTGGGTATTACAAAAGCGTCTCTGGCCACTGAATCCTTCATTTCAGCTGCCTCATTCCAGGAAACTACGCGCGTACTGACAGAGGCTGCGGTCACTGGCAAGCGTGATTACTTGCAGGGTCTGAAAGAAAATGTTGTTGTTGGTCGTTTGATTCCTGCGGGTACCGGACTTTCCTATCATGCGAACAGGAAGCGAATTGCTGATGCGCGTTTGAATGAAGACACGGTCTCTGCCAGTGAAGTGGAAGCGGCCTTGAGTGAAGCATTGGCTGAATCAGAAAGTGCAGCTGCTGCGGAAGCTGGAGAGGATTAAAACGGATAAAGGATAAAGGATTAAAGATAAAGGCAAAGGCAAAGTGATTCAGCTACTCTAATCACGCCCCCTTTATCCTTTCTCTTTTATCCAATTCGGTTGACTAGGTGAGGCGTGATCATTACAATCGCGCCTCTTTGAAAAATAACGAAGAATTTCGGAGCATTAAATGGCGACTGTTAACCAACTGGTTCGCAAGCCCAGGAAAAACAAGCACGACAAGAGTGACGTACCAGCGTTGCAGTGTTGCCCGCAACGTCGTGGTGTCTGCACACGTGTCTACACAACTACTCCCAAGAAACCAAACTCTGCTTTGCGTAAAGTCTGCCGTGTGCGTCTTACCAATGGCTTTGAAGTAACTTCTTATATTGGTGGTGAAGGACATAACTTGCAGGAACACTCTGTAATCCTGATCAGGGGTGGAAGGGTAAAAGACTTGCCAGGTGTGCGCTATCACACAGTACGTGGCTCTCTGGATACTTCCGGTGTAGCTGATCGTAAACAGGGTCGTTCCAAGTACGGAACCAAGCGACCTAAATAAATTTAATCCCTATCAATTCCAGTAAGGCCGGATTCTGGAAGCAAAGCTTCATTATTCCGGGTGAGCCTGAAGAGAGGAAATCATGCCAAGAAGACGAGTTATTGCAAAACGGGAAGTACTTCCCGATCCCAAGTTTGGTAACAAGACTATTGCCAAGTTCATGAATCACGTAATGGTTGATGGCAAGAAATCAGTTGCTGAAAAAATTGTTTACGGTGCACTGGATGTAGTGGCCGAAAAATCCGGTAAGGATCCGCTGGAAGCCTTTGAAACCGCCCTGGAAAATATTGCCCCCCTGGTAGAGGTTAAGTCTCGCCGTGTAGGTGGTGCTACCTACCAGGTTCCTGTAGAAGTTCGCCCTGATCGACGTAATGCTCTGGCAATGCGCTGGCTGGTAGACCATTCACGTAGTCGTGGTGAAAAATCCATGGCATTGCGCCTTGCTGGCGAAGTGATGGATGCGGCTGAAGGACGTGGCAGTGCGGTCAAGAAGCGTGAAGATGTTCACCGTATGGCTGAAGCCAACCGCGCCTTCTCACACTATCGTTTCTAAGTACCCGAGTTTATCCATAACCTGAGTTATTGAGGGTTTCACTGTGGCCAGAAAAACGCCCCTAAACCGCTATCGCAATATAGGGATCTGTGCCCACGTGGACGCTGGAAAAACTACTACTACCGAACGCGTTCTTTTTTATACCGGTATTTCACACAAGATTGGTGAAGTACATGACGGTGCTGCCGTGATGGACTGGATGGAGCAGGAGCAGGAGCGAGGTATTACTATTACCTCGGCTGCAACCACCTGTTTCTGGAATGGCATGGATAACCAGTTCGATGATCATCGAATTAACATCATTGATACCCCCGGACACGTCGACTTTACCATTGAGGTAGAGCGTTCCCTGCGAGTGCTTGACGGTGCCGTCGTGGTGTTGTGCGCCAGTTCAGGTGTGCAACCGCAGACTGAGACAGTTTGGCGCCAGGCTAATCGTTATGAAGTCCCGCGCATGGTTTTTGTCAACAAGATGGATCGTGCCGGCGCAGATTTCCTGAAAGTTGTAGAGCAGATGAAAGAGCGTCTGGGGGCGAACCCGGTTCCCATTCAACTTGCTATTGGTGCTGAAGATCATTTCAAGGGTGTCATTGATCTGATTAAAATGAAGCGCATCATCTGGAATGAAGCTGATCAGGGTACGACCTTTGAGTACGATGAGATTCCGGAAGATATGAAGGAAGAATGCGAAAAGTGGCGTTCAAACCTCATCGAAGCCGCAGCAGAAGCCAATGAAGAATTGATGAACAAGTACCTTGAAGGCGAAGAGCTGAGCGAGGAAGAAATCAAGCAAGGTCTTCGTTTACGTACCCTGGCTAATGAGATTGTACCAACACTGTGCGGCTCTGCTTTCAAGAACAAGGGTGTGCAGGCAATGCTGGATGCAGTTATTGAATTCATGCCTGCACCAATTGAAGTAAAGGCTATTGAAGGCGTGTTGGAAGATGGTGAGACAATCGCCACCCGGGAAGCCGATGACTCTGCACCTTTTGCTGCTCTGGCCTTTAAAATTGCCACCGACCCTTTTGTTGGAACATTGACCTTTTTCCGTGTCTATTCAGGGACCTTGAATTCCGGCGATACTATTTATAACCCTTTGAAATCCAAGAAAGAGCGCGTTGGCCGAATGGTGCAAATGCATTCCAACTCCCGTGAGGAAATCAAGGAAGTGCTGGCGGGGGATATTGCGGCCGCTATTGGTCTGAAAGATGTTACTACCGGTGAGACTCTCTGCAGTATTGATGATGTCATCACTCTGGAGAAAATGGATTTTCCGGAACCGGTAATCTCTGTTGCTGTAGAGCCTAAAACCAAGGCTGACCAGGAAAAAATGGGTATTGCACTGGGCAAACTTGCTCAGGAAGATCCATCCTTCCGTGTAGAAACCGACGAAGAGTCCGGGCAGACCATTATTTCCGGTATGGGTGAACTTCACCTGGACGTCCTGGTTGATCGTATGCGTCGTGAATTCAATGTGGAAGCAAACATTGGCAAACCACAAGTGGCTTACCGCGAAACCATTCGTAAAACTGTTGAAATTGAAGGCAAGCATGTCAAACAGTCCGGTGGACGGGGCCAGTATGGCCATGTCTGGTTACGTCTGGAGCCATTGCCAGCAGACTCGGAATACCAGTTTGTTAATGAGATTGTTGGCGGCACTATTCCCAAGGAATATATTCCTGCGGTAGATAAGGGTGTTCAGGAGCAGATGCAAAATGGGTGTCTGGCAGGTTATCCGCTACTGGCAATGAAAGTTACGCTTTATGATGGCTCTTTCCATGACGTGGATTCCAGTGAGATGGCGTTTAAAATTGCCGGCTCCATGGCCTTGAAAAAAGGTGCCGTGGCAGCCGATGCCGCACTTTTGGAGCCGGTTATGAAAGTAGAGGTAGTCACACCTGAGGATTATATGGGCGACGTTATGGGTGATCTGAACCGTCGCCGTGGCATTGTTCAGGGTATGGAAGACAGTGCTTCCGGCAAGATAATCAATGCGGAAGTGCCTTTGGCAGAGATGTTTGGCTATTCAACTGATCTGCGCTCTGCCACCCAGGGACGTGCCACTTATACAATGGAATTCAATAAATACGCTGAAGTGCCTGCTGCAATCGCCAATTTGATTATCGAAAAAGGGGCTTAAATCCGGAAACGGACAGCAAAACCACTAATTACTGCCGGATATGAGTGTAAATCCGGGAAAAAGGGCGGGGAAAATTAATCCTCTCTTTTTTTAGAAAATAACTGTGTAAGGCCTTGACTAAAAAAGGCCTCGCACGTAAAATTTGCGCTCTTTTTTCGCGGTGAAATCAATTTTATTGGTTTCACCGCTTTTACAATGTTCTTTAACAACTTTATTGACGTCGGGAGATGTTGGTCGTATGCAGAACCAGCGAATCAGAATTAGGCTAAAGGCTTTTGATCACCGTTTAATTGATCAGTCCACTCAGGAGCTGGTAAATACGGCAAAACGTACTGGTGCTTATGTCAGAGGACCCATTCCTCTGCCAACCAGAAAAGAGCGATATACAATTCTTATCTCTCCTCATGTCAATAAAGATGCGCGTGACCAGTACGAGATTCGTACTCACAAGCGCCTGTTGGATATCGTAGAGCCAACTGAGAAATTTGTTGAAGCGCTGATGCAGTTAAATCTTGCTGCCGGTGTTGAAGTACAGATCAGTCTTGGTAAGAACGAGTAAAAGATTTTTTTTAAAGGTATTTGAAGGTAATTAGTAAGTGTCTGCAGCCAAATCTGCTGGCACTTTAAATACTTAAACGGCTGCCAGGTTTCTTTGAGCAGGGCAGTACACATAACATGGTGTGATGCGTAAGCAGCCATAGTGGGTTTCAGCCCCATACACGATGAGGTTTTAAAATGTCGATTGGCTTAGTCGGTCGGAAAAGCGGTATGACCCGTCTTTTCACCGAATCCGGGTCCTCTATACCCGTAACAGTTGTTGAAATTCTGCCCAACAGGGTTACTCAGGTGAAAACCGTTGAGTCTGATGGTTACAGTGCTGTGCAGGTGACTACCGGATTTGTAAAAGGATCCCATGTCTCTAAATCTGAAGCTGGCCATTTTTCCAAGGCCGGTACAGAAGCTGGCCGTGGCCTTTGGGAGTTTCGTGCCGAACAGGAAGACTTTGGTGAGCAGGAAGTTGCTCCCGGTTCCGAATTCACTGTAGAAAGATTTGCTGAAGGGCAAATGGTGGATGTAACCGGTACCTCAAAAGGTAAGGGTTTTCAGGGTGTAATCAAGCGTTACAATTTCCGTATGCAGGATGCCACCCACGGTAACTCACTATCTCATCGTGCTCCCGGTTCCATTGGACAATGCCAGACTCCAGGTCGTGTTTGGAAAGGTAAGAAAATGGCAGGCCAGATGGGCAATGTCAGAGTTACCACCCAGGGGCTTGAGGTAGTAAAAGTAGATACTGAAAACAATCTGATTCTTATCAAAGGTGCTGTTCCAGGTGCCACCGGGTCAGATGTAATTATTTCACCAGCCGTTAAATCGTCTTCCAAGGGGTAAGCAATGGACTTGAATGTTGCAGTGCCTGGTAAGAAGGCAGCAAAAACAGTTTCCGTATCTGACGATACTTTCGCCAAGGAGTTCAACGAGAGCCTGGTTCACCAGGTTGTTGTTACCTACCTTGCCGGGGCACGTCAGGGCAGCGTTAAACAGAAAACACGTTCTGAAGTCAGTGGCGGTGGTAAAAAGCCATGGCGTCAGAAAGGCACTGGCCGGGCCCGTGCCGGCACTACAAGAGGGCCGATCTGGCGCTCTGGTGGTGTTACCTTTGCTGCACGACCACAGGATCACTCCAAAAAAATCAACAAGAAAATGTATCGTGGTGCATTGCGTTGCATTCTTTCTGAACTGGTTCGTCAGGATCGTCTTCTGGTTGTTGACGATTTCAAGGTTGAGAGTCATAAAACCAAAGGTCTTCTCGATAAGCTTACCGAATTTGATTTGCAAAATGTGCTGATTGTCAGCGATGAAGTTGATCAGAATCTCTACCTGGCTGCGCGCAACCTTCATAAGGTTGATGTTCTGGAAGCTACTGGTGTTGATCCTGTAAGCCTGATTGGGTTTGAGAAGGTGCTTATCACCTTACCTGCACTCAAGAAAGTAGAGGGGATGCTGGCATGAATCAGGAAAGAATTTTAACCATAATTTTGGGCCCTCATATATCAGAGAAGAGCTCAATTATTTCTGAAGAAAATAATCAAGTGACATTCAGGGTGGCTGGTGATGCGACCAAGCCTGAAATCAAACAGGCCGTCGAAAGCCTGTTTAATGTCGAAGTTAAAGGTGTCCAGGTACTGAACGTGAAGGGTAAGAGAAAGCGTACCGCCCGCGGAAAAATGCGCATACGTCCAAGCTGGAAAAAAGCATACATCAGACTTGAGCAGGGTCATGAAATTGACTTTGCCGAGCTGGGTTAACAGGAGCGTAGACAATGCCAGTAGTAAAATCCAAACCTACCTCCCCTGGAAGACGCTTCGTCGTTAAAGTGGTTAATCCGGAGCTGCATAAGGGAGCACCTTATGCTCCTTTGGTAGAAGTACAGTCTAAAAATGGTGGCCGAAACAATGCCGGTCGCATTACACGTCGTCATTGTGGTGGTGGGCATAAACAGAAATACCGCATCATTGATTTCAAGCGTAACAAGGACAATATCCCGGCAATTATTGAAAGGCTGGAATATGATCCTAACCGCAGTGCAAATATTGCGCTGTTGAAATATGCAGATGGTGAGCGTCGCTACATTATTGCACCTGGTAAAGTCAGTGTCGGTGATGAAGTTGTTTCCGGTGAAGTTACACCTATGAAGCCTGGCAATTGCCTGCCTCTGCGAAATATCCCGATGGGTAGTACATTGCATTGCATTGAAATGAAGCCAGGCAAGGGAGCTCAGATTGCTCGTAGTGCCGGAACTTCAGTGCAGTTGGTAGCTCGTGAAGGACAATACGCCACCTTGCGTTTGCGTTCAGGTGAGATGCGCAAAATTTTAGCTGATTGTCGTGCAGTACTGGGTGAAGTCTCCAATAGTGAGCATAGCCTTCGTTCCCTGGGTAAAGCTGGTGCCAAACGCTGGCGCGGTGTGCGTCCGACTGTTCGTGGTGTTGCCATGAACCCGGTTGATCACCCGCATGGTGGTG
This sequence comes from Gammaproteobacteria bacterium, assembly GCA_024644515.1. Classification (GTDB taxonomy): domain Bacteria; phylum Pseudomonadota; class Gammaproteobacteria; order Pseudomonadales; family Pseudohongiellaceae; genus Eutrophocola. Next base: position 37,540 of record JAHEHN010000008.1, read on the forward strand.
GTGAAGGCCGTACTTCCGGAGGCAGACATCCTGTTTCTCCATGGGGTACTCCAACCAAGGGTTACAAGACGCGCACAAACAAGCGTACAGATAAATTGATCGTTCGACGACGTCGTGCGACCAGATAAGAATTAAATTAGAAGAATTAGTAGAAAAGTAAACAGAATGCTGATTTTAAGCATTAGAGGATATAGAAAGTGCCAAGATCATTAAAAAAAGGACCATTTATTGACCTTCATCTGCTCAAGAAAGTGCAGGTTGCTCAGGACAGTAATGACAGAAGGCCGATCAAAACCTGGTCCAGAAGGTCCATGATATCTCCGGATATGCTTGGTCTGACGATAGCCGTTCATAATGGTCGTCAACATGTACCAGTTCTTATTTCTGAGGACATGGTTGGGCACAAGCTGGGAGAATTTGTTGTCACCAGAACCTACCGGGGACATACAGCTGATAAGAAGGCGCGATAAAACGCAATTTATTGGTTACGAGCGACAGATTACAGAGGTAAGAATGATGGAAGTTTCAGCAAAATTAACTACAGCCAGAATGTCGGCCCAAAAAGCCAGGCTGGTTGCTGATCAGATTCGTGGGAAGGGTGTTGAAGAAGCGCTTGAGCTTCTTTCCTATAGCCCAAAGAAAGCAGCTGTGCTGATCAAGAAAGTATTGAATTCAGCTATTGCCAATGCCGAACACAATGAAGGTGTCGATATTGACGAACTGAAGGTTTCCACCATTTATGTGGACGAGGCCATGACGTTAAAGCGCATTAGTCCTCGAGCAAAGGGTAGAGCTGATCGTATTTTGAAACGCTCTTGTCACATTACTGTAAAGGTTGCTGATAACAGCTAACAAAGCTTTATACATGCTGGTGTAGGTAGTCTTTTTGATTGCTCGACACACTAAAGGTTAAAAAAGAGAGGATATATGGGTCAGAAAGTAAACCCGACAGGCATAAGACTGGGAATAGTCAAGAAACATACTTCAGTCTGGTATGCGAGTGGCAGAGACTATGCCAAGTACTTGCTTGAGGATATGGAAGTACGTGACCTGGTGAAAAAGAAGCTGGCAGCTGCTTCAGTTTCCAGAGTTGAAATTGAGCGTCCGGCTCAGACAGCTCGCGTTACTGTATTTACCGCCAGGCCCGGTATCGTTATCGGCAAGAAAGGCGAAGACGTAGAAAAACTGCGTGCTGAATTAAACAAGAAAATGGGTGTGCCTGTGCACATCAACATTGAAGAGATTCGTAAACCGGATCTGGATGCTCAGCTGGTAGCTGATAGTGTCGCCCAGCAGCTGGAACGTCGCGTTATGTTCCGTCGTGCGATGAAGCGAGTCATGCAGAATGCAATGCGCCAGGGTGCTCAAGGCATTAAAGTGCAGGTAAGTGGTCGTTTAGGGGGTGCTGAAATTGCACGTTCCGAGCGTTATCACGAAGGCCGCGTTCCTTTGCATACACTCAGGGCAGACATTGATTATGCCACCAGTGAAGCGCTGACCACTTACGGCATTATTGGTATCAAGATCTGGATCTTCAAGGGTGAAGTTTTTGATACCTTGGAAGAAGTTGAAACAGAACCGAAAAAGAATTCTTAAGAGGTAGTTAAGGATGTTACAACCTAAGCGAACCAAATTTCGCAAAATGATGAAAGGCCGTAATCGTGGCCTTGCGCATCGTGGTAGCACTATTAGTTTTGGCGAATATGGTTTGAAGGCTATAGGCCGCGGTCGCCTTACTGCTCGACAGATCGAATCTGCTCGTCGTGCACTGACACGTCATGTAAAACGTGGCGGAAAAATCTGGATTCGTGTTTTTCCAGATAAGCCGATTACCCAGAAGCCTCTTGAAGTTCGTCAGGGTAAAGGTAAGGGTAGTGTTGAATACTGGGTAGCCCAGATTCAGCCTGGAAAAGTATTGTTTGAAATTGAAGGTGTGACAGAAGAGTTGGCTGAAGAAGCATTTACTCTGGCTGCTGCAAAACTTCCGTTTGCAACAAAATTTGCTAAAAGGGTGGTGATGTAATGGCTAATTATGAAACCAGTGATCTGAGAGATAAATCGGTTGCAGAACTTAATGAAGTATTACTTGAATTGCTTCGTGACCAGTTTAATTACCGTATGCAGAAATCTACTGGCCAGCTTGGTCAGACTCATCTGATGTCTGGCGTACGCAAGAATATTGCCAGAGTGAAAACTCTGATTAATGAAAAACGTGCCCAGTAATTTTACTGGCCAATATATAAATAACAGGTTTTAAGAGACATGACAGAAGCCGTCGAAACTAGTAATGAAACAGCCGATGCAGGTGCAACCAGTGCACGTACTGCCACAGGTAGAGTTGTCAGCAACAAAATGGATAAATCCATTACTGTGCTCGTAGAAAGACGTGTAAAGCACCCTGTGTATAGCAAGTATGTAACCAAGTCTTCGAGGTTGCATGCCCATGACGAGTCTAATGAATGTCAGGAAGGCGATACTGTGACTATCAAGGAAGTTCGTCCGATATCAAAAACCAAGACATGGTCTCTGGTTTCGGTTGATGAAAAGGCGACAATTGTCTAGTTACTGTTTAGTTACACAGTAGATCAATTGGTCAGCTAACTGATTGATAGATTAACAAGTGTTATTACAACGAATTTAGTTTAAAGGATAAGAGCGGCTTAAATATCAATGATATCAAGCCCGGAGAAGTAGAAATGATTCAAGTTCAATCCTATTTGGATGTTGCAGACAACAGCGGCGCTAGAAAAGTGATGTGCATCAAGGTGCTTGGTGGATCGCATCGTCGTTATGCCAGGATTGGTGATGTAATCAAGGTTACTGTCAAGGAAGCTATTCCACGTGGCAAGGTAAAAAAAGGGCAGGTACTGAGTGCTCTTGTGGTTCGAACCAAAAGTGGTGTGCGTCGTCAGGACGGTTCGCTGATCAAGTTCGATGACAATGCCGCAATCCTGCTAAACACCCAGGATGCTCCCATCGGTACTCGTGTCTTTGGACCGGTTACCAGGGAACTGCGAAATGAAAAATTCATGAGAATTATTTCTCTGGCACCCGAAGTACTTTAGTCGTTCGGCAACCAGATTAAGAGATAGAGATTGCAACAATGCAGAAACTGAAACGTGATGATGAAGTAATTGTGATTGCCGGAAAAGACAAAGGCAAGCGCGGAAAAGTTACCCGTGTTATGGATAATGGCCGCCTGATTGTCTCTGGTATCAACATGGTTAAACGCCATACCAAACCTAATCCTAATCTGGGAAAGCAGGGTGGTATTGTTGAGAAAGAAGCAGCTATTCAGATCTCCAATGTCGCGATATTTAATTCGAAGACTGAGAAGGCTGATCGTGTAGGTATTCGAGTCGACGGAAATGGCGAAAAAGTCAGAGTATTTAAATCTGACAGCTCGGCCATCGACTAGTATAGAGTCTAATATTTAACAAAGATTAATTCAGACAGGTTAGAAAAAGATCATGGCTCGTTTAAGAGACGTTTACAAAAATGAAGTGGTTAAAGAACTGCAAAAACAGTTCTCCTACGAAAACCCAATGCAAGTGCCTAAAATCACTAAAGTAGTGATCAATATGGGTAGTGGAGAATTTGGCGACAAGAAGGTTTTGGAAAATGCCTTGAGTGACATGACGAAGATCAGTGGTCAGAAACCTGTTGTGAATCTGGCTCGAAAATCTGTTGCTGGCTTCAAGGTCCGTGAAGGCTGGCCAGTTGGTTGTAAAGTAACTTTGCGTGGCGAGCGCATGTATGAGTTCCTTGATCGACTCGTGTCTATTGCGATTCCTCGTATTCGTGACTTCAGGGGACTTAGTGCCAAATCATTCGATGGCCGCGGAAATTATGCAATGGGCGTTACCGAGCAGATCATTTTCCCGGAAATAGAATACGACAAGATTGACACGCTGCGTGGTATGGATATCACTATCACCACTACAGCTAAAAACAATGAAGAAGGCAGAGCCTTGCTACGGGCAATGAATTTTCCGTTGAGAGAAACTGCTCAGGCTGCAAGCGCCTGATCTTCAGAACAGATATTGGTTTAAAGAGAACATAAGTTATGGCTAAGACCTCAATGATTGTAAGGGAGCATAAGCGCACCAAGATGGTTGCGAAGTTCGCTGAAAAACGTGCTGCGCTGAAAGCTGTGCTGAAAAGCCAGACAGCGTCTGACGAGGAAAAATGGGAAGCGCAGGTTAAGTTGCAGAAGCTACCCAGGGATGCAAGTCCTACCCGTCAGCGTAATCGTTGTCAGGTAACTGGTCGACCACATGGCGTATACCGTAAATTCGGTTTATGCCGAAACAAATTACGTGAGCATGCCATGAAAGGTGATGTTCCTGGTCTGACCAAGGCCAGTTGGTAACAACGAAGCAGGCAGTCAAAGAGACAAGAGGCAATAGACAAAATATGAGCATGTCAGACCCAATAGCAGATTTATTGACACGAATCAGGAACGCCCAGATGGCTGGTCTTCCGGATGTGTCCTGCCCGTCTTCTAAGATTAAACAGTCTATTCTTGATGTACTTAAGCAGGAAGGCTATATCAATGGTTACTCGATCAATGATGATCTGGTCAAACCACAGCTTACCATTGAGCTGAAATACTTTAATGGTAAACCGGTTATTGAATCTTTGCATCGAGGCAGCCGTCCGGGTTTGCGTCATTATGCAGGCAAAGATGGTATTCCAGAAGTGCAGGCCGGTCTGGGTATTAGTGTGGTTTCAACCAATAAGGGTGTGATGACTGATAAAGCAGCTCGTGGCGCCGGAATTGGTGGTGAAATACTCTGTACCGTTTTTTAATTTATAAAAATATCAAGTTTAAAAGAGCAGCAATATGTCCAGAATAGCAAACAGCCCAGTCGAACTACCTAGCGGTGTCGAGGTAAATATAGCCAACGGTCTTGTTTCAGTGAAAGGAAGCAATGGTTCCATGAATCTGCAGCTTCATGATCTGGTCGATATCGTTAATGAAGATAACCAGCTCAAGCTGTCAGCAAAAAAAGAAAGCAAAGAATCTGTAGCCATGACTGGTACCTTCCGCTCTCTGGTAAACAACATGGTTGTGGGTGTAAGTGAAGGTTTTGAGAAAAAGCTTCAATTGATTGGTGTTGGTTACAGAGCCAAGGCCGAAGGCAAAAGCGTCAATCTGGTTGTGGGTTACTCACATCCCATTGACTATAAGTTGCCAGAAGGAATTACTGCGGACACTCCAACGCAAACAGAAATTGTAATTAAAGGCGCTGATAAACAGCAGGTTGGCCAGGTCGCTGCTGAAATAAGAAAGTTCAGACCACCTGAGCCATATAAAGGCAAGGGAATTCGCTACGCTGACGAACATGTATTCAGAAAAGAAGCGAAGAAGAAGTAAAAGTCAGGCATTTGAAGGTTTAAATAAAAGTTAAAGTAAGACATCAGATAACAGGAATAAGAGATAACACTATGAACGAGAAGAAACAATCTCGTCTGAGGCGCGCAAAAAGGTCGCGTGCAAAGATCAGCGAACTGCGCGTTAACCGCCTTTGCATCTACAGAAGCCCAAGGCATATCTATGCCCAGGTGATTTCTCCAGACCATCAGGTGCTGGCTACAGCTACATCTCTTGGTGAAAAGAAAACTGGTAATGTCGAGTCTGCAATTCAGGTGGGTAAGGCTATTGCTGAAAAAGCGAAAGCGGCAGGCGTAACTTCAGTTGCTTTTGATCGAAGTGGTTATCAGTACCATGGGCGCGTAAAAGCACTTGCTGATGCAGCGCGTGAAAATGGATTGGAATTCTAGGAAAACGGTTTATAGAAATGGCATATAAGAACGAACAAAACAAAAACGAAGAAGGCATGCAGGAAAAGCTGATTCAGGTAAACCGTGTAGCCAAGGTGGTGAAAGGTGGACGGATCTTTGGTTTTACCGCTCTTACCGCAGTTGGTGATGGTAATGGCCGTGTCGGTTTTGGCCGTGGTAAAGCCCGTGAGGTTCCTTTGGCTATACAAAAAGCCATGGAAGCCGCACGTCGTAATATGATCAGCGTAAAACTTGATGGTGATACCTTGCAGTATCCAATTAAGGCCAGACATGGTGCTTCCAAAATTTATATGCAGCCAGCATCCGAAGGTACAGGTGTTATCGCTGGTGGTGCCATGCGTGCCATTCTTGAATTAGCCGGTGTTCATAATGTACTGGCCAAATGTTATGGCTCAACCAACCCTGTGAATGTTGTTCGCGCAACGTTTAAGGGCTTGCAGCAGATGCGCGCTCCTGAAGAAGTAGCGGCAAAACGCGGAAAGACGATTGAAGAGATTATTGGTTAATCCATTCTTGAGTAACTGCAGTTTACAGAATATCTAGTAATTACAGAAAACAGAACACGAAGAAAGTAGAGTAGAAAACATGGCTAACAAAACAGTTAAAGTCACACTGATGAAAAGCCCGATTGGCGCTTTGAAAAAACATAAAGCTTGCCTGACCGGACTTGGTCTCAGACGTATTCGTCAAGCCGTGGAAGTTGAAGATACACCAGCAGTGCGTGGCATGATTAATAAAGTCATCCACCTGGTAGAAGTGGCTTAAGGTCAAATAAGATCAGCAAGACCATTTATTAATTACTGAAATTAATTAGAAAGAATAGTAAATATGACAATCATGCGATTAAACACATTGGCCCCGGTTCCTGGTTCAGTCCAGGAAAAGAAACGTGTTGGCAGAGGTATAGGTAGCGGGTTTGGTAAAACTGCCGGTCGTGGCCACAAAGGTCAGAAATCACGCTCAGGTGGCGGTGTACGCCCAGGTTTTGAAGGTGGACAGATGCCTTTGCAAAAGCGTGTACCAAAATACGGTTTCTTTTCACGTATTGGTAACGTTACTGAAGAAGTACGTACTTCCGAGCTGAACAAGGTTGAAGGTGGTGTGATAAACCTGGAGACCCTTGAAAAAGCCAATATTATTAATCGCAACACAAGGTTTGTGAAAATTATGCTGTCTGGTGATGTGACTACTGCCGTTACTGTTGAAGGTCTGGGTGTTTCAAAAGGCGCCAAGGCCGCTATCGAAGCAGCTGGTGGCAAGGTAATTGAGGCTGAAGTGAAAGCACCAGCCAAGAAAACCAAAAAGCAGCCTGCTACTAAAGCAGACGCATAAAACCAATTTAACGAGTTATCGGGATAATACACAGAAATGGCAACACCAGGAATGAGACCGGGCAAAGCTGACGGGCTGGCAGAATTAAAAGCCAGACTCGCCTTTGTGCTGTTTGCGATTGTTGTATATCGCATCGGTACTCATATTCCTGTTCCTGGTATTAACCCGGATCAACTACAGGCATTGTTCAATCAGAATCAGGGCACTTTTCTTGGTCTGTTTAACATGTTTTCTGGTGGTGCTATTGAGCGCATGAGTATTTTTGCCCTTGGTATCATGCCATATATTACTGCTTCTATTATTATGCAGTTGCTGACTGCTACGACGCCGCAACTGGAACAGCTGAAGAAAGAAGGCGAGTCAGGTCGCCGAAAAATCAGTCAATATACCCGCTATGGCGCTTTGTTTTTTGCTTCCATTCAGGCGGTAGCTATTACGACCGGTCTGTTATCGCAGTTGGCTTTTAACGCCAATTTCAGTTTTTACTTTACGGCTTTTGTTTCTCTGGTAACTGGTGCCATGTTCCTGATGTGGCTGGGTGAACAGATTACTGAAAGGGGAGTTGGAAATGGTATCTCCTTGTTGATTTTTGCCGGTATTGTCGCAGGATTGCCAGCAGCTATTGGCCAGTCTCTGGAACAAGCTGCCGAAGGACAGATCCAGCCCATAGCACTGTTTGTTGTTGCTGTTATAGCAGCAGCCGTGATTGGGTGTGTTGTCTTTGTTGAAAGAGCGCAGCGCAGAATTACTGTGAACTATGCGCCTCGTCAACAGGGGCGCAAGATGTATCAGGGACAATCAAGTCATTTGCCACTTAAGGTTAATATGGCGGGTGTTATTCCAGCTATTTTTGCCAGTAGCTTTTTGCTGTTCCCTGCGTCACTGGGACAGTGGTTTGGTCAGAACGAAGGTATGCAGTGGATGGCAGATCTGGCGTTGATTCTAGGTCCCGGACAGCCCTTGTATATTCTGGTATTTGCTACTCTCATTGTTGCATTTTGTTTTTTCTATACATCACTGGTTTTTAATCCGAAAGAAATTGCAGACAACCTGAGAAAGTCCGGCGCCTTTATTCCCGGTATTCGTCCAGGTGAACATACTGCCACCTATGTGGACAGTGTAATGACGCGTTTGACTATGTTTGGTGCTGTGTACATTACGATGATTTGTTTACTGCCGCAGTTTCTGCAGGTAGCTGCCAATGTACCTTTCCAGTTAGGCGGTACTTCACTGCTGATTGTTGTGGTGGTTTGTATGGATTTTATGTCTCAGGTTCAGTCACATCTGATGTCACATCAATATGAATCACTGATGAAGAAATCAAACATTGGTTCTTTCAAGCGATAGTGAAGAACAACGTACTGTGAAGATACAGTAAGAGTTTTTGGAGAATAGTAATGAAAGTAAGAGCATCGGTTAAAAAAGTATGCCGTAACTGCAAAGTCATCAAGCGTGGCGGTGTTGTGCGTGTAATTTGCAAGGAGCCCCGTCACAAACAGCGACAGGGTTGATTTTTAAAGGGTCAGGCGATAAGCTATCGCGCCTTTTTCCTTGGTATCGGATAGAACAGAAAGATTTCAGTAACTAACTAGCTGAAATATATAGATTTTTAATAAGACAATATTCAGTTTATAAAGAAACTGATTAATAAAATTACGTTGGAGTTTACATATGGCCCGTATTGCCGGAGTCAACATACCAGACAACAAGCATATCGTAATATCACTGCGTTATGTTTACGGGATTGGTCCTACCAAAGCACAGTCACTTTGTGATGTGACCGGTATTGTACCGACTACCAAGGTCAGTGATCTGAGTGAAGAGCAGCTGGACTCTATTCGTAACGAAGTCAATAAAATGACGGTTGAAGGAGATCTGCGTCGTGAAATCTCCATGAATATCAAACGTCTGATGGACCTGGGTTCCTATCGTGGTATTCGTCATCGTCGCAGCCTGCCTGTTAATGGCCAGCGTACCAAGACCAATGCCAGAACCCGTAAAGGTCCACGTAAACCAATTCGTAAGTAATTCAGTACTAATCTAGATATAAGTTTTTTTATATAGGAAGAAGAGTTAATGGCTAAACCCGGATCAGGTCGCAAGAAAGCAAAAGTAGCCGTCAATGATGGCGTTGCTCATATTCATGCGTCTTTCAATAACACCATTATTACTATTACTGACCGTCAGGGTAACGCGTTGACCTGGGCTACTTCTGGAGGCTCCGGATTCCGTGGTTCAAGAAAAAGCACTCCGTTTGCTGCCCAGGTAGCTGCTGAGCGCGCTGGTAAAGCTGCTGTTGAGCTCTACAGTCTGAAAAACATTGATGTCAGGGTAAATGGTCCCGGTCCTGGTCGTGAATCTGCAGTCAGGGCACTTAACTCATGTGGCCTGAAAGTAAGCAATATCACCGATGTAACGCCTATTCCTCATAACGGATGCCGGCCTCCAAAACGTCGCAGAGTATAAGAAGAGTATAAGAAGAGTTTAGGAATAGTATAAAAAGAGTAGCAAGAAGAGTTTAAATAGCTGAAAGCTAAACAGTAAAAGATAATCGGAATAAAGAGTATGGCACGATATATTGGCCCCAAATGTAAATTATCCAGACGTGAAGGTACCGACCTCTTCCTGAAGAGTGGTGCACGTTCTCTGGGTGATAAATGTAATCTGGAAACCGTACCTGGTCAGCACGGCAATCGTCGTTCGCGTCTGTCAGACTATGGTGTACAGCTGCGTGAAAAGCAGAAAGTCCGCCGTATGTATGGTGTGCTCGAAAAGCAATTCAGCAATTACTACAAAGAGGCGGCACGTCTCAAAGGTGCAACTGGTGAAAACCTGCTGCAACTTCTGGAATCAAGACTCGATAACGTGGTTTATCGTATCGGTTTTGGTGCTACTCGTGCAGAAGCCAGACAGCTGGTCTCCCATAAAGCAATCCAGGTAAATGGACAGACAGTTAATATTGCGTCTTTCCAGGTTTCTGAGGGAGATGTCATCACGGTACGTGAGAAAGCCAAAAACCAGATGCGTATTAAATCTGCACTCGATCAGGCTGCATCTCGCACGCAAGTCGAATGGATTGATGTAAACGTCGACAGGTTGGAAGGTATTTTCAAAAGCAAGCCGGAACGCAGCGAGCTGTCTTCCGAAATCAATGAAAGCTTGATCGTTGAGCTTTACTCGAAATAAAGTTAAGTCATTACCAGGCCTAAGAGGAATTCCATGCAAATTTCGTTAGCTGACTTTCTGACACCTCAAGTTATTCAGGTAGAAGAATTTGATAAGTGTCATTCAAAAGTAGTACTGGAGCCACTGGAAAGGGGCTTTGGACATACACTGGGCAATGCCTTGCGCAGAATCCTGCTGTCTTCCATGCCGGGTTGTGCTGTTGAAGAAGTAGAAATCGACGGTGTCGTTCATGAATACAGCACCATTGAAGGTGTGCAGGAAGATGTTATTGAAATCATTCTGAACCTGAAAGGTCTGGCAGTAATTCTTGAAGGCAAGGACGAAGTTGTTCTGAACCTGAACAAGAGTGGTAAAGGCCCGGTCACTGCAGGGGATATTACTCTGGAGCAGGATGTTGAAATTATCAATCCTGAGCACCTGATCTGTAACCTGAATGAAAATGGTTCTATCAATATGCACATCAAGATCGGGGTAGGCCGGGGTTATGCGCCTGTTGATACTCGTCTGGATGATGATGAAGAAACCCGTTCTGTTGGCAAGCTCATGCTGGATGCTTCTTACACACCAGTGAACAGAGTAACTTACACAGTAGAAAACGCACGTGTTGAACAGCGTACTGACCTGGACAAGCTGATTCTTGAGCTGGAAACCAATGGCACTATTGATCCGGAAGAAGCCATTCGTCAGGCCGCTACTATTCTTCAGCATCAGTTGAATGTGTTTGTAGATCTGAAAAATGATTCCGTTAAAGAACCAGAACAGCAGGAAGACAAGATTGATCCTATTCTGCTGCGTCCGGTTGATGATCTGGAACTTACAGTTCGTTCAGCTAACTGTCTGAAAGCAGAAAATATTTATTACATTGGTGATTTGATTCAGCGTACCGAAGTGGAACTGCTGAAGACTCCTAATCTGGGTAAAAAATCACTGACAGAAATTAAAGATGTACTGGCTTCTAAAGGATTATCCCTTGGTCTGCGTCTTGAAAACTGGCCGCCTTCTTCATTGAAGGGTGGCGAACGAGCAGCTTAATAAAAGAATTTATCAGGAATATTTGTCATGCGTCATCGACATAGTGGTCGTCAGCTAAACAGGAATAGTAGTCATCGTAAAGCGATGTTTCGCAACATGACCAACTCCCTTGTTGAACATGAAATCATCAAAACAACTCTGGCAAAGGCCAAGGAGCTTCGTGGCTTTGCCGAGCCGCTGATTACCCTGGCTAAAAGCGATAGCGTTGCTAATCGCAGGCTGGCTTTTGACCGCGTTCGCGACAAGGCGACAGTAGGTAAATTATTTACCGAGCTTGGACCGCGCTATGTTGAACGTCCAGGTGGCTATGTGCGCATCATCAAATGCGGTTTACGCACTGGTGACAAGGCGCCAATGGCGTATGTTGAATTAATCGACAGGCCTGAAGAGGATTTCGATTATGATGATGCCGAAGAATCCTGATAACTAAAAAGATCCAGTAAAAAAAGCCGTTATTTCGGCTTTTTTTATTTCCGATATTCCATAATTGATGCTGAGAAAATTTAACGAGAGTAAATCATGAGCAGATCATTTCATCCCCCGGTTCGTACACTGATGGGTCCTGGACCTTCTGATGTTAACCCCCGCGTTACTGCCGCAATGGGCGCACCAACTATTGGCCATCTGGACCCTGCTTTTGTAGGCCTGATGGATGATATAAAAGCCCTGCTCCAGTATGCCTTTCAGACCAAGAACAAGTTAACTATTCCTGTTTCTGCCCCAGGTTCTGCGGGTATGGAAACCTGTTTTTATAATCTGCTGGAACGTGGTGAAAAAGCAATTGTTTGCCAGAACGGTGTGTTTGGCGGACGTATGAAAGAAAATGTTGAGCGCTGTGGCGCCGAACCAGTCATGGTTCAGGATGACTGGGGTTCACCTGTTGATTTAAACAAGGTCGAAGATGCCCTTAAAGCCAATCCCGATGCCAAGTTACTCGCCTTCGTTCATGCTGAAACCTCTACCGGTGCCCGCAGTGATGCCAAGGAACTGACAGCACTGGCACATAAGTATGATTGTCTGTCTCTGGTAGACAGTGTTACTGGTCTGGCCGGTGTTGAACTGGATGTGGATGGTTGGGGTATTGATGCGATCTATTCAGGCACACAGAAATGCCTTTCCTGTCCTCCCGGGATTTCACCGGTGAGTTTTGGGGATCGCGCAGTAGAAGTAATCAGTAACCGTAAAACCAAGGTGCAAAGCTGGTTTCTGGATATGAATCTGGTTATGGGTTACTGGGGAGAAGGCTCACGTGCCTATCATCATACTGCGCCGGTGAACAGCATGTATGGTTTACATGAAGCCCTGGTCATTCTGGAAGAAGAAGGACTGGAAAACTCCTGGGCTCGTCATGCCAAAAATCATGAGGCATTTGCCGCAGGTATTGAAGCCATGGGCCTGAGTTTTGTCGTCGCCAAGGATTATAGATTGCCACAACTCAATTCCGTGACTATCCCTGAAGGTATTGAAGAAGCCAAAGTGCGGTCAGCCTTGTTGAAAGATTACAATCTCGAAATTGGTGCCGGTCTGGGAGCGCTTGCCGGTAAGGTTTGGCGTATAGGGCTGATGGGCGAAAGCAGTAGCAAGACCAATGTCCTGGTTTGCCTTGGTGCGCTTGATGCAATACTTACGGATATGGGTGCTTCCATTAACAGCGGCAAGGCCGTAGCAGCTGCACAGGCGTATTATTCAAAATAGTCACAGTTCACAAGTCACAAGGGGTCAGCAAATTACCTGAAACATGGTTTTAACCTGAATTTCTTGTGACTTGTAGCTTGAGACTTGAATCTGTCGTTCTCTTGACAGTGATCACTCCCCCGCGTAAAACTTACTTCCTCTTAAAATTATAAAAACAGAGCAGGGGGACTGGGCATGTTATCCACGCAATTTTTCAGGCCGTTACTGGCATTTCTTTTATTCACTTTTACCAATTCAGTTCTTGCGCAATCCGTTGACGATATTCTTGCGCCTTTCAAAGTCGGCACTTTCGCCATTAATGGTGAAGCCCAGGTTGGCCTGGTATATCGTGATTCAATTATTGTCGAGCTGGACGCTGCCAATGCCGCTCTGGAAAAGGCAGGTAGCGTTCCCGACTTGCCGATGCCGGCGGACATGATTGAATTGATTGAGCGCTATGAGTATGGACTCAAGCGTCGTCTCTATGAGATTACCAACCACCTGGTTCTGAATAATCTGCTTGATGATGAACAGCCTGCGTGGGTTCATGGACTGGACTCTGTCGATACTCTGCCACCGATTATGTATCCCGGTAAAATCATGAATGCCGCGGTGAATTTTTACACTCACGTAAATGAGACCGGCACCCCTGAAGAAATCGCTGCAGCGCGGCGTGAACGGCGTGAAAACCGTGGTGCGCCCTATCTATTCCTCAAGCCAACCCGTGGCGCTGTTATTGGTGATGGCGATTCGGTTGTGATTCCCTATGGCCGTAATCAGACTGACTGGGAAGTTGAGCTTGGTACTGTAATCGGCACAACCGCCAAGTATGTTTCTGCAGACAATGCCTGGGACCATATTTTTGGTTTCATGGTAACTATGGATATATCTGATCGTGGTGGTCGTCCTCCCGGCGGCTTTCAGGGTGTGGACTGGTTTGTCGGTAAAGGCCATGACACCTTTGCCCCCATGGGCCCCTGGATCGTGCCCAAGGAATTCTTTGGCGACCCCATGGAAAACCTGCGTCAGACGCTGGATATCGGTGATCAAAGAATGCAGGAATCCACGGCAGGTGACATGATTCATTCCCTCTATGAGCTGATGGAATATGCCTCGTCCCTGATTACGCTGTATCCCGGCGACGTGCTGAACAATGGCACCTCGGGTGGCGTGGGGATGGGCACATCAGTTCGGGGTGAGCAGCGTTTCCTGCAGGATGGCGAGGTTATTGAAGCCAGCATTGATGGCATTGGCAAGCTCAGGGTCAGTGTGTCAGCAGAAGCCTCCAGACCTCAGGGAACCGGTGCCCAGTTACCCCCTGTGAGTTCCTATCGCCAATAATAAAGCACAGCTTGAAAATGGATCTGCGATGGAATTTGAAAAAATATTCCAGGATATTCCTGCCCATGTGAAGGCGCTCCATGGTAAGGGTGAAGTAGCCAGTTATATACCAGCGTTGGCATGCATTCCGGGCGATAAGTTTGGCATGGCTTTGCATACGGTAAGTGGAGATTGCTTTAGTACAGGCGATAGTGAAGAGCGATTTTCCATTCAGAGTATTTCCAAGGTTTTTACTCTCAGTCTTGCAATGGGATTTGAAGGAGACAGTCTCTGGCGCCGTGTCGGCCGTGAGCCTTCCGGTAATCCATTTAATTCTTTAATCCAGCTTGAATACGAAAAAGGCATTCCCCGGAACCCTCTCATAAATGCCGGTGCGTTGGTCATTTCCGATGTGCTGGTTTCCAATCTGGATGATCCCAAAAAGGCATTGCTGGATCATATGAGAGTGCTTAGTGGCTGCTTTGATATTAATTTCGATAGTGAAGTGGCCAGGTCTCAAGCCCAGACGGGTTTTATTAACCGGGCACTGGCCAACTTTTTGAAGGGAAATAACAATCTGTTTAATGATGTTGACGAGGTGCTGGATCTCTATTTTCACCAGTGTGCCATCGCCATGAGTTGTAGTGAGCTAGCTAATGCAAGCCTGCATCTGGCCAATCATGGTTTTTCCAAAGCCATGGATGAATCCATACTGACCACTGAGCAGACCAAACGAATGAATTCGTTAATGCTGACCTGCGGCCTTTACGATGCGGTAGGAGAATTTGCCTTTCGTGTGGGGCTGCCTGCGAAAAGTGGCGTCGGCGGCGGCATTATTGCGGTATTACCCGGCGTATACTCTGTTGCCGTATGGTCCCCGGCTCTGGAGGCTTCGGGTAATTCACTGGCAGGCGCTGCGGCTTTGTAGTATCTGACCAGGATTACCGGACGCTCGGTTTTCTGAATTAAACCTGCAATAGAAAAGCCCTGGAGAACAGCAGGGCGCTATGATTTTGTTATTGAGTATTCTCAACCAGGAAAGGACCATCCACACAGAGCCGGCGTCCGTCAGGAGAATTACAGGCCCCGCAGATGCCGACTCCACACTTGGTCATGTAGTCGATGGCATTGAAGATTTGATCTTCGCGACAAAAGGCCCGTTGTACTGATACTGCGGCATGCACCATGGGTTCCGGGCCACAGTTATAAAAAACCAGTTTGTCGAGTTCTGCCTGGCTCATTTCTGCCAGGCGCTGGCGCAATAACTCTGTCACCACCCCATGAAATCCTGCGCTGCCATCATCCGTAGCAATATGGGTGCGGCAGATTGCCTCGCATTCATCAATAAAATAGAGCCTTTCGCTGTTTCTTGCGCCAAAGAATATTTCTGCTTTATTAGTGCCACTGTTACTGAAGTCCCGGGCAATCTGATACACCGCCGCCAGGCCGGTACCGCCACTGACGGCCATGATGGTGGCATCGGCTGGTGGTGTCACAGCAATGCCGTGAGGGCCCCGGAAATAAGCTTCAGTACCAGGTTCGAGGCTCATCAGCGCTTGCGTGAACTGGCCCAGATTAATCACTACCAGTGAGAAAGGATCGTCGGTTAATGCGGAAAAAGGCTTTTCGCCAAGCCCCGGTACCCATAGGAAAATAAATTCGCCGGGTTTTACCCCTACCTTGCGATCGAAGGTAAGAATGCAGATGTCATCGCAGATACGTTTGTTCTCCACCAGGGTGACCGGTGAAAACTCCATATCAATATCGTAACGTACCAGTGATTCGGCGGTTTCAGTATCGTTTTCCAGATCACTGCTCAGAGCTTTGAAATAATCTGCTATGTCATCAGTAGTCATTCCTACCAGTGCAGAGCCTATGCCGAAAATGGTGGCACCAGCATGCTGGAAGGAACGCACATCTTCAGCGCTGGAAAGGCCGCCACAGGCAATTACGGGAATATCAAGATGACTCACCTGGCTGACACATTTCAGCGCAATCGGCAGTACCCCTTTGCCGGACATACCGCCTTCGCCATTGCTCAATACCGCATGACCGTGGCGAGTGTGCTGGCTTGGACCAACGGTATTGATCGCGCACAATGCATCGGCGCCACCGGCAAGGGCGGCTTCGGCGATTTCAGCAAAATTGGGAACATTAGGCGTTAATTTGGGAATGACAGGAATATCGACGGCAGCTTTTACTGCGGCGGTAATTTCCTTGACCAGCGCTGGGTCCTGCCCCATTGCCATGCCATAGCCTTTCGCATGAGGGCAGGAAAGGTTTAATTCCAGTCCATCCGCATGGGGCGCCAGTATTTTGGCCACTTCTACATATTCTTCCACGCTGCCACCAAAAATCGAAATCAACAGAAAGCGATCTTCAGGAATTTCCAGCTGCGCCATCAATTCGGCTGAGCGGACGGCACCGGGATTGGTCAGGCCGACAGCATTCATGAAACAGCCTGGGGCATACTGACTTAGTATAGGTTCACGATAGCCCAGCCGTGGTTCAAGACAAATACTCTTGGTAGTAAGCACGCCAACTTCAGCAATCTGATCAAAAAAGCGCTGAATGATGGGCGCGGCACAGGTAACGATGCCGGAGGGAACGGTAAAGGGGCCGGATAAGGTCTTGCCCAGAAATTCAGTTTTCAAAATTTTCCAGTTCTTTGTGGTTAACTAAGCAGAAAAACATTTTAGCTTTCATTCACTTTTATTTCGAGAGAAGCTTGTCCCTTTAGGCGGATTTTATCGTTCGATCTTCGTCATCTTTGAGCCTTCAAAGGTCAGGTTGAACATCAGTCCCTTGTTGGAAAAAATAAACCCGATAATTGGCTGCTGTGCAGAGTTGGAGCTGATTTCACCACCGGCGCCAAATTCCACCACGGCGACACTGCCGTCAACACCGGCTTCCCAACCGTCGCTGCTGCGAAAGGTATCAAGGGCATCATCCGTCATAAATAGAATGATCTGGGATTTGACCTGGGCGCCGAGCTGAAAGCCGATAGAGGCCCCTGCGGTGTTGTAGTAATCTACCGCGCTGCCATTGATCATCAGCGCGCCTTCACCATATTCACCGCCAATACCAATACCAGCCTTGACCACCCGGGGGAAAACCAGCATGCCTTTAGAGCGTTCAGCCAGGCGCTTGCCGGCAGCAGACTCAGAATAGAGTTTTTCCAGGGCCACTTCGATATAGGTATCAATCTCTACCTTGGACGCTGCAGTGGCAAGAATTGGCAGCAGTAATGAAAATCCCAGGATTATGAGGGTACTTAATTTTTGCGGCTTCATTGGTTTGTCTCCGAAACAGTTTAAAAGCTGATTAAAGAATAAATAATAGCGTGAGTTGATTCTACCGGTTGGCATCGGGTTTGTGATACAGGTTTCTTTTATTTTGGCACTTTTCATTGGCATTGATTACATTTCTGCTTCAATAGGCAAGTGGGCAAAAAACCAGTCTTCCAGACGCTGCATAAAAGAGGCCGCTGGCTGGCTGGTTCGGGTTTCTGTATCGGACTGCCATATTACCCGGTCATTTTCATCGAGGGTCAACTGCCAGGCGTTATCCAGGTCAAAATCAATGGCATAGTCACTTCTTACTGCCCGGTTTAATGCTTCACTTTCTACCAACAGCCCCATTTCCGTATTCATGCGCAAGGAACGTGGATCAAAGTTAGAATTGCCAATAAAAGTTTTGTCGTGATCCAGAATCAGTACTTTGGCATGTAAGGCCAGTGATTTATTTTCAATGGGAGGCAGGATATACCTTTCCCGGGTTTGTGCATCAACTCGGAGTTCGTGTAATTCGGCGCCATTTTTTAATAGGGTAGTGATGTGGTTTCGATAAGAGCTGTGTGCGGCAAGATGATTATTTGACTGGATTGAGTTGGTGAGCAACTGGATGGTTACTCCCTTTTCAACCAGCTCATAAATGGAGGTTTCTATATTTTCAGCCGGGATCAGATAGGCAGAAACCAATACGATATTTTCCCTGGCTTGATTAAAATATGACTCAAGGCTATTGACAAGCTGGACCGGTGCACTGGACTCATCAGCAGGGTCATCACCTGGTGGATCATCAGCGATCACTTTTACTTTTCCCTGATAAGCATCCTTCACCAGTATGGAAAAAGTTTCAATTAAGGACTGTTGGTTTATTTCCTCATGGATTTGAGAATGTGGTCGTGCTGAAAGGCTAGGGTTGTCAGACTTCTGGGAAGAAGGCTTGAATTGTATGATTTCCTCTATTGGAAATGACCACTGGTCATTCCAGTAATTACTAAAGGTGTCAGCTATCCCGTTGACAACGGGCCCTCCGACCATTAACTCCATATCACGAAAATTGACAGTTTCATCCAGGCCAAAATATTCATCTGCCAGATTGCGTCCGCCAACAATGGCCAGTCGCTTGTCGATAATCATTGCCTTGTTATGCATGCGATGATTGAGACGGTGAAACTCGGAAAGATTGAGTATTTCACGTGTGAGTAAATTATCAGAACGACGTTTATAGGGGTTAAAAACCCGATACTCGATATTTGGATTATCTATCAGCTCTGCGATGAAGCCTTCTTCTCCAATTATGAATGTGTCATCAACCAGTAATTTTATTTTTACGCCGCGCTCAGCCGCCCTGATCAGATGTTCCTCGATAAGTAGGCCAGTGGTGTCGGGAGTCCACAAAAAAGTCTGCAGATCGATACTTTCTGAAGCTGAATCGATTGCTTTAAGGCGCCAATCAAGGGCCTGCGGACCATTGTTAAGTATTACCTGCCACTCCCCGGGCTGAGCTTCTCTAATGGCTGCCCATAATGGATTGTCAGCGGAAGTGGTGGTGATTTCAGCTTCGCAACTAACAGGATTGAGGCTTGAGCAGGCTGCTAGAAACAATAGCGTAAAAAAAAGAAATGTCAGGCGCATACAAGTGTTGTTCAGAAAGTCTCTTGTTCAGATTGCCGCAGGCTGGTCAGTTTTTGGTGAAGCCAGTCACCACTGGTCATTTTTTCCTGTCCGGGGCTGGCGATATGATAGGGCTTGCCGGAAAGTGAACTTTTGCTGGCCAGACTGTCGATAAAATTTTCTGAAGTTTTTGCGTATTTCTTCCCGCGTTTAAATTTAAGTGTCAGGTGATAGGCGGCA
>JAHEHN010000078.1 GCA_024644515.1 Gammaproteobacteria bacterium
ACCGATATCACCCTATATCGTCTGCCAATATCGAGGATATGGCTTAAATACAGCGGGGAGTAGAAAAATGGCTGCCCAAGTTGGACTCGAACCAACAACCAAGTGATTAACAGTCACCTACTCTACCATTGAGCTATTGGGCAGTAACGTGGATTTTTCGAGAAGGCGAATACTAATTACTAATGCCCTGACGGTCAATACTCAAGCCCGATAAATTTTCAGTTGATATTAAAAAGACGTTTTACCTGCTTACTGTTTTACCCATACAATAGCGGGTTTACTGCCCGGTTCCACAACGAACTAACCTCCCTCTATGGATAAAAAATTTCACTTGCAGGCCAAGTTCAAGGCAGCTGGCGATCAGCCAGAAGCTATTGCGTCCCTGCTGGAAGGTCTTGAAGATGGGCTGGCGGCCCAAACTCTGCTTGGCGTCACCGGATCAGGCAAGACTTTCACTATTGCCAATGTGATCGCTGAGTCCCAGAGGCCAACACTTATCATGGCGCCCAACAAGACTCTGGCAGCCCAACTCTATGGGGAATATAAGGAATTCTTTCCTGATAATGCCGTAGAGTATTTCGTTTCCTACTATGATTACTACCAGCCTGAAGCCTATGTCCCGGCTTCGGATACCTATATTGAGAAAGATTCTTCGGTCAATGATCATATTGAACAAATGCGCCTATCCGCCACCAAGGCATTGCTGGAGCGCCGCGACGTCATTGTTGTGGCAACAGTATCTGCCATTTATGGTTTAGGGGACCCGACCCAGTATCTGGATATGGTGCTGCACCTGAATGTTGGTGGCAAGCTGGATCAACGCGTTCTATTACGACGTCTTGCCGAGCTGCAATACAGTCGTAATGATATGGAGTTGCATCGCTCTTCGTACAGAGTACGCGGGGATGTGATCGATATTTATCCGGCAGAATCGGAAACCAATGCCATTCGTATTGAAATGTTTGATGAAGAAATTGAAAGTCTGGCATGGTTTGATCCTCTGACAGGTGAGGTTCAGCAACGTGTCCAGCGTCTGAATGTATTTCCCAAATCCCACTATGTCACCTCCCGTGATCGACTGCAGAATGCTGTGGAGGAAATCAAACTTGAGTTGCAGGAAAGGCTGGCTTACCTGGAGAAAAATAATCGCCTGGTAGAAGCCCAGCGACTTGGTCAGCGTACCCAGTTTGATCTGGAAATGATCAGGGAAATTGGGTACTGCACAGGAATTGAAAATTATTCACGTTATCTGTCGGGCAGACTGGAGGGGCAGCCGCCGCCCACCCTGTTTGATTACTTGCCAGAGGATGGTTTTGTGGTGGTCGATGAGTCTCATGTGGCTATTCCCCAGATTGGCGCGATGTATAAAGGCGATCGTTCCCGCAAGGAAAATCTGGTCAATTACGGCTTTCGTTTACCCTCCGCCCTCGATAACCGTCCCCTGCGTTTTGAGGAATGGGAGAACCTTGTTCCTCAGCTGATTTTTGTCTCGGCTACGCCCGGCCCCTATGAAGAAGAAAAACAGGGGCAATTGGTAAGACAGGTTGTACGTCCCACCGGATTACTTGATCCCGAACTGGAGGTAAGGCCGGCACTGCACCAGGTGGATGACCTGTTGTCGGAAATCAAGATTCGCGTTGAAAAAGAAGAGCGGGTACTGGTCACTGTATTGACCAAGCGTATGGCTGAAGATCTTACTGATTACCTTGCTGAGAATAATATCAGGGTGAGGTATCTGCATTCGGATATTGATACTGTCGAGCGTGTAGAAATTATTCGCGACTTACGCCTTGGTGTATTTGATGTCCTGGTAGGTATTAACCTGCTCAGGGAAGGGCTCGATATCCCGGAAGTGTCTCTGGTTGCAGTGCTGGATGCAGATAAGGAGGGTTTTCTGAGGTCTGAACGTTCGCTGATTCAGACCGTTGGCCGGGCTGCCAGGAACCTCCACGGCAAGGCGATTCTTTACGCGGACCGCGTAACCGGGTCGATGCAGAGGGCTATCGATACCACGGAAGCGCGCCGTAAAGTCCAGGTTGAATTTAATAAAGCCAATAACATTACCCCGCAAGGGATACGTAAAGCCGTCGCCGATATCATGGAAGGGGCGTCACATGCGCCGGGAGTGTCGAAAAAGTCCTACAAGGATCTGGCTAAAGTGGCGGAAAAAGGCGGCGATTACGATGTAAAACTGGCCTCCATGAGTAGTGCAGAACTGGAAAAGGAAGTGGCAAGGCTGCAGGAACTCATGTAC
The DNA here is from genome assembly GCA_024644515.1 of Gammaproteobacteria bacterium. Lineage (GTDB taxonomy): Bacteria > Pseudomonadota > Gammaproteobacteria > Pseudomonadales > Pseudohongiellaceae > Eutrophocola. Next base: position 2,255 of record JAHEHN010000078.1, read on the forward strand.
GAACATGCCAGGAATCTCGAGTTTGAACAGGCTGCCCAGATACGTGATCAGCTGGGCAAAGTTAATGAGCTCTTTGTACTCAATTCCTAATCTTAATTAAGTCCCGTATATCTCTGTAATCCTTGTAGTTTATAAGCCTTGTCACTATAATCGCCCATCTTTCCCGAAGCAGGGCTGAATGCCCAGTAATTACCGGTTTAAATTAATGACTGGATGGCCGGGAAAGACTTGGGAAATGACATTCGGACGGCTCTTGAAACGGTTATTTTGTTTCTGGGCTGATCCATACCGCAAAGGGTAAACTGATCGTAATAGGCGCGTAGCTCAGTTGGTTAGAGCGCTACCTTGACATGGTAGAGGTCACCAGTTCGAATCTGGTCGTGCCTACCAATCCCCTGAAAGACGTTGTAACAGGATTTTGGCAACCCCTTTTCAGTCAGACCTTTGTAATGCACATAGAAATAACTTTTTGAATCTAGTTGAGTAACAGATGGTAGCCATCACTCTGCCTGACGGCAGTCAGAAAACATTTGATAGCCCGGTTACAGTCCTTCAGGTTGCAGAATCAATCGGCCCCGGACTGGCCAAGGCTGCGCTTGCCGGAAAAGTAAATGGCGAGGCGGTAGATGTTTCGTATCTGATCGAGGCGGACACTGAATTATCCATCATTACCGGGCGCGATGATGAAGGTCTTGAGATCATAAGACATTCCTGTGCTCATCTGATGGCCAATGCTGTGCAGAACCTGTTTCCGGAAGCTCAAGTCACCATAGGTCCAGTAATAGAAAATGGCTTTTTCTATGATTTTGCCTATGAGAGGCCGTTTACGCCAGAAGACCTGCAAGCTATAGAAAAGGAAATGACACGACTGACAAGGGAAAATATTCCTGTTGCGCGTTCGGTCATGAGCAGAGCCGATGCAAAAGCCCTGTTTAGTGACATGGGTGAAAAGTACAAAGTTGAAATAATGGAAAGCATTCCGGGTGAGGAAGAGCTTTCCTTTTACAAGCAGGGTGAGTTTATCGATCTGTGTCGGGGGCCTCACGTTCCTGCTACCGGAGCTATCAAGTCTTTCAAGTTAATGTCCGTGGCCGGCGCCTACTGGCGTGGCGATTCCAGCAATGAAATGTTGCAGCGTATCTATGGCACTGCCTGGAACGATAAGAGAGATCTGAAACAATATCTGCATATGATCGAGGAAGCTGAGCGTCGTGATCACAGAAAACTGGGCAAGCGTTTTGAGCTGTTCCATTTTCAGGAAGAGGCACCTGGTATGGTGTTCTGGCATCCAAAGGGCTGGACTGTTTACCAGATAATTCGCGAATACATGCAGAATATCTGGAAGGACAATGGCTACCAGGAAATTAATACACCACAACTGGTTGATTATTCATTGTGGGAAAAATCCGGACATGCGGACAAATTTGCCGATGAAATGTTCAGCGTCGAGTCTGACAACCGGATGTATGCCATCAAGCCAATGAATTGTCCTTGCCATATTCAGGTTTTTAACCAGGGGCTAAAAAGTTACAGAGACTTGCCCTTGCGTCTGGCTGAATTTGGGGCCTGTCATCGCTATGAGCCTTCTGGTGCCATGCATGGTCTTATGCGCGTTCGCAGTTTCACCCAGGATGATGCGCATATATTCTGTGCAAAAGAGGACATTCAGGCTGAAGTGTCTGAGTTTATTCAGTTGGTTAATAAGGTATACAACGATTTCGGTTTTCAGGAAGTGCTGCTGAAATTATCAACACGTCCTGAAAAGCGCGTTGGGTCCGATGAAATCTGGGATGAAGCAGAAAAAGCGCTGGAAATAGCTCTGAACGAAACCGGCAAGCCCTGGGATCTGCAACCGGGTGAGGGTGCTTTTTACGGACCAAAAATTGAATTTACACTGAAAGATTGTATGGGCCGGCAAATGCAGTGTGGCACTATTCAGGTCGACTTTTCCATGCCTGGTAGATTGGGTGCTGAATTTGTGACTGAGAACAACACCAAAGAAACGCCAGTGATGTTACACCGGGCAATTTTTGGCTCATTTGAGCGGTTCATCGGTATTTTGATCGAGCATTACGAGGGAGCCTTTCCCAGCTGGCTGGCACCTGAGCAGGCGGTAATTCTGAATATTACCGACAAACAGGCCGATTATTGTGAAAAAGTAGTGAAATCATTACAAAACAAGGGGTTCCGGGTAAAAGCTGACTTGAGAAATGAAAAAATCGGCTTTAAAATCCGCGAGCACACGCTGCAGAAGATTCCTTACTTGCTGGTTGTCGGCGATAAGGAAGTTGAAGCAGGGTCAGTCGCTGTGCGTGACAGAACCGGAAATGACCTGGGTGTAATGACTACCGATGAATTCTCGGTACTTTTACAACAGGATATAGACCAGCTGGGGCGTGCAAGTGGCCCGGTTGAAGCCTAAAAAAATCAGCAAAATAAAGCGGAGAATTTGATTATCAAGCGAGATAGTGACAAGAGCAAGAAAGCACTGGTAAACGACGAGATCTTAAGTGATCCCGTGCGTTTAATCCTTTCCGATGGTGGACAGCAGGGAATAGTCAGCCTCGAAGAGGCCAGAGGGCTGGCAGATGAATCCAAGCTGGATCTTGTATTAATTTCTCCGGATGCAGAACCACCTGTTTGCAAAATTATGGATTTTGGCAAACATGTGTTTGAACTGAAGAAACAGAAAGCAGCGAACAAAAAGAAACAGAAAGTAATTCATATCAAGGAGATGAAGTTTAGACCAGGGACGGAAGAAGGAGATTATCAGGTAAAACTACGCAACCTGATACGTTTCCTAGAAGATGGGGACAGGGCCAAGGTTTCATTACGATTCCGTGGCCGTGAAATGGCCCATCAAGAGTTGGGTGCAGAGATGATGATGCGTATCAAGGAAGATCTCTTGGAGTATGGCACGGTCGACCAGGATCCAAAAATGGAAGGTCGTCAGTTAACCATGGTCCTTGCACCTTTAAAGAAAAAGAAGCAGTAACCTACCCACTTAATTGCCGGAAAACTCCCGTCAATAACGGCGGCAGGGGACTTGTTTCATTTTATTAATCGTAAAGGGGTATGCCTTCAGGAAAGGCCAAGCCACCTTTAAATGCGGAGTTTATGAAAATGCCAAAGCAGAAAGTTCACAGTGGCGCGGCCAAGCGTTTTAAAAAAACCGGGTCGGGTATCAAGCGTAAAAGCGCTTATAAAAGCCATATCCTAACCAAGATGACCACCAAGCGTAAGCGTCAGTTACGCGGGACTCAGCAGGTTAATCCTGCCGATCTCGGTAATGTAAAACGCATGTTGCGTCTGGATTAATGGTCTAAATAATTATTCTCGGAGGATATAAAAATGGCACGAGTTAAACGCGGGGTTGTAGCCCGTCGCAAGCACAAAAAAGTATTAAAGCAGGCTAAAGGGTATTACGGTGCCCGTAGCAGAGTATTTCGTGTAGCCAAGCAGGCAGTCATCAAGGCAGGTCAATATGCCTATCGTGACCGTCGTGTGAAGAAGCGTGTATTTCGCGCTCTCTGGATTACACGTATCAATGCCCAGGCAAGAGAACTGGGAATGTCTTACAGCCGCCTGATAGCCGGCTTGAAAAAAGCGAACATTGAAATGGACCGCAGGGTACTGGCCGATCTGGCCGTCAATGATAAAGAAGCTTTTTCTGCTGTTGTTGAGCAGGCCAAGGCTGCCTTAGCCTGATAACCGGGATTTGGCTGCTTCACTGGAAGCAGCCTGCTTTCTAACAAGGTTGTCATGGGTAATTTGTCAGCATGGAAAATCTAGACGCGCTTACCAGCGATGCACTACAGGCAATTGAACAGGCTCAGGATATACCCGGGCTTGAGCAACTGCGTGTTCAGTATTTAGGAAAAAAAGGCAGCTTGACGGATCTTTTAAAAGGTCTTGGTAAGCTCGATCCTTCTGAAAGACCCCAGGCAGGAGCCTCTATAAACGCAGCAAAGGTCCAGGTTCAGGATGCGCTGGAAGCGCGCAAACTGACCTTGAGCGCCGCAGCTGAAGCCACTCAGCAGAAAGCTGAAGCCGTTGATGTCACGCTACCCGGTCGACGCCAGAGCGCCGGGGGACTGCATCCAGTTACCCGTACGCTGCAGCGGATTGAATCTATTTTCGCAACGGCCGGTTTTGATGTTGTGCAGGGTCCTGAAATAGAGGACGACTATCATAACTTTGAAGCCCTGAATATTCCGGCTCATCATCCCGCCAGAGCCATGCACGATACCTTCTATTTTGACTCCGGTCTGCTGTTGAGAACTCATACTTCCACAGTTCAGGTCAGGGTCATGGAGGAAGGCGAAGCACCATTTCGATTTATTTGTCCGGGACGTGTATACCGCTGTGATTCAGATCTGACGCACACGCCCATGTTTCATCAGGTTGAAGGCATGCTGGTAGATGAGCACGCCTCAATGGCTGACCTGAAAGGTTTGCTGGTTGAGTTTTTGCAGGTATTTTTTGAGGCTGACCTGGAGGTCCGCTTCAGACCTTCCTATTTCCCGTTCACAGAACCCTCGGCAGAAATGGATGTGCAATGCGTATCCTGTAAGGGCGAAGGTTGCCGGGTATGCAGCCATACCGGGTGGCTTGAAGTAGGCGGTTGCGGCATGGTGCACCCCAATGTATTGAGATCTTCCAATATAGATCCGGAAAAGTTCACGGGATTTGCCTTTGGAATGGGCGTGGATCGGCTCGCCATGTTGCGCTATCAGATTAACGATCTGCGTTTGTTGTTTGATAATGATCTGCGTTTCTTGCGCCAGTTCAGCGAAGGCCAGGGTGTTTAAGCATGCAATTCAGTGAAAGCTGGTTAAGGGAATGGATCAATCCTGATATAGATACCGATACGCTTGTTGCTCAGCTCACTATGGCGGGGCTTGAGGTCGACAGCGTTACAGCTGCAGGCCAGGATTTCAGTGGCGTAATCATTGCAGAAGTTCGAAGCGTAGAACCCCACCCTGATGCCGATAAACTGCGAGTCTGTCAGGTGTTTGATGGCACAGATCTTTTCCAGGTGGTGTGCGGTGCCGCTAATGTTGCGGCTGGCCAAAAAGTTGCCTATGCCAGTGTTGGCGCTCTATTAGGCAAAGAATTCAAGATTAAAAAAGCCAAATTGCGCGGTGTAGAATCCTTCGGCATGATTTGTTCCGCAGAGGAACTTGGTCTTGCAGAGCAGTCAGATGGCATTATGGTGCTTCCCGCAGAGGCAGAACCCGGGATAGATATCCGCAAATTTCTTGCGCTGGATGATTCTCTTATTGAGGTTGACCTCACGCCAAACCGGGGTGATTGTTTAAGTATTGCCGGTATAGCACGGGAAGTAGGGGTGTTAAACAACTTACAGGTGACAGCCCCCTCTATAGATACTGTCGCCCCACAAATTGACGAAACTTTTCCAATTAGCCTGGAAAGCCCGCAACATTGCCCGCGTTATTTGGGCAGGGTTCTTAAAAATATTAATCCAGACGTACAGTCGCCACTGTGGTTACAGGAAAGGCTTCGGCGCAGCGGCATCAAGAGCATAGACCCTGTCGTCGATGTGACGAATCTGGTGTTGATGGAGCTTGGTCAGCCCATGCATGCCTTTGATTACGAAAAACTCGAAGGCGGTATTAATGTGCGTCTGGCAGCAAACAAGGAAAAGTTGACGCTGCTGGATGGAAAGGAAGTGGAGTTAAGTCCGGATACCCTGATTATTGCTGATAGAAAAAAGGCTCTCGCAATTGCCGGTGTAATGGGAGGTCTGGATAGCTCGGTTCAGGCATATACCAGGCACATATTCCTGGAAAGTGCTTTTTTTACCCCACAATGCATCGCTGGCAAGGCTCGATCCTATGGCCTGCAGACAGATGCGGCGCACCGCTTCGAGCGCGGGGTTGATTTTAACCTGCCTCGTCAGGCGATGGAGCGGGCTACAACTTTACTACTGGAGATAGTTGGCGGTGAGGCTGGACCTGTCATTGAAGAGGTGCAGTCCCTGCCTGAAGACAAAGCTGTCACACTAAGAGCAGAGCGAATTTCCCGTATTCTCGGTATTACCATGAGTGCAGAGCAGGTTGAGTCAATTCTAACCGGCCTTGGGCTTACCCTGATAAACAAAGATGCAGAGAGCTGGACGTTTGCCGTACCTTCCTGGCGCTTTGACATCGCTATTGAAGAAGATCTGGTCGAAGAACTGGCCCGGATCTTTGGCTACGATAATTTGCCAGTCACCGAGCCGCTCAGCCGTTTTTCTCTGAAACTCCAGTTCGAGGCAAGGGTTGGTTTACCGACTATTCGAGAACGTCTTACCGCGCTGGGTTACCAGGAAGTAATTACTTATAGCTTTGTCGATAAAAAGCTGGAGTTGCTTCTGGGTGCAGCGGAGACGGATCTGCTGCCATTGGCAAATCCCATATCCCAGGATATGTCTGTCATGCGCACAAGTCTTTGGCCCGGCTTGCTTGGTACCCTGCAGTATAATCACCACCGTCAGCAAAACCGTGTAAGAATATTCGAATCAGGGCTTATTTTTTCTAACAAAAACAATAAGATAGAGCAGATATCTAAAGTGGCTTCTATATTGTGGGGAAGTCAGTTTCCAGAGCAATGGGGAGAGCAGGGAACGCCTGTCGATTTCTTCAGTATGAAAGGAGATCTGGAATCTTTGCTGGGCCTGACACTGGAAGAACAGGGCTTTTCTTTTATCGCGGATACTCATCCAGCACTGCAGCCAGGTCAGACTGCACGTGTGGTCCGTGGAGAGAAAACCATTGGCTGGCTCGGTGCCCTAGCTTCAAGTGCTCAGCAACACATTGATATTAATGGAAAAGTTTACCTTATGGAGCTGGACCTTGAGTCTGTTGCCGAGGCCAGATTACCCGTTTACCAGGAGCTGTCTCGCTTCCCGTCAGTACGCCGTGACCTTGCCGTAATCGTAGATGTCGCTCAGCAGACTGGAGAAATACAGCTTGCTATCAAGGAAAAGGCGGGGGAACTGCTCTCTGAAATCGTTATTTTTGACGTTTATCAGGGCCAAAACATAGAAAAAACTAAAAAAAGTCTTGCAATAGGCTTGACCTTCCAGCATCCTTCCCGCACTCTTACCGATGAAGAGATAAACTCAATAATTAATAACTGTATCAACGTCCTAGAAGCACAATTTAATGCTGAGTTAAGGATGTGATCAGGGGTTTTGAGAAGTAATAATTGCATATTTTGCGAGTCAGTTGGTAGATAAATAATCGGAATCAATCGAACATTAATAAGAGGAGTTTTTCCTCTTGATAACCGGCCGTAGACTAAATGTATTTGAACAAAGCTAGAGCAAGTAGAGCAAGATAATAGCAAAGCTAGAAAAGTAGAAAAGTAGAAAAGGTAGAAAGCTATGTCCGGTAGTGCACTGACAAAAGCAGAGATGGCTGAAAAACTGTTTGATGAGATGGGTCTCAACAAACGGGAAGCCAAAGAGCTTGTAGAGCAATTCTTTGAAGAAATCAGGCTCTCGCTGGAAGGTAACGAGCAGGTGAAACTGTCAGGTTTTGGCAATTTTGATCTGCGCGACAAGCGCCAGCGTCCAGGCAGAAACCCGAAAACCGGTGAAGAAATCCCAATTCAGGCGCGACGCGTAGTAACCTTCCGACCAGGACAAAAACTAAAATCAAGAGTTGAAGATTATGCTGGAACCAAGTCATAACGCTGAACTTCCTGAAATTCCTGCTAAACGCTATTTCACAATCGGTGAGGTTAGTGATCTCTGTGATGTAAAACCCCATGTACTGCGTTACTGGGAACAGGAATTCACTCAGCTTAAACCTGTAAAACGCAGAGGCAACCGACGTTATTACCAGCGTCAGGATGTGATGTTAATCCGTCAGATTAGAGAACTACTCTATGAGCAGGGCTTCACTATTGGTGGAGCAAGACAGCGTATGGCAGGTAGTGATACTCAGGACAAGGCACCTGCAGTCAATAAACAGCTGGTCAGGGACCTGATTAGTGATGTTGAGGAAGCGTTGAAAGATCTGGCCTGATATCAATCAGCCAGTTTCGCAGTAGTTATTCCGTTTTAAATACAGATTACGTCGGAGTGTAGCGCAGCCTGGTAGCGCACCACACTGGGGGTGTGGTGGTCGTCGGTTCAAATCCGGCCACTCCGACCAATTAAATCAATGGGTTACGTTGGTTTTTGTAGCCAGAAAAAAGTTCGCCCCCCTGTAGCCAACAAATAGCCAATAATTTTATAGCCGCCACCACACTTCTTAGAGTTATGGTGGAGATTTACTTATAAAATTCTCATAGTCTCCAACTCTTAACATTGGAGAACTATTGCCTATCTAAAGCGTTTATAAAATAATCTGACTGTGTAATATAACAACTAGCTAATGTTGAACTTTGCCTCAAGCATTGTTTAGGAGAATATAGTGATGAAATTTAATATTTTATTTATCGTACTATGCCCAATGATTTGTATGGGCCAAACAGTAATTCCCAATACCTTTAACGATGGAACTCCAGCATTAGCAGAAGAGGTAAATGAGAACTTTAAAGCACTACTCATGGGAATAAGCATCCTAGAAGAGAAGGTTGAGAATCTTGACGTTGATACTATATCCCAGAGCTGCAGTAACGAAAGTATGTCCGGCGAGTGGTCAATACTCATAAGGGACACTTCGGAATCCACACTTTGCTTGGCATATTTTGAAGGATCGACTTGGCTAAATGATCAAGGTAGCTGCACTACTTTTGGTAATGATGGATCACAAGTTATTGAAAAACCATTGTCAGCCAATTTCTCTGTCGACTCAAGCTGCAAGGTAACAATCCAGTTAAGTTCCGGCGATGGATCTACAGAAGTAGGTTTTGGCTGGATGGCTAAAGATGGCTTAGCAATAAATGGAATTACTCAAAATAGCTTGGATAATATCGTACTCACATGGAAAGCGATCAAACTAGATTAGTCATAATTCAGCTAACCAAAAATAACGTATTCGAAATCCTCAGCGACGCATAAAATACTACGTTGAATAACGGTGTAAAAAGAAAACTTGATACCATAAAATAAAGTTATGTTTTGATTCTTGAGTTATTAGAAATATGAAAATATTCCGTCTCTTATTTATTATTTTTTTTGCAGCAACCCCATCTTTAGTATTTAGTATGACTTGGGGAGAAAATTCTTGGGGAAATGCTAATTGGGGCGCCGATGAAATCACTAAGCCTAAGCCAGAACCTTCTGTAATACCTGATGTACCCCAGCAAAAGCCAGAACCTTCTGTAATACCTGATGTACCCCAGCAAAGCCTCTCTAGAATCATACGCACAGACGGCACAGCAGCCGATGCAACTATATCAATCGGTGCCTCTTCTGATGGTGGTGAAACCTCCAACACAATTTTCAGCGTAGATGATGAAGTTACACTCACGGCAAAGGTCTATCCTGACTCATCTGATGTGGGTGAAGAAGGTGAGCTCTATGTGGTGATGAGAAGTACCGTTGATGGTAGGAAGACTTTCACTGCCCTCAATCAGGATGGTAACTGGGAGGCATGGAATGCGAGCCTTAAGTCACTACCGTCTGCCAAGATTGTTGCGTCTCTACAAGTGGTGGAAGATGTATTGGTTTACTCGGGTACAATCACTGCTGGTGAACGCCTGTTTTATGTAGGCTACTCCCTGTTCACTGAAGAAGGTAAGCCTGTCATAACCACCAGCCTGTCACCCTACAAGATTACTGTGTCTGAGTGATTATGGTCTTTAGTCTGGGCCGGGCAGCATCTCCTTTCTTACAACACACCTGCACCAATTAGTTTTAGTAACAAAAGATAATGTTAGATTCAAAAACCGAAGGCTTATATTTACTTTATTCGCGTGATTATTCGATAAGGATTGTCCGGCTCGGTTCGGCAGCTTCAAGTTTTTGAGTTTGGCTTTAGATTAGTATTTACGAAGCTGCTCCGACGGTGTCACATCCAAGTTTAATGATGTTAAAGGAATCTAAAAAGACATACTATTGAAAATTGTATGCTAAAATAAAGCAGTATATACTGATATAAAAATATTATGTAGTGAGCATAAGGCATGCTGAGAGTAGCTCTTGTCACAACTTGTTTCTTACTGAGTAGTTCAGTAAAAGCTTCAAACATATATTTTGCAGGTGTGGGCTTTGTATCAACTACTGTATCTGCCCAAAACACATTAACTTATTCAAGTAAGTTTGATGACAGAAATGCTCTTACAGAACCATTCTTTTCCAGACTATATTCTGAGATTGAAGGCTTTACTCTACAAAACGGAGACGTAGTATCAACGGGCCTTGCAAGTTTGAAAACCAATAATGATGTAACACTTGCTCTAACATTTGAGAGTGAGGAACTTGTCATCAATCAGATCTCAGATAATGAGTACACATTAAAATATACCTTAGACGCACCTATTTTAATTTACGACGTATCAAAACAAACTGTTTTATCCTCTCAACCTATCAGGCTAGCTATAACTGATTTTTCCGATCACTA
>JAHEHN010000146.1 GCA_024644515.1 Gammaproteobacteria bacterium
CTGCACTATCAAACTTAATGCTCTCAATTTCACGTAATACTTTTATCGAGGCATGGTCTTTATCACGCTCATGACGCCAGCAAAATTCGCGATTAAGGGCACTGGTTAATTCCACCAGCCAGAAGAAGTTGTCATGGGACTGCTCGACCCAGAGCACACTGGGATGCTTTACATGAGTAGAGCGATACGGCGTTTCAAAACCTTTCTTATTTAAGGCGGTACAGAGAATTTGGGTACTTTCCAGTACCATTTTTCCCACATGCTGATCACAGTGATAGCGCGTGCACTGCTCAATATTTTCGTCAAGGACAAATATATTCACCCTGTGATTTACGCAATAATTACTCTAATGGATTGATAGTTAAAGCAAGGGGCTTTACTTGCATGAAATACATGCTACATTTCCTTTCTCGCCTTGTTTTCAGGGGAATACAACATGACATTACGACGATTTTTTTATCCTTTATTGATGGCATTTCTGGTCATGGTTTCCAGTCAGGCCAGCGCCCACCATTCCACCGCCATCTATGATTCTGACAACCCTATTGAGCTGAGGGGCCGCGTGGTGGAATGGCAATTTACCAATCCCCATACCTTCATTATCCTTGCCGTGGAAGACGAGAATGGCGAAGAGGTAATCTGGAACCTGGAGGGCGGTAATACTTCACTTGTGTTTCGTCGTGGCTGGACCCCCGAATCACTGCAGCCCGGGGATGAGCTCATTGTTACCGTGCGACCATTACACAGCGGTGCTCCCGGTGGCAACTATAGCGATGTACGAAATGCCGATGGCACGCCTTTCGATCCCAGGGCCAAAAGATAAAACAGGTTTACTCTGCACATGAATATCTCTCCCAGAAATGTCCTTTTATCGCTTTCCTTTATTGCTCTGCCGGGTCTTGTCGGTTGCGCGCAAACGGCTGAAACTAATCCCGCGGCAAGCTTCGATCCCTATCCCAACTGGAGCGGACAATGGACAAGAGTCGGCAGCCTGAACTGGGAGCCGGAGGGCTATGCCGTGGCCGGTCCGCCACCACTTACGCCAGAATATCAGGCCAGACGTGAAGAGTTTCAACGCCTGCGTGATCAGGGCGTTCTGGTGGGTGATCCACCCGCTACCTGCCTGCCCCCGGGCATGCCGCGACTGATGACCATGTCATTTCCCTTCGAAATAGTCATCACACCCGCGACCTCCTATATCCTGGCAGACTGGGATAGCGCGGTAAGACGCATTTATACCGATGGCCGTGACTGGCCGGAGTATATGCTGGCGGAATTCAACGGTTATTCCATTGGGCAATGGCATGACGAAAATGATGATGGCGTATATGACATGCTGTCAGTAGAAACCCGCAGCATCAAGGGACCGCGATCCTTCGATTCCACTGCCGTGGTATTGCACGATAATAATGAAACCGTGGTGCTTGAGGAATTCCGTCGACTCGACGAGAACACTCTGGAAAACACTATCACCACTATCGATGATGCGCTTACCGGCCCCTGGACTGTGAAAAGGCAATACAGCCACACACCTCCCTCTGAGGAAGTACTCTGGATTGAATATGTTTGCGCGGAAAATAACCGCCATATCAAACTCGGCGATGAGTGGTATTTCCTCAATGCTGAAGAAAGCACACTGGACCCCACCAGAGAGGGACAGCCAAAGCTGATACCTGAAGTCCTCGAATAACCTGCCTCCGCACGAATAGCCTGCCTTGCACCAATTAGGGTTTTTGGGGCTGATTTTGCATCTTTTTTAGCTGATTTTCTCTCGATTTTTACCTCGAAAAATCTCTATCCTCTTGTTTTTTATCACTTTATGCATAGTGGCATGATGGATGCATTGTAATCTGGATGACTAATCCAGATGACTTTCAGACATAAGAGGGCGTCATGACTGAGAAAGTAACCCGCCGTGAAATGCTCAACCTGATTGGTGCTGCCGGTGGCAGTGCTGCCGTCCTTGGTGCCAGTGCCGCTCTGGGTTTAATGCCCAATAGTGCGGCAGCAAGCATTCCCCAACTCAAACCCCTGGATGCCACCAATCGAAAATCCGTTGCCATTCTGGGCGGCGGAATTTCCGGGCTGACTGCAGCCTATGAACTGAGTAAAGCCGGCTACGACTGCATTGTGCTGGAAGCTTCCCACCGACCCGGTGGACGCAATATGACAGTGCGCTCCGGTGACATCATTGATGAAGTGGGTAACAGGCAGGTGTGTGAATTTGATGATGAGCCGCTAGTTGTCAATGATTCCGCCAGAAGAAGCTGGCAGTCCCTAAAATAAAATTCCGGGATTATCACCAGCTGTTTTTTTCTGCTGACGATAAATGCATCCCGGTTTATAGCCAGTTGTGAGCTGGCGGCTATATACAGTTGCTATTACCAGTTGCTCTAATTTTAAATTAGCACTTTTTTATTTTTGTAAATCTGCTTCCGTTCTATTTTGCGAAATTCCTTTTTCTTTTCCCCCTCGCTTTCATCGCTTTCCCGTCTTCCCCATCTATGCTTTTGATACGTTGAACAGTGTCT
>JAHEHN010000149.1 GCA_024644515.1 Gammaproteobacteria bacterium
TGTTAAAAACAGCAAAAGCTTATCGGTTTCCGGCCGCTTTCAGAGCTTAATATGATGCCTGAATAGTTCCACCCTGTGGATAAGTTTTTGATGAGTTTGCTTGCCAGATCAGATAAACTTTAGCGCTTAAATTATCACTCCATCTGACAGTCAGGGTATTCGCAATCCATGCGACTTAAAAGTATTAAACTTGCAGGATTCAAGTCGTTCGTAGACCCGACAACCGTCAACCTCCCCAGTAATCTTTGTGCCGTCGTTGGCCCTAACGGCTGCGGCAAATCCAATATTATTGATGCCGTTCGCTGGGTTATGGGCGAAAGCTCAGCCAGTAAATTACGTGGCGAAAATCTTACCGATGTTATTTTCAATGGATCCAGCAATCGCAAGCCGGTAGGCCAGGCCTCGGTGGAGCTGATCTTTGATAACTCAGACCATACTATCAAAGGTGAGTATGCGGCCTTTAACGAAATCTCTGTAAAACGCGTAGTAAATAGTGAAGCCCAGTCTACCTATATGCTTAATGGCACCAAGTGCAGGCGTCGTGATATTCAGGATATTTTTCTTGGTACAGGGCTTGGGCCGCGAAGCTATTCCATCATCGAGCAGGGGATGGTGTCGAACCTGATTGAATCAAAGCCAGAAGAACTGCGCGTATTCATCGAGGAAGCGGCCGGGATATCCAAATACAAGGAACGGCGCCGGGAAACTGAAAACAGGATCAAACGAACCAGAGAAAATCTCGAGCGTTTGACTGATATTCGGGAAGAACTGGAACGCCAACTGCAACACCTGCAGCGCCAGGCCAAGGCAGCTGAGAAATACAAGGAGTTCAAGCAGCAGGAAAGAGATACCACGGCAAACCTGCAGGCCTTGCGCTGGCAACGACTGAATAACACGGTAAGCAGCGCCCAGGATCAGATCAGCGAGCTTGAAATCCGGCTTGAAGCGAATGTGGCCAAAACCCGCTCTCTGGAAGCGGATATTGAGAAAATGCGCGAAGAGAGCACTGAATCCAATGATGCCTATCAGGAAATTCAAAGTACCTTCTATTCTCTCGGCAGCGAAATATCCAGGCTGGAGCAAAATATTGAATATCAGGGACAGCGCAAGCAGCAGCTTGAACAAGACCTGGGGGAAATAAAGCAATCCCTCGTGCATTTTGAAAATGAACTGGGGCAGGATGTCAGCAAAATAGCAGAACTGGAAGCGGCGTTAGCTGAACTGACGCCCCAACTGGAGAGCGTGCGCAGCAGTGAGCAGGAATCAGCCAGCATTCTGGCAGAATACGAAGCCAAAATGATTCAGTGGCAGCAGGAATGGGAAGACTTTAACGAGGAGTCCGCGGAAACTGCTCAAAAAGCTGAAGTAGAGCAGGAACGTATCAACCATCTGGAAAATATTGTTGAACGTGGCAAGCAGCGCAAATCCTCTCTCAAGCATGAGTTGGAGAACCTGCAAACGCCGGACTCTTCTGATTTGGAAAGTCTTGATAGTAATCTGCGTCTATTGATGGAGAAACAGGCCGCTCATGAAACAAATCAGCAGGGCCTGAAAGAGAAGATTGAGAAAAGCAGGGAATCAATCAAGGCCAGCAGCAACGAATTGAATGAGCGTCGCAGTAAATTACAGGCCATGCTTGGACAAAAGGCCTCTCTTGATGCCCTGCAGAAGGCGGCTCTGGGCAAAAATGACCAGGGCACTATCAGCTGGCTGGAACGCAATCACCTGACCGAAAATCCACGCCTTGGCGATAATTTGCAGGTAGATGAACAATGGCAAGGTGCCATGGAAATGGTACTGGGTGAGAGCCTGCAGGCCGTGTGTGTTAATAATCTGGACAGCGTCAGTGAAGTACTGGGTGATTTCACTGAAGGAAATCTGCAGATCATCGATACCGGCTATCAAAATAGTGAAACCAGTGTAAATGCTTCACTTCAGGCAAGTCCATTGGCTGAAAAAGTCCGCTCCTCGCAAAATCTTGCGGGCTTGCTGGTTGGTATCTATTGCGTGGACTCTCTGCAGCAGGCACTGTCCCTGAGACAGCAATTAAAGCCCGGGGAATCGCTGATCACCCGCGAAGGAATCTGGCTGGGACCATCATGGCTGCGACTGGCCAAGGACTTTGATGAAAAAGCTGGTGTCATTCAGCGTCAGCACGAACTCGAAGATCTGGAGAACAGGATATCTGCTACTGAAAAACAAATTCAGCAGGCTATGGAAAACCTCAATAGTGAAGAGTCCCTGCTGGAGACACTGGAGCAGGATCGTGACGGTCTGCTGAAAGAATTGTCGGAAGTTAATCGTCAGCTCTCAGAAACCAGTTCAGATAAATCGGCACAGTTGACCAGAATAGAACAGGCAGAGGAACGTCGTGAACGTTTGACTAGAGAAATTGCCGATCTTGAAAAACAACAGGACGTGGAAAAAGCGAATATTCGCCAGTCCAGAGAAAACCTGGAGCAAATCCTTGATCGCATGGAGCAGCACACCGTAAGGCGTGAAGTGCTTACAGAAGCCAGGGAT
>JAHEHN010000096.1 GCA_024644515.1 Gammaproteobacteria bacterium
ATTTCCAGTTCATCAAGTTGATCGGGATACTTGTTAAACCAGCTAAACATGGCGTCCAGTACCCAGCGATCAATTCTTGTTGCCAGATCATAGCGTTCTGCGGAAGGCAGAAAAGATTCCGGGCCAACCAGCGTACCATCGCGAGCACGCATACGCAGCAGCAACTCAAAATGCACATGGCCCAGTTCCAGTTTCTTGTTCAGCTTATCCACATGGGTAATGGTTTGCTGCCAGAGTTCCAGCCTGTTCTCATCCAGCGCCGCATTGATGGTTGAAAAAGCGAAAGCGGCCGCATCCATCATTGGCGATTCCCTGAATGAAGCGAAGAATCTGATGAAAAACAGGGAAGCTAATCTCAAAGCGGCAAAACCATTCGAAAGGAAACTGGCAGCCAGAGCAAAAGCACTTTAAGCGTTTGAAAAAGAATGGGCAAAGAAAATGAAGACTGAAGCAAGTGCCAGAAAAAACGGGCGGTAGCAGCCAGAAAGAAAAGAGCTGCTCAGAAAAAAGCCGCAAGGTCTTAAACACTTAAACAATGGGCGCCGGAGTTGGGCTTTCAATGGCCCAATTTTCCATTCGCTATGCAATTATGACTCTATGTCATTATAAAAGTCTGTCCTGTAGCCATTGAGAAATATCTTCTATCTCTTCAGGACAAACACTATGCGACATAGGGTAGGTTTTATAATGCGGGTGGTAGCCCAATTTTTTAAGATACTTCACAGTATTCTCCGCCATCCATTCAGGCAACATGGTGTCCAGTGTGCCATGAAAAATCTGAATGGGAAGACTGCCATTGGAGGGGTGAGGAGTAATGGCCTCTGCTGATGGGAAGAAGGTAGAAAGTCCAAGTATTCCCGCCAGCGGTTTATCATAAGTCAGTCCGGCCTGCAGGCAAACTGCGCCACCCTGGGAAAACCCCACCAGAATTATCTGCTCACTGGCTATCCCCCGGTCAATCTCCCTGTCTATCAATTTATGAATGGCAGCGGCTGAACTGAGTAACTGGCCAGCATCAATATGACGTTCACCATGTTTCAGAATATCAAACCAGGCCGGCATCACCATGCCGCCATTGATGGTTATGGGAATCGACGGTGCGTGAGGTAATATGAATCGCGCACTTTTCTCACCGGGTAATTTTAACTGAGGGATGATGCGCTCAAAATCATGGCCATTGGATCCAAGCCCATGCAGCCAGATTACGGCTGCATTAACGTTAGTTCCGGATTCTACTTCTACAGTTTTCAATAATTCCATTGCTGCATTGTATGTCGCATACTTACTATTCTTCAAACTCAAATAGCTATAACAACCTTTGCAGGACAATTCTCATGAAAGAGTTCCCCTTACCTTCACGCTGGCCGGTTGAAACGCCTGATGTCATACAGCTCTATTCCATGGCTACCCCCAATGGCCAGAAGGTAAGCATAGCTCTTGAGGAGATGGGGCTTTCCTATGAACCCCATCTGATAAATATTATCAGTGGCGATCAGCATGATGAGGAATTTATCAGCATCAGCCCTAATGGAAAAATTCCGGCTATTATTGATCCTGATGGCCCTGAAGGAAAAACAGTAACGCTTTCAGAGAGCGCAGCCATTCTTATATACCTGGCAGACAAAACCGGGCAGCTGCTGCCACAAAACTATCTAAGTCGGATGGAACATATTCAATGGCTGATGTTTCAGATGGGGCATATTGGCCCCATGCTCGGGCAGTTTGGGCATTTCTATAAGTTTGTGGGCGATAAACTGCAAGATGGCTATTCGCTTGATCGATACACGAATGAAACCAAACGTTTGTTAAGCGTGATTAACAAGCGTCTTGAAAATAAAAAATACATTATGCACGAATACAGCATTGTGGATATTGCTATGGTGCCCTGGATAAATTGTTGTGCAGAATTCTATGAGGCCTGGAAACATCTGGATATGGGTAGCTTTGCTAATGTTGAGGCATGGCGTAAACGGGTCAGTGATCGCCCGGCTTATATAGCAGGAAAGGATGTTTGCGGTTTATGAGCGGGTAATTTTTATAATCTGATTTTTATTCTTCTACCTTGCCTTCCAGGTATAGCCACACCCCCTTGTTCCTGTGAAAAGCAGATATCTCATGGTGAACCAGGTCAGGCCCATCATCCACGGCATAAGTTGCCTTGAATTCAACCCGCCCCAGATCACCTTTTTGGGTGGTATCGATGATTTCCAATGATTTCCAGACATGCCCTTCAGCCATTAGGTCTGCCATGCGAATGTTTTGCGCTGTTGCAGGATGCCAGGTACGTACCAGATACTCGCGATGGGAGTTTTCACCGAGGGCATAAGCGGCATAACGGGAACGTACCAGCTGTTTAACGGTTTTTGGTTTTGCCGTGTAATTCAAAAAAGGTTCACAGCATTTACCAAACACTCTGCCGCTTCCACAAATACATAGGTCACTGGATTTCATGTGCTGATTGTATGCAGAAAAAGATTAGTGGTACAACTTATCGGGATACACAGCACTAACCATACTGAGCAGCTCAATGAAAAATCCGCACACTTCAGGCCAGTGTCTTCTGCCATTACAGGGGAAGGTAATTCTTGCCAATGGACATACCGCAGATTCGTGAGAGGGTTGTGTAGGAAAGCCCGGTTTCATCATGCCAGGTATTAAATGCATCCTGGCAGATTTTCAAATCTTTTTTGCTGGAAGGGTTGTCCCTGATTTCAAGACCGGCCGCTTTTAGTCTGCCAACAACATCGCCACTCAATACAAAACCATCTTTACCCATGAAACGAATGAAATACATGCCGGTATTACCACCAAGCCTGGCCCCGTGTTTTTTCAAATAGGCCATTAATCCCACTTGATCCTCAACAGCCCATTTAGCAAAGTGGCTGGCAAAAGAACCATGTTTAGCAGCTTCTTCCATCAGAAAGATCGCATTATCCTGAACCGCCTGTATTTTTATCCGGTTGCGTACAATGCGTGTGTGGTCCTGGTAAGCGTCCCATTTTTCCGGTGGCATGTGAGCAAGCCCGCGAGGATTGAAGCCATGAAATGCTTCCTCAAAACCATCCCACTTGTTCTTGATGACCTTCCAGTTAAATCCTGCGTTAAACACACAGCGTGTCATCATGGCGAGATAACGGTCATCACTTAGTGCCGCAAGTTTTTTTGAGGAAAGAGGTTTGTGAGTTGCCAGCAAGGCATCGAGCGCTTTCCTGCCGCCTTTTCTTTCTGCGGCCAGTTCCTGAATTTCTTTAAAAGGAGTCAATGTCATGAGTAATCGGAAAAAGGATAAAGGTGGGCCTCTAAACTTATCAGGAAAGTGAGAGCTGACACTCTACAAATTTATCCGGACTCTTTTATCCTTTTTCCTTTATCCTTTATCCTTTATCCTTTATCCAATATAAAAATTATTCAAACAAGGCCTGATTGACATAATTAGCGACATCCCGGATCTGCTCCGCTGACAGTATGTTTTCAAACGCCGGCATTTGCTCATTCTGACCGCGAGTCATTACGGTGGCGATGCGTTCCAGATTACTCGAGACATTCTGCAGGGAGATTCCTTCTGAGTGCCCGCCACCCAGGCCATTATTGCCGTGGCAGGCGGCGCAAACCAGATCAAAAGTTGACTGGCCGGCGAGCAGATTCGGCTCACCGGGTGCAATTTCTACCGGGGACATATTTGCCAGCGGATTGACTGCCTGCGCGAAAGGCAGGGATTCCATTTCTCCATTAAGTGAAAATAACCACAGGCTATCGCCATGATCCCCTGAAGAATAAACCGTGCCAGCCGACATCACGGCAATATACTGTACGCCTTCATGCAGGAATGTGGTTGCGGGCGCATTGACACCGGCATCAGTTCTGAAAGCCCAGAGAATTTCCCCATTCGCTTTATCCATGGCAGTTAAACGACCATCACTTCTACCGGCAAAAATCAAACCGCCACCAGTATTGATAGATCCGCTCATACAGCCCTCGGTCCATTGCCGTTGCCACTGCAGACGATTGGTCTTTAGATCGATCACAGAGAAGATTCCACGGCGGGCAATGGAAACTCCGGTCAGCGCACCCGCACCCATCCAGATACGATCATGTTCCGGTTCACCCTTAAAAGTCTGATTGCCATCACTATTGGAAAAAGCCGTGTTATCGATTCCACAGATATACATGTGATTATTTTCGGGGTCATAGGAAGAAGGTGCCCAGTTCACTGCCATTTGTGGTTTATAGATCACCAACTCTGTCCAGAATGGGGTGAAAATTCTGCCCTGGTTTATCAGTGCTAATTCTTCCGGCGCTATATCAATTTCCTGGGGAACAACGGCATCGCCAATGGGATATGGTTGGGTCGCTGCTGTTTTCTGGCGCGGCTCCTGGGGTACGGGTCGCTCCTCAATACCGATTAATGGTTCACCCGTAATACGATCAAGTATATAAACCCAGCCTGTCTTTGATACTTCGGCGATTCCCTTGCGCATCTCGCCATCATATTCTGCATCAAACAGAATAGTTGGATTGGGAGAATCGTAATCCCAGATGTCATGGTGTACCTGCTGAAAATGCCACTTGTATTCACCACTGTAAACATCAAGGCCGATCATTGATACGGTAAACAGATTATCCCCTTCACGGGTAGAGCCATTAAAATCCGGCGCTGCGTTACCAGTAGAAAAATAAACCATCCCCAGTTCAGGATCTACCGTTGGTGTTTGCCATATTGGCGCACCGCCATACATCCAGTTATCGTTATACGAAGGCCAGGTATCATGTCCGAATTCATCTGGACCGGGAATGGTATAGAAGGTCCAGAGCAAGTCGCCAGTGGCAGCATCATAAGCTTTTATACGTCCACGAATACCCAGTTCACCACCCGCAAAACCGGTAATGATCATGCCATCAAAATACAGTGGCGCACTGGTTATGGCGTATCCTTTTAAGGGATCCTCTGCCTGAATTTCCCAGGCAACTTCACCGCTTACCTGATCCAGAGCAACTATTTTTGCATCGAGACGACCAATAAAAATTTTTCCTTCTCCCATCGCTACACCACGGCTAACCCAGCCACAGCAAACATTCACGCGATTAGGATCCAGATTAGCCTTGTATTGCCAAAGGTGTTCACCGCTTTCTACATTAATGGCAAAAACATCATTTTCTCCGGTAATGGTATAAAGCACGCCTTCATAATGAAGCACCTGTGCCTGTCCGCTGTGGTTTGGTGCAGTACCGGACTCCAGATGAGTGCGCCAGTTGGCTTTTACACCGGACACATTGCTTTTATTGATCTGATCAAGTGGCGAGTAACGCCAGTTATAGAGATTCCCGCCATTGGTCACCCAGGCTTGTACTGGCGACTGTAACAGGTCTTCACCCAGAAACTCTGGCGATGGTGTCACCTGGGCCTGCAAAAGGCTTGATGGGGAAATAGATAAAAGACTAAACAATAAAAGATAAAAGCCGGTGATATTTTTCATGATAGAAATTATTTGATGTTAGTTTTCAGTAAAGGAAATTATGACACAATCTTGATGCTTCCAGCACTCAGCAATAATAGAGTCGCCAAAAAGTCGATTATGGCGCTTGAGAGGTCTGCTTATCGCTAAAGGTTTTTTAAGTCCAGAGCACAAGGACAGGTATTGACCAGCGCAGGAAATCTGGCTTAACTTTCCGAAGCAAGGCTGCAGCAACAGCCTGCTTTATTATTCTACTGCGCGCGTAATTGTTCTATTAATGCTGCCGTTTCCAGATGAACATCCCCGCCGGCACCACGACCAAACCTTCCAGCCTGGCCCATAGCGGCATCAAGTACAGTATTTCCATTTGAGTCTTCAATAGACAGATCAGCACCGTGATCTGCAAGCAATTGCACAACACTGTTCCAGCCATTGGTGGCTGCGCCAAAAATAGCTGTCTGGCCAAAATCTTCGCGGGCATTTACATCAGCCCCATATTCAAGCAGCAGGCTTGTAGCAGCGAAGGATTCTTCCTCGTTACGGAACCTTCCCCGGGTATCAATGGCGCTGGCCCGATATCCCGCAGCAACAATGAGCGGCGTTACATCATTTTCCTGGGGCAAATCCACCAGGGCACCATGTTCAAGAAGCAATTTCATGGCTGGAATATCGGCCCCTCGGGCTGCACGAAAAAGCGGCGTGACGCCTGTTCTCAGTAGTCCATCGGCTCCCCGGTCTGCACCCAGAGCACGATAGGGTGGAAAAAGTTTTAACTGCAGATTCGGATTTCCGCCCCGCTCCAGAATCATCTCAATTATTTCCAGTGGCGTCGTCAGGTCGCCCGACAATCGGTCGGGACGGCCACCATGAGGAATCGTGCTGTAATCAACAGCACCATACAGCGGATTCCTGCCATAGAAATCCCACTTATCCAGCAGGGCGCCTGATTCAATTAGCTGCTTTGCAGAATCCCAGTTGGCATTCAGTGTCGCCATTAATAATGGCGTTACCGACTCCGGATCCGCCTTGTTAATGTCGGCGCCAGCTTCGATCAGCAAACGAATACACTCTGCGCATCCCTCCCGGGCTGCATACAGCAGCGGCGTAAGTCCGCCGGCTGGTAGTACTTTCATTCGTGGTTCCGCAGTGACCTGCCGTTCCCAGTTATTGGGCATGGATTGCGCATCAGGATCAGCGCCGTGTTCCAGTAAAAAGCCAACCATCTGCGGTTGTTTCTGAGCTGCTGCCCACATCAGGGCAGTCTGGCCACGCCATTTTTCTACTGCGTTTACATCGGCCCCGGCCTTCAGCAAAACTTCGGCTGCTTCAATATTATCAGTGCGAGCAATAATCATGATTGGGGTTTGGTCATCAGCACCCTTTTCGTTAGGGTCAGCATCTGCATCCAGTAGTCGTTTAATGACATCGGGATTACCAATAATGGTTGCCTGGGATAATGGCGTAGCACCATAGTCATTTCTGGCAGTGACATCGGCACCACGTCTGAGTAACAAGCGAACCAGGTCTTCGTCGTTATGATAAACAGCCCAATGCAAAACCGTGGTTCCATCGGACTGAGCCTGATTAACATCCGTGTTGCGGCCAATCAGTTCCCGCGCCGCCTCGGTCTCGCCTGAAATTGCCAGTTCCAGCAGTCGGGCTTCATTGCCATCCTGGGAAAAACCGGATAATGGAAAAAAGAGAAAGGATAAAAGACCCGCGCAGAAAATATTTCTGAAATGAATTCTGTTCATACTAAAAACCCGAACCGGTATTTGCCAGGTCCAGTACTCCTCTTTTATCTTTTGTCAGTGTTTAAACTTCTTCGAAGCGACCGGTGCTGTCACCAAAAGATTCTTCATGCACACCAATTCGATCCAGAACCGTCAGCATTAAATTGGAAACAGGTGTTCTTTCTTCAGCCCGAATATGCTGACCGCCCCTGATGGTTCCGCCACCCTTGCCAACAATAACTGAAGGCAGAGGATAGTGGTCATGAGCGTTACTGTTGCTCATATTACTGCCATATAACATGATGGAATTGTCCAGCATGGAACCGTTATCGCCGTCCGGCAACTCAGCCAGCCTGTCAACAAAACGTGCAAAGACGCGGCTGTGATATTCCTGAATCCTCAACAGTCGGGCAATTTTATTGGCATCATTCTGATGATGTGACAGTGGATGGAAAGCATCTGAAACGCCAACATGGTTATAAGTCTGATTACTGACTTCAGCCGCCAGCATCATGCTGGCAATGCGTGTGATATTTCCTTGGTAGGCCAATAAAATGAGATCCATTTGAAGATTGATGTGATCATCAAAAGAACCAGGGATGCCGGAAGGTGCATCGGGCAACTCCATATGCGACATATCATGCTCTGCCGTTTTCTGTACCCTGCGTTCTATTTCCCGTACAGTTTCCAGATAATCATTCAATACCACCCGGTCCGTAGCACCGAGCTTTTTCGCCAGCTGGTTGGATTCCTCCATCATCAGATCCAGAATGCTGCTGGTCTGTTTCGCCAGGCGCTCACGTTCCTGGGCATTGTCGCCAACACCAAACATGGTCTGAAACAATTTGCGTGGATTATTTTCCATCGGCAGTGGCGTAGTGGGTGTTCGAAAAGAAATGGTACCGGCATAACTACAACCATAGGCACGATCACAGGAACCGGCAGCACCACTGGTTTCTGTCGCCACTTCGATAGAGGGGAGCGGTGTATCCTGGCCAATATGCTGAGCAGCGATCTGATCAACTGTCGTACCGCCATAAGGTTCATGACTTACTCGTGGCGCTGCTCCGGTTAACCAGGTGCCGGGAGTAATAGCATGTACGGGGCCATAGGCACGCTTATTTTCCAGATTGGAAACGATGGTCAGATAGTTTTTATGGCTTTCCAGAGGCTGCAAAATGGATTTCAGTTCAAATTCATTGCCAACGGTTTCAGGTGTCCAGTTTTCCATCACTGCTCCGTGAGGGAAATAGAAAAAGCCCATTCTCGGGGCTGTGGTCGCGGCAGTTTGCGCCAATGCAGTTCCTGCCGGGATCATGGCTTCCAGTAATGGCAGGGATACACTCGCAGCAGCACTTTTCAAAAAGGTCCGTCTGGGCATGTGCTTCTTGGTAATGAACATTATTCTTCTCCTCATACTCACTAGTACTGACACGTACTAAACAGGGCAAACATGGAGCTTCTTCAGCTTTTTATAAGCCACCGACCTGCATATTCTCTTCAGGCACAGTGATCTTCCTGAACTGATCACTGTTGATTATTCCCATCACTATTGATGTAAAACTGTAATCATCCCGGGCTGCATTCCTGACAATTTCCCGTACCGCCGGCATGTCATGATACTCCACAGAGCGACCCAGTGAATATGTCATCAATTTTTCAGTGAAGGTCTGCACAAACTGCTCAGGTCGAGTCACCAGGGCTTCCCGCAAATCATTAACGCCATTCAGAGGCGTACCATCCGCCAGCTGGCCGGAAGCGTCAATAGGAATATTTCCCGCGTCACTGTCGCGCTCACGCCACTGACCTATGGCATTGTAATTTTCCAGAGCCAGCCCCAGGGGATCCATTACATCATGACAACCAGCACAGGCGGGATTATCTCGGTGAACTTCCAGACGTTCTCTTACTGTCTGGGATACTGTTGCCCCTTCAGGGGTTTCCGGAAATGCCTCCACATTAGGTGGCGGAGTTGCAGGTGGTACGCCCTGGAAGTTTTCCATAATATAGGCGCCCCGAATAACCGGCGTTGTGCGATTGGCATAGGATGTCACCATTAATACGCCGCCTGTTCCCAGCAATCCATAACGCTCTTCGTCTTCAAGCCTGACTTTGCGGAACTGGCCTCCCTTCACATTACTGATACCATAATGCAGGGCCAGATCTTCATTCAGATAGGTGTAATCGGCGGTAATCAGGTCGAGGATACTGTTGTTATCCCGGAATACACTACCGGCAAAAAGCCGAATCTCCTCGCGAAATGCTTCCAGTAGTCCGGCATTGTAGGCTGGATAAATCTCAGGGTCGGGATCAATGTTTTCAAGGTCACGCAGGCGCAGCCACTGAAATACAAAGTTTTCAACCAGTGAGTCGGCCCGGGGATCCTCAAGCATTCTTTCAATCTGGGCAGACAAAACCCGGGGTTTACTCAAATCATTTCTCGCTACCAGATCAATTAATTCCTGATCCGGGGATGAACTCCAGAGAAAAAATGCCAGACGCGAAGCAAGTTCAACATCATTGATTGCTATCACATCACCAGGTTGGGCATTCTGCGGGGGAATTTCCGCTCTGAAAAGAAACTTGGGGCTAGTCAGGATGGCCATCATGCCGTTTTTTATCCCTTCATCAAAGGAGCCCAGTTCCCGGCCAGCGGCATAAAAGCGCAGTGGCGCAGCAAGATCTTCATCACTAATTGGCCGCCTGAAAGCCTGTTTTGCCAGGTTGGCAAAAATCTGGCGCGCACATTCCAGTTCTGAAGCCGCCGCATCAGGCTCACAGATCATCACTTTGCGCCGACTGGGCGTATCTATAACACCTGCCGAAGTAATCGGCCCCTTGATTTCCAGACCTCTTGCCCGCGCAATTCTGCCCATGCCCCGATTACCGCCCAGGTCATGAAGAAACTCATCAGATTCAGCAAAACTGCGAGCCACAAAGGCAACCCCGATTTCATGCACACCGGAGGTCATAGATACCGGTATATCTCTGAAGCGGCCATTTATTTCAGCGACAGCCGGAGCCTGAATTTGATCCAGCATGCGCAGGTCTTCGCCTCCGCCAATATCGCGCTGAAATATTTTTTCGCCATCCACGGTAACAATGACCGTATGATTGTATTCCATACCCAGCGTATATCCCGCTCCAGCCATGCCCAGTACGCTAAGTGAATACTCACCATCTACAGGAAAAACATGTTCAACCAGAACGCCGCCCCTGGTGCCCATTGGCAAACCGTCGATATGCCCTGCCTGGTTGGCCGGATCCATACGGTAAACAGTGCTTTCATTTCTTGGAAAAGGGCTTCCTACGGCCTGCTCACTAACGACTCTGGCCGCAGCAATATACTGATCAAGAAATGAGGGAGAGATCTTCAGTACGGTGGCAATATTGTCAAAACCGTCACTGTTATCATCTTTTGGCAAGGACAGCTCGGTATCCAGTCTTACTCCGGTAATATCATAAATGGCATTAACATATTCTGTCCTGTTCAACCGATGCAGCCCGATGCGCCCAGGGTCTGGCTCCATGGCGGCGTGACTATCCAGTGCTTTTTCCAGGTCGGCAATGAGCTCCCAGCGTTCTTTCTCGGAAGGCTGTTCCTGGCTCGGTGGTGGCATAACGCTATTGCGAATTTTGCGCAGTACCATTTCAAAAATTTCAGCCTCTACGCCAACGTCCTGCGGCCCCACCAGCGTAAAATCGACACCACCGGCATAATCTTCAAAGTTATGACAAGTCGTGCAATAATTTTCCAGAGTAGACCAGCTTTCTTCCAGGTCATTGACCGCAACCTGGTAATCGGCCGATGCTGCCATTACTGATATGCCGCTCAATCCCGACATGCAGAGCACAATGCACAAGCGACCCAGCACAATGTTAAAGGGGTTCTGGAAAAGGGTATTCTTCTTCATAGAAACTGGTGCCTGCTTAATACGAATTTTCTTTCAACTTATAACAGCTCATATCTACGTACATTTGCCTTTAATTGCCTACAATTGTCGCCAAAAAGCGCCAATTTCCTCTATTTTCTGCAAATAACTTCAATACGGCCCATGTGGTTTCTTTCATTATCATTTCACGACAATCAAATAATGCCTGGAATAGCTCGTCCCGGTACGTGATACCAGGTACCCCGGTATAACAACTGCACAAACAAACTGGCGTCACCATAGATGCTATCGTATTCCGACATTGGCGAGGTCGACATGAACTGGTCGAGACTTCTACCGGTTCGGTAGGCATCAGCAACTTTTTCATAAGCCAGGTCAAGCATTTGCTGCTGGACTTCAAGAGCCGGACGTTGCTGTATCGCGCCAACAGCGGGAACCAGTAGCGTCTGGGCATCAGTCATTTGTAATAGCTCTGCGGTAGTTTTCTGGGCTCCGCCAATCCAGCCACCGCTTACATAATCAAGAAGTGGGTAAGCGTTCACTGTCAGCATATCACCTAAAACAAGAACGTTTGATGCGCGAAAATAGACATAGATATCACCGTCGGTATGGAACTGACTGATAAAACCGTAATCGACGCTGCTGCCGGCAAAGGTTAATGAGTCTTGCTTGTAAAAAGTCGAATTGGCCTGGGCTGTGGGTGCCATTGGACGATAATGCCGATCTTCCCAGGAAACGTAAAAATCATTGTTTTGCCAAAGGCGGGTATTTTCATGGGCAATGATGCGGGTGCCCAATGAGCCAAAATGCTCATTCAGACCACAGTGTTCCGGCCGCCAATTGGTATTAAACAGCGCGGTAACCGGTTTTCCCTGCCCCAGGCGGTCAATTTCTGCCAGCACTGCAGCCGAATAATCCTCATGGCCACCATCTACGATGAGGACAGAGTCGCTTCCAACCGCGACCACTACGTTACAACCTGCCCCGGATATCAGGTGAATATTGTCTCTTACCAGCGATGTTTGCACGCTCGCCTGGGCAGCCAGGGTTAGTGCAGGCTTGAGGGCCAGGCCGAGACCACACAGTGCCGTACCTGCCAACAGACTTCTTCTGCTAAGCGCCTGTATTATATTGTTTTTGTTACTTTTCATGCTGGCTGCCAGCCCCTCCGGGCCTGTTTCTCAAAACCCTGAATTTAAGTCTGAGGAAAAAAAAGTTTTTGTGTTGTCACCAGTGTAAACCACAACATGGCTCTACGCTGTTAAGATAACTCCAGCTCCTTTTGCCCAATCAACTTCCCGCCTTTTCTCTGCGAGTCAGCTACAAAAAGACATTAAGCCAGT
>JAHEHN010000157.1 GCA_024644515.1 Gammaproteobacteria bacterium
TGCATCCCTGCGGCTCAATACCACGCAAACAGGCGGGAATTAAAGCAGGCTATTAATTTCGCCAGCAATATTCTCTGCCGTAAAACCAAAATAGGCCATCACTTCCTTGCCGGGAGCTGATTCACCAAAGCTGCTCATTCCCACTACTTTGCCATCCAGGCCAACGTATTTGTACCAGTAATCGACATGCGCGGCTTCCACCGCCACCCTCTTGCGAACCGCTGCCGGCAACACGGCCTCGCGATAAGCATCATCCTGGGCATCAAAGATATCTGTAGAAGGCATTGAGACCAGGCGAACTGCCTTGCCTTCACCCTGAAGCTGTTTCACCGCCTCCAGACTGATGGAGACTTCAGAACCAGTAGCAATAACGATGACCTCAGGCTCCCCTGCGCAATCCGCCAGGATATATGCCCCCCTGGCGATTTCACCAATTTGCTCCTCACTACGCTCAAGATGCGGCACACCCTGACGCGTCAACACCAGCGAGGTTGGCCCTTCCTTTTTCAATAATGCGGCTTTCCAGGCAACGGCAGTTTCTACCGTATCAGCCGGACGCCATACAGACATATTAGGTGTTACCCGCAGTGCGCAGATTTGCTCAACGGCCTGATGCGTAGGACCATCTTCGCCCTGCCCAATGGAGTCATGGGTAAATACAAAGATACTACGCTGTTTCATCAATGCGGCCATACGCACTGCATTGCGGGCATATTCCATGAAAATCAGGAAGGTACCACCATAGGGAATGAATCCCCCATGCAAGGCGATGCCGTTATTAATGGCGGCCATGCCAAACTCCCTTACCCCGTAATAAATGTAATTCCCTTTGGGGTTGCGTGTTATGGCAAGACTGCCATCCCAGGCCGTAAGGTTGGAACCTGTGAGGTCGGCCGAGCCACCAATGAGCTCCGGCAGGATAGTGCCAAATGCCCCAATGGCAGTCTGTGAAGATTTACGCGTAGCCACCGACTCCGCTTTTTCATTACATTCGGCAATGTACTGATCAGCCATTTCCTCAAAATCACCAAACAGGTCGCCACGAATACGACGGATCAATTCCATGGCATGTACCGGATACTCTTCCTCAAAACGCGTAAACAGTTCTTTCCAGGCGGTTTCCACGACATAACCCTTTTCTCGGGCTTCCCAGGTCTGGTAAATCTCATCAGGAATAACAAAAGGTGGATGCTCCCAGCCCAGCGCATCCCTGGTTGCCTGGACTTCGTCCTCACCCAGAGGCGCGCCATGGGTAGCTGCGGTCCCGGCTTTGTTTGGAGAGCCAAAACCAATCTGTGTTTTGCATATAATAAGTGAGGGCTGGTCCTTATTTTCCAGAGCCGTAGTAATGGCCCCACTGATCTCATCAGGATTGTGGCCATCAATGATCAGGGTTTGCCAGTTATAAGACTGAAAGCGCTGCTCGGTGTCATCGGCGAACCACTCCTGCACATCACCATCAATGGAGATACCATTGTCATCATAAAAGACAATCAGTTTTCCCAGCCCCATCGTCCCGGCAAGTGAACAGACTTCGTGGGAAACTCCTTCCATAAGACAGCCATCACCGGCAAACACATAAGTATTGTGATCAATGACTGGAGGGAAACCAACACGGTTAAACTGTGCGCCAAGGGTACGCTCGGCTATGGCCATACCTACGGCGTTGGCCAGACCCTGACCAAGCGGGCCGGTAGTCGTCTCAACGCCGGGGGTGTAACCGTATTCCGGATGTCCCGGAGTTTTCGAATGCAGCTGACGGAAATTCTGTAATTCCTCAATGGGCAGGTCATAACCAGTAAGGTGCAAGAGGGAATAGATCAGCATTGAGCCATGACCATTGGATAAAACAAAACGGTCACGGTTGATCCAGTTGGGATTGGTGGGGTTATGCCTGAGAAAATCATTCCAGAGCACTTCTGCAATGTCTGCCATGCCCATGGGAGCGCCCGGATGGCCTGAGTTAGCCTTCTGAACCGCATCCATGCTAAGCACGCGAATAGCATCAGCGCAGGCTTTTCTGCTGGCTTTTCTGTCTGCGTTATTACCGGAAATTCTGGTCGTGTCAGCCGGCATACGTCTTCTCCTACCCAATTTTTTTTAATTAATTATTTTGCTTAATGACTGCCTTTGATACAGGTTCTGATTCAAGAACTAGAGAATCATGACAGTTTTATTATTTGGCTTTTTCAAAGGCTGGCTATTGTCTCCCAGCCAATTCTAATTTGCTACACACAAAGGGCACATTTACAGCCTTTTATATGCCTGTTTTGCTGCTTTGCGCATATTTGCCTAAAGGCTGATAGGGTGATACATTCTGGCCTCTGTAATTCCGGTCTGATTATAAGAATACAAAATATTTCAGATAACCAGTGCCTCCCATTAACAGATTTTGTATGCAGCTTTACCGAGCTGTTATTGCTGTTGGTGATATTGATCATAACCAATGGGCGCTCTGCAGGAATACAGGTATGCAGGTAT
>JAHEHN010000122.1 GCA_024644515.1 Gammaproteobacteria bacterium
GAGGTGTTTTGGCTATTGCTGATTATTTATCAACAGCAGCGGATAGCAGTAGAGATAAGCGGCAGCGATCTGTTTGATCTGACCCACACCACTGAAACCAACAAAAAACAGGGCAACCACTACCGATGCGATAACCCATATTTTTTCTGCTTCTCCGGATTTATTACCTCTCGAGGCCCGATTGATCGGCGAGTGCAGTCCTTGTTGATAAGGGAACATAAGCCTGCAAGCTATCCCGGCTGTCAGCCGTCAACCCCTGCCAGCGCACTTTAAGCTCATACCAAACCCGGACCTGAAAGGTTTTGACGACAGCGCGAAAAGGGTAACCCATCAGCTCCCCATTGTAGAGCGCCCTGCCCCTGTCAAAGGCAGCTTCGTTAAACAGCGTTTCACCATCTTTAATTGCCTGTTCATAGGCGACGGCATTCTGCTGCATCAATGGTACAAAGGTTTGACCGATAATCTCTAACAGCGGCTTTAACGCGTCGGACAAATAGAGCTGACCGCTGGCGCCCCTGTGCTTTCCGTCGCGAATAGTACAGAGCCAGTCGAAGGTCTTTGGTGCCAGTTCATGCAACAAATCTGCTGGCGCGCCATCAATCAGATTCATACTAAGCTGCCCATAGGCGCTGGCATCGGCCAAAGTAAAACGCTCTCCCAACAAGTACGGTTGCTGATGCAGCAATGATTCCATCGCTGCCAGATAAGCGCGCCAGCCGTAATTTAGCAAACTGTGGGTTTCCGGAAAGCCCGGCATGGCTGGAGGAGTTTGTTTTGAGGGCAACCCCAAATCAAATCCCTCAGGCGCCACACTAAACAAATAGGGGCAACGGCGCGATTGGCGCTCTGGCAGATGGCTCAGTATTTTTTTATGCAGCAGTCTCGGATAAATCTTGCGCAACTCCCGCGCAGTAATTTCCGGCATAGTCGTGGTTCGCGCGGTACCCGCCCAGCGCATATGGTGAACCATATACAAACCGAATTCGTCGAAGGCTTCATCAATCAGATGAGCCATAAAATTCAGTTCAGGCTCAATGGGTATCAGCGACTGACCACTGCCCTCCAATGCATCCAGATGGTACGCAAACGAGGAGGAGTCGTAATAAAAAGGGCCATCGTCAATCTGGTAATAGGGCACTCCCGGGTATTCATCCAGATGAGTATGCCGCTCCGGGTAACGCTCCACAGTGCCGCGCCGCTTAGCCAGCTGCAACGCCAGCTGGTTTCTCCAGGCAGCCACAAAAGAAGGTGCCTGATCAGGCCAGCGCTGCCATTCGCACTGGGCGTAATCGGCCAGCGCCTGCATTTTTAGTTGAAAAGGTGATGCAATTACGCCTCTAAATCGCACGCTGGTCACTCTAAACAGTCGCCTTTGAATTGAGTTGTTTCTTCTGATGAATTTTTAGACTGCGACGCCATGCAATAAAAAGAAAGGTAACAAGAAACCCAGCAGATACCGGCAAACGTAAATCTGGATACACATTGCCACTGGAAACGGGTATCAGGTATGTGTGTGAGCCCATTAATTTATAGGCTGCCGTTTCTCCATAGCCCTCGCTGGCCATTAGCTCAAAAAAGGCGCGACGATTTGGGTAACGCACAACACCAATGCGATTCCAGTTATCAAAATCTGGACCGTGAATATCAGATGTAATATTCGCACTTTGAACGTCACCCCAAAGTATTGGGTGGCCGGCCAGCTGAATCAGTTCATCTGTAGTGAAGTGTCCGTATAGATCATCGGCTTCTTTGGCTGTTCCTGAGAATCCCTTTATTGCACCTGGATATTGATAGACTTGATCGCGAAAGCGCATCATATTCAGCATAAAGAATTGCTTGCCATCGTCCGCTTCTCCCCATGAACGCAAGCGTTGCAACATAGGTTGCTTGACTTCCTCTGGCCAGTTCAGGTTTTTATCGATTTGTGTGAGATATTGCTCAACATCATTCTTGGTAAGCTTGCCTCCGTTCAACATGCCGCTATACCAGGTAATAAACCCCAGGCAAAGGATTAAAAAAATAAGGCCGACTTTCCATTCAAATTTATATTTTTCTATAGTCACGATTCATATATTCCGTGGTCAATTTTGAATGTTCCGAAATAGGTAAATGGTGACAGCCCACGTTTTAGCCCTTGAGCGGCATTTATCGTGGTCTGTCCCTGTCGCTTTAAGCAGTCCCGATGAATTTCACCACTATCTCTGCTAATTCCGGTCCATACTGTTCCTGTATGAAATGGATTCCATCAGAAAACTCGCTATGTGGCTGACCCTTAGCCCCTGGGACACACTCCTGGAAAACCCTATCGAACCATCCCAGTATCGGATCTGCTTTTCCGTACGCAGTCAGAAAAGGCTTTTCCCAGTTGTCATATATTTCCCAGGCCTCAGCAAAAAATGGGAACTGATCAACCTGTTTTGGTGAATTCAGCGCCAGTAGTGGAAAAACCAAGGCGCCTGCCTGGTAACTTGAATCAGGAA
>JAHEHN010000105.1 GCA_024644515.1 Gammaproteobacteria bacterium
TTCATGGCGCGGCACATGATGTAGCTGAGAATGGCGCCACTGGAACCGACCAGGGCACCGATAACAATCAGCAGGTCATTGCTGAGCATAAAGCCGGTGGCAGCAGCGGCCCAGCCAGAATAGGAATTGAGCATGGAGACCACGACCGGCATGTCGGCGCCGCCGATGGCCATTACCATGTGGATACCAAAGAGCAGCGAAATAGCCGTCATCACCAGCAGAAAATTCATTGCCTGGGTTTCATCAGCCGCATTGACGAACTGGACCATGCAGGTAATCGCGCCCAGCAGCAAAATCAGATTGAGAAAATGACGCCCGGGTAACAACAGGGGTTTGCCGCCGATTTTGGCGCTGAGTTTGAGATAGGCCACTACTGAGCCGGAAAAAGTCAGGGCACCTATAAGAATGCCGAGATAAATTTCCACGTTATGGATAGTTTTTTCAACGCCGCTGAAAACCACGCTGTGATCCAGGAAGGTACCGAAGCCCACCACTACGGCCGCAAGACCAACCAGGCTGTGAAGGATTGCCACCAGTTCCGGCATCTGGGTCATTTCCACCTTTTTGGCCAGGACCAGACCGATGACGCCACCAATGGCTATACAGGCAAACATCAACAGATAATTGGCGGTGACGATGCCCAGGATGGTAGCCAGCAGGGCAATAGCCATGCCGCTCATGCCAAAATAGTTACCACGGCGCGCTGTTTCCTGGTTGCTGAGACCGCTCAGTGCCAGGATGAACAAAATACTGGCGCCCAGGTAGGCCATGGTGATTATTCCTTCAGACATCTTTTATTTCCCGTTTTTTTCTAAAACTTTTAATTAAATATTTTTAAACTTTTATTTCCTGAGCACTTATTTCCTGAACATCGCCAGCATGCGCTGGGTTACTGCAAAACCACCGACGATATTGATGCTTGTGATGAGAATGGCAAAGGCGGCCAGAAAACTGGTCAGTCCATCAGGAGAGGATATCTGCAGCAGGGCGCCAATAATGATAATGCTGCTGATGGCATTGGTAACGCTCATTAAGGGCGTATGCAATGAGGGGCTGACATTCCAGATCACCATATAGCCGATGAAACAGGATAATACAAAAACGGTGAAATGGGACATGAATTCTGCCGGGGCTACTGAGCCGAGTCCCAACAGCAGTAGACCGCAGATGGCCAGCAGCGCCAGTGATTTCAAGCCACCAGGGGCAGAATCCGCGGCAGTGTTTGCCGGCACCGGTGGTGCAGTGTCGTCTTTCTTTTGCGGTACTGCGGAGAGTCGTGGGGCAGGGGGTGGCCAGGTAATCTCTCCTTCTTTTATGACCGTTGCGCCGCGAATCACCTCATCGTCCATATCGACCTGCGCCTGCCCTTCTTTCTCCGGGGTCATATCACTGAGCAGATGGAAAAGATTGGTGGCATAGAGCTGGCTGGATTGTGCAGCAAGTCGGGAAGGCAGGTCGGTATAACCAATCAGGGTGACGCCGTGTTTCACCACCACCTTGTCGGCTTCGGTGAGTTTACAGTTTCCGCCCATCTCAGCCGCGAGGTCGACAATGACGCTACCGTCTTTCATGGTTTCCACCATGGCTTCGGTCCAAAGCTCAGGCGCCGGTTTGCCGGGAATCAGGGCGGTGGTAATCACGATATCCACTTCCATCGCCTGCCTGGCAAACAGTTCCATTTCTTTTTTGATGAATTCCTCGCTCATGGTCTTGGCATAACCGCCTTCACCACTGCCGTCCTCTTCAAAATCCAGCATGAGAAATTCAGCATCCATACTTTCGACCTGTTCCTTCACTTCGGGACGAGTATCAAAGGCGCGCACAATGGCACCCATACTCTTGGCCGCACCGATGGCTGCCAGTCCTGCCACGCCGCCACCAATGACCAGAACCTTGGCCGGCGGTACTTTGCCAGCAGCGGTAATTTGCCCGGTAAAGAAACGGCCGAAATGCTGGGCGGCTTCCACCACGGCGCGATAGCCGGCGATATTGGCCATGGAACTTAAGGCATCCATTTTCTGCGCGCGTGAGATACGCGGAATACTGTCCATCGCCAATACCATGCCGCCGGACTGGGAAAGATGTTCCAGCAGTTCGGTATTGATACCCGGCTGAATAAAACTGATGAGAATCTGATGTTTGTGCAGCAGTTCCGCTTCGTCCATACATAATTCGGGATGGGTTTCGGGCGGACGCACCTTCAGGATGATGTCGGCTTTCTCCCATATTTCACGGGCTGTCTCGACAACGCTCACCCCGGCTTCACGATAGGTGTCGTCGGTAAAATTGGCGGCAGCACCGGCACCGGCTTCGATAGCAACATCAAAACCCAGGGCACGAATTTTCTCAGCGGCTTCAGGAGTGGTGGCGACACGTTTTTCGCCCGCATGTATTTCTTTGGGAATGCCGATCAGCATGGGGAAGACCTTTTGGTGAACTTATTGTTATGGGCAGTAAACTATTTTTGGGTGGGATTTTCAATTGTTTCATGCGCGAAGCGGGATGTGGGGGGGGAAGTCTCAAGTTGCAAGATTTGTAGGTCGGATAAGCGCAGCGCATTCGACGTTATGCCAGGAGGCGGATAAAGGAAGAAGGATAAAGGATAAAGGATAAAGGATAAAGGATAAAGGATAAAGGAAGCAGGTCGGGTAGCGTTGAATTGACATTCTCAGAGCCTTCTTCTTGTATCCTGTATCTTGTATCCTGCACCTTCTTTCTATCCAAACTTACCGGAGAAGTATCATGAGTCCTGAAGAGGCTACAGACATCACAGCCATCAGCCAACTTGTCGTGCGGGAACGGGAAAGCCGCGACATGTGCATGTGGAACCGGATGGCGGATTGTTTTTTTGAAGATTCCCATGTGGAGATCAGCTGGTTTCAGGGTAATGGCAAGGATTTTGTGACAGCATCGAAAGGGATGTATGACAGAGGCATGCGGGCCAAGCATCGACTGGGACCTGTGCTGGTGACACTAAATGGCAACAGGGCAGTCGCTACACTGGGTGGCATTATTGATATTCCTGAAACCATAGAGGGTATTGAACTGACCCTGTCGGCCCATTGTCTGATGTTGTACAAGGTAGAGAAGCGCGAAGGGGAATGGGGGCTGATGAGTTTTGGTGCTATTTATCGCCGCGATGAATTTACCCCGGTGATTCCAGGGGAAACACTGACGTTGCCGAAAGAACAGCTGGCCCAATATCGCCCTTCCTATAGAAACCTCTGTTACAGTCTCAGCTTGACGGGTTATGAGCCGGCTGACGATCTACCGGGTGAAGACCGGCCGGAAACGGTAACAGCAGTACTCGAAGAGGTGTTTGGCTGGGCAGGCTTGCCGGTACCTGACTAGCGAGACAATGTGAGTTATGGTTATTAGGGTTAAACCGACAGACTTAAATAACCCGATAGCCGGGTTTTCTGTCGGATGCGGCCTGTGGCCTTATCCGACCTACGGAGCTTTTTACTTTATCTGGTTCCCTAAACCTGCCCTGAATCCCTGGTCCTGGCAAAATCCCTAAATTCTGAAAATTTCGGGAAATTTTTGCTACAATGCTTCGCCTGAATTTAGTCAGTCGTTATTTCCGGTATTTTTCACTAAATTCTGTCATTTCTACAGATATGGAGTCTTTTTATGTCAATTGAACTACCCGCTTTGCCTTATGCTCAGGATGCGCTTGAGCCTCATATTTCCAGAGAGACGCTTGAATTCCATTATGGCAAGCATCACAACACCTACGTGGTAAAACTGAATGGCCTTATCGATGGCACCCCTGATGCTGACAAATCCCTGGAGGAGATCGTACAGAATTCTTCCGGTGGTGTTTTCAACAATGCGGCGCAGATCTGGAACCATACTTTTTACTGGCATTGCCTGAGCCCCAATGGTGGCGGTGAGCCTGCCGGTGCTGTGGCTGATGCCATCAATGGTGCCTTTGGTTCTTTCGCTGAATTCAAAAGCAAGTTTACCGATAGCGCCGTGAACAACTTTGGCTCTGGCTGGACCTGGCTGGTAAAAAATGCCGATGGCAGCCTGGCGATTGTCAATACGTCCAATGCTGCAACACCGCTGACAGACGAAGGCGTTACCCCTTTGCTGACCGTGGACGTATGGGAGCATGCCTATTACATCGATTACCGCAATGCGCGTCCAAACTATATGGAAGCATTCTGGAATCTGGTTAACTGGGAATTTGTTGCTGCCAATATGGCTTAAATTATCTTGGTATCGAGAAAGCGGGCCTTGGCCCGCTTTTTTTTGTCATAAAAAAAGTTACAAGTTACAAGTTGCAAGTCACAAGTTACAGGTCTCAAGTTACAAGCAAACGGAAAAAGGATATAAGAAAAAGAATAAAAGGAAACCGTTAGAATGAAGGCAATACGTCGGATGGCGCTGCGCTTATCCGACCTACTACTCAATTTTGCATTCAGCTTTTCATTTTAACCAGTGTTCCGGTCTTCAATGGTCACCTTTATCCTTTATCTTTTTTCTTGAGACTTGTAACTTGCGACTGCGTTAACCCGGATCGATCGGCGCTGGCGGGGTTTTTCCCAAAATCATATCGGCGGCTTTCTCCGCCACCATCACCGTCGGGGCGTTGCTGTTGCCGCTTACCATGCGGGGGAAGACCGAGGCATCGGCTACGCGCAGGCCTTCTATACCACGGACTCTGAGTTGGGAATCGACTACACATTCCTCATTGTCGCCCATGCGGCAGGTGCCTCCGGGGTGGTGAACCGATGTCATATTGGCTTTGATGAACGCTTTCAGTTCTTCATCGCTGTCCAAATTAACGCCGGGCAGGGTTTCCTTGCCCTGATATTTATTCATCTGTGGCGTGTCGAGAATTTTGCGGGCAATTCTCATGCCGCGCAGCAATGGCTCCAGGTCAGCATCGTCACCGAGGAAGTTGGTATCAATCAGCGGCGCCTGATGGGGATCACTGGAGGCCAGCGTGACGCTACCGCGGCTCTTCGGTCGTAACAATACCGAGTTAATGCCATAGCCATGACCTACCGGGAAAGGAAAGCCTGGCTTGGGTCGGTTGGCAGGCATGAAGACAAACTGTACATCGGGTCTGTCGAGTCCTTCTGTGGTGTGCAGGAAGCCGGTGACTTCAAACAGGTTGCCCGCCAATTGTCCCTTGCGCGTTAACAGGTATTGAAAAACACTCAGCGCATTGCGTGGCAGAGCTTTCCAGGAAATACCATAGGATTCTGAATTGCTACAGACACGCTGCACCACGGCGGAAGGGTGATCATGCAGATTCTTGCCGACGCCGGGCAGATTAATTTCGGTTTTGATGCCTGCTTTAGCGAGCTCATTACTGTCGCCAATGCCGGAATGCAGAAGCAGGGCGGGGCTGCCGTAAGTACCGCCACAAAGAACAACTTCCCTGCGCGCAATAAAATTCTGCCGCAGACCGGCAAGCTCAATATCGATGCCGGTAGCGCGGTTATTCTCCAACAGTACCCGGTTAACGAGACATTCGGTCACTACAGTCAGATTGGGGCGCTTGATAACCGGTTTCAGAAATGCGGTCACCCCGGATACCCGGCGTCCTTCATGGATGGCATTCTGGCGCACGTCAAAACCGACGGGATCCATGCAGCCATTAAAATCCTCGCAGCGTGGGTAACCCAGACTGCTGGTAGCCTCCAGAAAAGGCGTGATCATCGGGTTGTATTTGCGCACATGGGAAATATGCATTTCACCGTCGGTGCCATGGTAGGGCGATTGACGATAGTCGACGTTATTCTCACTGCGAATGAAGTAGGGCAGGACGTCACGGTAACTCCAGCCGGGATTACCCATGCTCTCCCACTCATCAAAATCTTTTGGATGGCCGCGGAAATAGGCCATGCCATTGGTAGAGCTGCAACCGCCCAAAATTTTCCCCCGTGGCAGTAGAATTTCTCTTCCGCCCAGCGCGGACTGAGGCGTGGTTTTGTAATTCCAGCCATAGGTCTTGTGAAACATGAGTGTGCCAACGAAAGAGGGGATATGCACCAGTGGCGTTTTGTCACCGGGACCTGCTTCGATAAGACATACCTGGATGGATGGGTCGCTGGACAGGCGATTGGCGAGCACGGTGCCGGCGGTTCCTGAGCCAACAATGATGTAGTCGAAAGTTTTGTTACTCATGTTTGTAATCCACTGCTATTCGCACATTTTGTCTTATTTGCCTTGATCGCTACAGCGCCGCTGACATGACAATATCGTTGAGGCGCTGAAAGCGTTCAATATTGGTGGCTGGCCCCATCACACCGGCAGTCAGGCAGGCAAAGGTAATATCCCATTCCGGGTCCACCCAGAACAGTGTGCTGCCTGCCCCGTAGTTACCAAAGGTTCCGGGGCTGGCCAGGGTGCCGCCATAAATGGATGGGCATACTGCATCACCGCGCAGACCAAAGCCCAGCCCAATATAGGCCGGGTAGGGCTCCCAACCATGGGCAATAGCGATTTTTTTATATAGCTCGTTGGGTTTTTCATCGGTCCAGTTGCTGGTGGCTAATTCCATCATCGATGGCGACAGGATGCGTTGACCATCCAGCGTGCCGCCCTGACGAAACATTTCGGCAAAGCGGAACAGGTCAGGCACGGTGGAAATACCGCCGACCCAGGGCATCTCGGCATGTTCTTCCGCAAAAGCGCCCTGGGGGCCCAGATCACTGCTACCCAGATGCTCCTGGGGCGGCTTGCCACGGAAATCAGGGAAGATATGTCGGTCTTTCAGATCCTTGCGCACGCCTATGGCGGTGTCTTTCATATTCAGGGGGGTTAATACTTCATCCTGCAGTAATTCCCGGTAACTGCGGCCCTTGGGGTCACAACGCCTGACAGCCTCGCCCATCAGGGCATGGTGCACCAGTGGCGAGTAGTGAACCAGTTCACCCGGTGGCTGTAGCGGCTCGATGTTCTCGCAAATGGCTTCAATTATGTCGTCCAGCTTGTCGATGTACATGCCTTCCCGGGGAATCCACACCGGCGGCAGGCCAGAGGAATGGGTGAGCAGGTGGAAGAAATTAATCTTCTCACGACCATGGCCTTCAAATTCCGGAATGATCTCCACCACGCGGGTGGTCAGGGCAAACTGGCCAAGCTCGATGGCGCGCAATACCAGAGTATTGGTAAAGGCTTTGGTCAGTGAAAAAAGGGAGAAAACGGAATCGCTTTGCAGGGGAACCTTGTGTTCCTGATCACCCCAACCGATGGCTTCCAGCATGCACATTTCACCATGACGAGCCACGGCAATGACGGCGCCATGATATTTTTTGGCGGCGATATCTTCTTCAATAACGTTTTTCAGATGGGAAAGGCGGTCCTGATTAAGACCAGATGCTGATTGACTCATGACAATGCTGTCTCTTGTTATTCTGTGCTGATGGATGATGAGGCTAAAGAGGGTAAGACTAGCATAAAAATGCTATGTGTCAGATGTCAAAATCTATTGCTCCCTTTAGTCTGTGTGGGGGCGACACAAGACTCCCTATGCCTGGTTCACGGATGGTTCATGGATGGGGCGTTGGGATCAAATGGCGATGTAGTAGCGCACCGAAATAGCATCGGTATAGGGTTTGCCATCGCGAAATAATGGCCTGAACAGGACATTCTGTAAATACTGATTTAGTCTGATTTCCATATTACGTGTGACTTCGCCGCCCTCTGACAAAAAGCGTACACGCTTGGCCTTGCCGTATTTGTCGATGCGAAAAGAGACGTCAAAGTAGCCAAAATAACTCACCTCTTCGTCGGGCGCGATATCGGGTTTTCAGTATTTATAGAAAGATCTATATTTTGTAAGTTCTGCTTTATGGAAGAGGCGCTGTCGCTCTTCATATTTTCAATCAAATCGCTTTCGGCAATCTGCCATTGCTTTTTACTACCAGGTCCTGCATCAGAAAAGTAGCTTTAGTAACTGCTACTGTCGCAGGAAAACTCTGACCGGATCTATGAGTGTCGTCTTATTAAAGAATAATTATAGGAACAGCAAAGAGGAAAATATTTTATCAGCTGATATCGTTACCCAGGCGGTAGAGCAACATTAATACAGTCACTAATTTATTCAATGTCCCAGCGCGAAATAATTTCTTTTCTGTCGACATTTTTCTTGTGAACGCCAAAGGCGGTGGCGGGTGTATTTTTATTCATGCGCGGCATGGCATTGGCCTGACTGATACCATCAATGGTTTGAAAGCTTTGTCTGTCTACATTGTGTGGATGACGCTGTGCTTCGTGCAGGCTCAAAACCGGAGCAATGCATACATCATGCATTTCAAAATACGTAATCCATTGCTCCCGGGTTTTTTTCAGGAACAGGGATGCCAGGATATTTTTCTGTGTTGGCCAGTCTTCACGTCGCCATTGCTCTTCAAATGCCGAGGAGTCCAATTCAGCCTGCTCGATAAATGCACGGTAAAATTGTGGTTCGATACAGGCCAGGCTTATCCATTTATCATCAGCGCAGCGATAAACGTTATAAAATGGGGTTGCGCCATCAATGACATTGCTTTCCCGTTCATCACTCCAGGTGCCGGCATTGAAATCGCCGTAGATCATGTTCATCAGGGAAATGACGCCGTCAGTCATGGCAGCATCGATTACCTGACCCTGGCCAGTATTACGCGCCTCATGCAAGGCGGCCAGAATGCCCATGATCAGATACAGACTGCCACCACCAAAATCCGCTATCAGGTTCAGCGGGATGGCAGGTTTGTCCGCAGTGCCAATGGCGTGCAGGGCACCGGTCAGTGACAGGTAATTAATATCGTGGCCGGCTTTTTGCGCCAGAGGCCCGGACTGACCCCAGCCGGTGATACGCCCGTAAACCAGTCCCGGGTTGGTTTTATGTAATTCTTTCGGGTCCAGTCCCAGACGTTCCATAACACCGGGACGAAACCCCTCTATCAAAATATCTGCTTTACCCGCCAGGGCTTTGGCGGTGGCAAGATCATCGGGGTTTTTAAGATCAAGCACAATGGAATGGCGACCCCTGGATTCAACGTCCTCTGGCAAGTAATCGGGCCCTTGGGCTCGATCAATGCGCACCACATCGGCGCCCAGGTCAGACAACAGCATGCCGCTGAAAGGCGCGGGACCCATGCCGGCAAATTCCAGTACCTTAAGACCGGCCAGCGGGCCTGATTGTTTGGATTTACTCATAGTGGTTTAACGTTTTCCCAGTTTGTTCGCTTTTAATAGTATCCCCAGTGCTTCCCGGTCTTGAGTATCGGCAGTCAGGCCAATCTTACGCAGCACATGCTTTTCAACTTTCTGCGTTGGTGTTCTGGGTAATTCATCAACAAAACGAAAATACCTTGGCACCATGAAGTGGGCAAGTCGTTTGCTGAGAAATTCCGTCAACGCCGGGATATCAACGGGGCAGTTGTCCTTGCTGACCAGAATGGCGAGTATTTCCTCTTCACCACCGTCACCGGCAACCCCCACAACCGCAGCTTCTTTGATTGTTGCATGGGCCAGTAGTTCTTCTTCCACTTCAAAGGAGCTGATGTTTTCTCCCCGACGGCGAATGGCATCCTTGGCGCGATCGACAAAAAAGTAATTGTCATTCTTGTCGCGGGTAAATAGATCGCCGGTATAAAACCAGCCATCGCGCAAAGCCTCGGTGCTGGCCTGAGGGTTATTCAGATAACCGTGGCTGATACTCCAGGGATCATCGCTATGTACCAGCAATTCACCGATTTCTCCGGGTGCAACCTCATTTCCCCGGGCGTCTACCAGTTTTAATTCAACTCCCTGGCGAGGCGTGCCACAGGTTCCCCGGGCAGTCGGGTTGGGTCCACCCCAGAGCGGTACGGACAATTCTGTCATATTGAATTCGGTGTGCACTTCGATGCCAAAGCGTTCGCCAAAGGCCAGGGCATCATCACCAAAGGGTGCAATAACGGCTCTTTTTACCGGGTGATTTTTATCCTGCGGGGACGCTGGTTGAGCCATCAGATATTGCACCATGGCACCCAGCAGCCCCACTGAAGTGACCTGAAGGGTTTTCACCGTAGGCCAGAATTTTGAGGTGCTGAACCGTTCAACGAAGGCTGCGCAGCCACCATGTACCAGCGCAAACCATAAGCCCAGAATGCCGCCCACATGATACATGGGCAGGGCAACCAGATTGGTATCGCCAGGGCCGACATGACGAAACTCAATGGTACTGGTGTACAGGTGTTGATAACTGCACAATACCCCTTTGGAAGGCCCGGTGGTTCCGGAGGTATAGATAACAGCGGCGGTATCATGAGCACTAATTTCCAAGGCTGGAAGTTCGGCGCAAGAGGCTTGGCGCAATATGGCGGCGGAAGTTTGTTCAAGGCTGGTGTTATCGAGTCTTTCATCACCCTCGATGATCAGCGTCTTCAATTGAGCAGTATCTATGTCATGCAGTCTTTCGATCAGTCTGCCATCGGCCAGCATTCTGGTGGCTGCGCTGTTCTTTAGTACATGGGCGAGGAGATTGCCACGGTAGGCGGTATTAAAGGGAACGGCAATGGCGCCCA
Organism: Gammaproteobacteria bacterium; assembly: GCA_024644515.1. Classification (GTDB taxonomy): domain Bacteria; phylum Pseudomonadota; class Gammaproteobacteria; order Pseudomonadales; family Pseudohongiellaceae; genus Eutrophocola. The sequence continues at coordinate 10,515 of JAHEHN010000105.1, forward strand.
GATAATTAAGTGCCAGATAGAGCAGCACACTGAAGGGGCCATTGGACAGCCAGCACAGGACATATTCATTTTGTCTGACGCCCAGGTCATGCAAATTGGCAGCCATGGCCCTGACTGCTTCCAAAAGAGTCTGGCAGGTATAGCTTTCACCACTATCGAATTTCAGGACAGTCAGGTCTGGCCAGCATTGTGCATTGCGCTGGAGCAGCCCATGAATGGTATGGGGTTTGTCTTGCAGCGCGTCCAAGTTACGAGGGGTCGTTACCCAGTATTTCAGCGGCACTTTTATTATAGTGCTTGACAGACCACACCAGGATCAGTGAGGAAATAATGCCAAAGACGATGGCAATGATCAGCATCGACTTGTTGATGGCCATCGGGTCATTGAATAGATAATCATTGAGCACACCGACACTGATGGGGCCGATATTGTTGTTGATTAATCCCACCACAAAAATATAGATGGCAATGGCCTGACCACGGAACTGGTTCGGCGTGATGTAATTTACTGCTGCTGGTGCCAGCGCTACCGGCATGCCGAAACAGGCCACAGCGGGGCAAAGCAGCGCCCAGGCCAGATAGGGGTTGGGAACGATAGCGGCGGCGCCGGCAAACACCATGGCCCCCAGTATGGCCCAGATAGCGACCTTGATATAGGCGTGCTGATGCCCTTTTTGCAGGAGCTTGTCGGCAACCGCACCGCCAAGAATAATGCCCAGCGTGCCCATCACCATGACTATGGAGCCAAAGGTCAAGCCGATGCGGGAAGTTTCCCAACCATGAATACGATTAAACAGGGGCGTGGTCCAGGCAAAGAAACCGATGGCCATTGAGCCGGCCAGGCCAAAGCCCAGAAACATAACGGCATAGGCCTTGAAATGGGTCTTGAAGAAATCCCGCGTGGCAGCCAGACCACCATCCACCTCCTTGCCATCCGCTGTAATAGTGCCTTGCCGGAACGGTTCCTTCACGGTGGCCATTAGAGGAACGAGTAGTAATCCGGGAATACTGACGATAATAAAGGTCACCTGCCAGGCGCTGAGTTCCCCTAAAAGGGGCAGCATGATGACGTCCCCGGCATTGGCAACCATGCCAACCACAAGGCCACCCAGGATAAAGGAAAGCCCAACTCCCACGTAGACACCCATGAAGTACAGGGCCACCGGTTTGCCGCGCTTGTTCTTGGGGAAATAGTCACTGATCAGGGAATTTGACGCTGGCGAGAGACTGGCTTCGCCGATGCCGACCCCGATTCTGCCTATAAACAGATGACTGAAGCTTTTTGCCAGGCCACAGAAGGCGGTCATGATGCTCCACATCAGCATACCGATGGTGATAATAACCTTTCTGTTTTTCTTGTCCGCCAATCTGCCCAGGGGAATGCCGGCGAATGTGTAAAAAACGGTAAAGGCAAAGCCCTGCAAAAGTCCGATCTGGGTATCGCTGATATCAAGATCTGCCTTGATGGGATCTACCAGAAGGGAAATGATCTGTCTGTCGATATAGGAAACCGTAAAGGCGATGAACAGGATCACCACCACATACCAGGCATAGGCAGGTTTTGGATAGACCGCTTCATTTTCACTGCTTGGCATGGAGTTCCCCGTTTCGAGTTTTATTATTTTTGTCAGGCAGGGAGTTTACTGAATAACGCGGGAGGTTTACAGGTAGGGCTGGAAGACAGATAAAGGATAAAAGAAAAAGGATAAAGGTGGGCCAGCGGGATGCAAGAGACAGGATGCA
>JAHEHN010000126.1 GCA_024644515.1 Gammaproteobacteria bacterium
GGTTATGTTGGCTATATAGACCTTAACTGCATTGTCAGCGGAAATAATATTTATCCGCTGGAATTTACTGCGCGTTTTGGTTATCCCACTATTTTTATCCAGCAGGAAGGCATTGTGACGCCAATCGGCGATTTCCTTCATGGCCTTGCCAATGGCAGCCTTAAAACATTCAAGACCAGGAGCGGCTTTCAGATTGGTATGCGTATAGTAGTACCCCCGTTTCCCTTTACTGATCCGGAAACCTTTAACGTCAAATCCAAAGACACCATTATTCATTTCAGAAAAAGCCACGAAGGCGTTCATTTCGAAGACGTCAAACTGGTAAACAACGAATGGCTGATTACCGGTAATTCCGGAGTGGTACTGGTGATCGTTGGCATGGGACAAACCATGAAACAGGCTCAACGCCAGGCCTATTCCCGCATCAAAAACCTGATTATCCCGCACATGTATTATCGGGTGGATATCGGGGATCGCTGGTATGAGGACAATGACAAGTTACACAGTTGGGGCTATTTCCGCGAACTGTGATTAATTTCGTTACTGACATTGGGCAATGTAAAAAGCTGTGGGAGCAATTCAGCCCGCTGGAGCGCCCCTGGGATGAATGGGAGCTTATGTATGCTTTTCATGATGAGGTACGCTATCGTTTTAACTTTATGACCCATGAATCATCGGGCCTGATCGACGGTCTTGTTCCGCTGGTTGAAGACACCAAAGATGGCAGTTTCGAATTATTTGGCGGCTGTTATGCTGACAGCCGAATACTCTGGATCAAGCTTGAAGACTTTCAGGAATGTTTCGATCAACTACCGGAAAACACGGCATTTTTAGATCTCAGAGGCAGCTGGATCAATAGCGTATTGGAAATATACCCAAGCCTTGAAGCCAATTTCGTGGAACAAGACCAACAGTATTTCCTGATCCCGGCAGAATTTGGCTTTGACTTTACCAACCACATTCACGGCTTTTCTCCAAAGCATGAAAAGGGCTTCCTCAGGGATATACGCAAAGTAAGAGAATTAAATCATCAGTTGATCTGGAATGATGCCGACGAAACCGAGTTGTTTATTGAGCTAAGTTTAAAGAACTTCGGCGAAGAATCTGATTATTACAAGGAAGAAGGCAAGCAGGAAGTTCGCAGAGTCGTTCGTGAATTACAAAAGCTGGGCTTGTTGCGCACCCTTACCATCCTCATTGATGGTGTAAAACAGGCAACCTCGCTATCATCACTGTATAAAAATAACTGGGTTTCGCTTTATGCAGGCAGCAACAATGATTATAAAAACCTGGGCAAACTGCTGAATGTAGAAACCATTCAGGAAGGCTGCCGTCTCAAAGTTGATGAGATAAATTTCATGACGGGAATGACCTGGAAAGCAGCCTGGCATATGAAACAGAATCCTTGCCGCACCATGCGCAAACCCGCGAAGGTCGTAAAAGATGATTGCAAGGTAGCACCTGGCAACCAGACTCAGTCCTGAGACTGCCGTATTTATTCTTCCTTGTTGCGATTGTCCGGCAATAATTTATGACTCGGATCTTCCAGACCGCCAAAGGCTTCAAACAGTGATTTGAAGAACGCGCTGAGCTGCAGCGTCATCAGGGCAAACTCCTGATCAAATTTCTGCGCCGGACTTTCTTCATCAAAGCTCTCCGACTCTTCCTTTATTTCCTCAAAGCGTAGACGTTTAATACTCAGGTCTTCGGCAATACTGCAGCTTAACTGGTTGTTCCATAGCACGCTGAGCTGTTTTGCCTGTTTACCGGCATCCAGGTGCGCCTGAATCTCTTCTCCTTCCAGATCCTGTCCCTTGCAACGCACCACATTACTGGCATCTTTCGGATTGATCAGTTCGCAGTCGTTATGGATGACAAAATGATCGCTGGCCTTCTGTTCTTTTAGCCAGCGTGTCATGACATCGCTGGGGGCGCGCTTGCTGTCAGGCAGAGATACCGGGAATGACCCCAGACAGTCCCTGAGTAAATTCAGTAGCTCTTCTGCCTTTGGCGCACTGGCAGTATCCACTACCAGCAGGTTTTCTGCCCGGGATATATAGGCATAGGTTTTACTGGAGCGGGTAAAGGCCCGAGGCAGCAAGGAACCATAGACATCATCCTGGATCTCGCGTTTTTCCTTGCGGTAGACCTTTCTTCCCTGACGCTCCTCAATATGTGCCACCTTCTCTGCCGTCGCCTCGCGTACCACCGAAGCAGGCAACAGGCGATCCTGGGTTTTTGCACAGATCATGATGTAATCACCAATCACATGGGTAAGCATCAAGGCTTCCGGGTCTTCCGGTGTCTCAATGGCTTCCCCGTTTTCGTCAATACTCTCTGTACTATCAGCCGCTGCAGGTGCCGCATCTCCCAGCGGGTTAACCCAGCCAATGCGCGACTTTTCATAGTTGGAGCATGGCACAAAGGCAAGTTCTGCCAACTGCGATTCAAATTGTTCA
>JAHEHN010000129.1 GCA_024644515.1 Gammaproteobacteria bacterium
CGCCATCCCACCCTCACCAGTAGTGATAATTTTCACTGGATGAAAACTGAATACAGTGATATCACTAAACCGGCAATTACCAACCGGTTGCTCCAGGTACTTCCCACCTATGGCATGTGCGGCGTCTTCGATAATTCGAAATCCATATTTCTGGCTTAGCTGATAAATGGCTTCTATTTCGCAAGATTGGCCGCAGAAGTGAACAGGGACTACAATTTTTGGCAGCTTGCCTTCTTTTTCTGCGGCTTCTAGCTTCTTTTGAAGGCATGAAACGCTCATGTTATAGGTCAAAGGATCGATATCGACAAAATCCACTTGGGCGCCGCAATACAGAGCGCAATTAGCGCTGGCAACAAATGTATTAGGTGATGTCCAGAGCCAGTCGCCGGATTTTAGATCAAGAGCCAGGCACGCAACATGTAGCGCAGCAGTGGCGCTGGTTACAGCAAAGTCATGCTCAGCGCCACAGTAACTGGCAACTGCTTTCTCAAAGCGCGGGACAACAGGGCCCTGCGTAAGGAAATCTGAGCGCAAGACTTCGATAACAGCCTCTATGTCTGAGTCCAGTATTTCCTGCCGACCGTATGGAATGGTAATAACAGCTTTCCTCTTGAATTGTTAGTTCAAAAAATCGTGTAACCTGGCCATTTATTGAAAATGTTCAGATACTTCCTGGTCAGTATCTCGGTATTTTCTTTGAATACCGGGTCTAACCCTGTATGGGCCTTGTAGGTAATATGGTTAAGAGTGTTACTGCCAGCATCTAAGGTAATAGTAGTGATATCAATAAACTGCTTGGCAAGTTCAAGGAAATCCTGTTCATGATATTTTAAGTCATTTACCAATCCCATGCCTTTCTCATACCAGTGTCTGCTTTTGCTTGGAAAATGAGTATAGTCAAAACCTACAAGATGACAGTGGTCGAATCCGAGATAAATTGCAATTAGGATCGACGCGCGCAATGAACCGGCAAAACAGTTCATTTGATGGGATATGAAATTGTCTGTCAGACTGACATCGATTATGTCCCTGAACGTGTAGCAGATATTTTTATTGTAAAGTACAGGGTAGTTGCTGATGTTGGTAAAAACTGTTTTATCTGTGTACTTTTCAATAACATGTTTTCGATATAGTTTTTGTAAATGATTTTGTACGAATTTTACAGGAGGAGAGGTGGTCCTTTGGAAAGGATAAAACCACCAGGGCTCGATCAGGATAAAATATTCACTGTGAAGGCGGCTGAAGTCATTGTGAAAGGGAAGGAAGCCGCAGACGATGCCCTGCTTATCTGAAAATGTGCCCAGATCGAACCACTTGATCGATACTCCATCACCAAAAAGGTAGCAGCTTTCACCCTTGTGAATATCCTTGTATTTCCGAATTCCGGCCAGGATTGGATCCATCGCCGGCCGCAGGCAATTAACCAGGACCGACTTCATGAATTTATCTTGTCCTTGGCATGAAGTTCAGTGTAAGTTGTCCTGGATTTGATTTTGCCATGATCCATTATTAATATTTGATCGCAATTCTTCAGGGTTGTTGTCCTGTGGGCAATGATGAGAATAGTCAAATCCTTGCTCAGGTTCTCTATAGCTTGCATGACTGCAGTTTCTGTTTCATTGTCCAACGAGCTTGTTGCTTCATCCAGAACAAGGATGCTGACATCCTTGTAAAGTGCCCTTGCTATTCCAATACGCTGTTTCTGGCCACCGCTCAACCTGACCCCTCTCTCTCCAATCAGTGTATCGTAGCCATCGGCTTCCTGATGGATAAATTCCTCGAGTTTTACCTGTCTGACACAATCCTGGACCCTATCAAAATCTATTTCATCCCTGGGTATGCCAAAGGCAATATTCTCTGCAATAGATGCATCAGTAAGAAATATATTCTGGGGAACATGGGCTATGCTTTTTTGCCATGAATAAACCTTGCTACCCTGAATTTCGGCGCCATCGACATATATTGCCCCCGAATCCGGTCTTAAGAGGCCCATGGCGAGGTCCATTAACGTGCTTTTGCCACATCCAGTGGGGCCGACAATTCCAACGCGCGCTCCCTTCTGAATAGTGAAAGTTATATCGTCCAGGGTCCAAGCCTTCTGACCAGAATACCTGAAGTTTACATTCCTAAAACTCAGCTCCTTGTCCAGGCCCAGAGGGGTCGTTCCTGGATCATCAACTTGCTCATTGACAGGTTGTTCAAGCAAATCAATGACGTCTATCAAGGCTGCCTTGCTGCTGTTTAAAACCGACCAGTTTCCATACAACTGCTGCATAAGCGGTAGCAGTCGTTGAGCACCAAGGGCAAGCATTCCCAGGACAGGCAATGCCGCCCCAACCCCGCCTGGCCTGAAACTAAGTAATAAGGCAAACGAGGCAATCAGAATTATTCCAAGTGCCTCCATGGCATACCTGGGGGCCTGATTAAAA
>JAHEHN010000131.1:63-2414 GCA_024644515.1 Gammaproteobacteria bacterium
ATAAATGTCGCGACCATCCACTGCAGGTAGGTGGGTAAAACGCAAGGCAATGGATTTTACCCGCCCTTCCAGACCTTCGCTGTTAATCAAATCGCCTACATTAAAGGGACGGCTAAAAGCCAGAAAGATACCGGCCAGAAAGTTCTCGCCGATTTCCCGAAAAGCAAAACCCAATACAATAGCGGTAACGCCCCCGCCCGCCAACAGGGACAAGGCCAGCTTCTCCATCCCCAGTACGTTCAAGGCCAGCACAATACCAAACTAAAAAAACACCAGCCGTATCAGTGAACGAAAAAATGTATTGTGGATCTGCATGCCGGATATTTTTGCCAACAAGAGCCCTATGGCACGTGCAAGCATACGACCAAAATAAAAAGCGCCAAGCAGAATAAGGCAAGCGCCGGCCAGCTTTGGCAAGAACAAAAAAATACTTTGCAGTGACTGGGCAGAGAGTTGAGCAAGATTTTCCATAGGCTCCATTGTAAACCAATCCCTCGTTGGGGCGTTATTCAAAGTAACGATAAAAACAATGTTGGTTAATGCTTATGATCTATTCACCGGACACCTATATTGCAGCCAATAAATTCGGACTGGGTTTGCGTCCGGGTGAAGCGGCTTTCATTGAACAGGATCCCCGAGGCTGGCTGCAGAATCAGCTTGCAGACATCACAGCCGTGCCTGCCCGATTATCAACATTGCCTTCCAGCGCCTACTATCTTGCTGCACTGAGTGATGACCGCATGATGATGCAGGCAACACGTCAGGATAAAGATGCCGCAGCTAAACGAGAGACCGCTTTGCGAGAAAGCCGGCGTGAGATGGCGCAGGATTATCAGGCCCACCTCCAGTTAAGATTGCAAACCGCGGTGGAAACCGAAACACCTTTTGCCGAACGTCTGCCGCATTTCTGGTCCAATCACTTTAGTGTGGCTTTCTCCGGCGGGCAGAAAGCGGTGATTCGTCAGCTTGCGCTGCCATTAGAGCAGGAAGCCATTCGCGCCAATCTCGATGGCGACTTTGCCAGTTTGTTATTAGCGGTTGAGCAGCATCCCGCCATGCTCATCTATCTGGATAACAGTGTTTCCACAGGCCCGATTTCTGTTATTGGCAAACGCCGTGAGCGTGGCCTGAATGAAAATCTGGCAAGAGAAATTCTTGAGCTGCATACCCTAGGCGTCAACGGTGGTTATAGTCAGAATGATGTCACCAGCCTGGCAAAAATAATTACCGGCTGGACTATTCCCGAGCATCATATCATACGCCTGCAGGGTGTCAGCGTGGATAACACCACGGGCTTTACCTATGTACCGCAACTGCATGAACCGGGCAATCATCGTGTGCTTGGAAAAACCTACAGCAATCGAAGTAACGACGCTGCCCAGGGCGAACAGGCCTTACGGGACCTGGCCAGGCATCCAGCCACAGCGCGTCATATTGCGGAAAAACTGGCACGACATTTTATTAGCGACACGCCTTCTCAGTCGTCCATCAAAGAGCTGGAAAATACCTTTCTCGAGACTGACGGCCACCTGCCCTCTGTACATGAAGCGCTGATTACCCTTGAAGAGGCCTGGTTGCCGCAACACAAAAAACTCAGGACACCTCAGGAACTGGTTACTGCTACAGCACGTGGCATGGAGCTGGATAGCGCCATTGACAGTAACAGGCAGGTAGCGGGACTGTTTACCCACATCCTTACCAGCTTTAATCATATGCCCTTCACCGCGCTGTCCCCTGCGGGCTGGGAAGACAGCGCCAGTTACTGGGCCAGTCCGAATGGATTGATGAAGCGCATGGAGTGGGCTAACTCTATTGCCAATCTCACCTCACGTAACAGGGATGCCGAATATCTGGCAGAAGAAATTCTGCGCCCTGATGCACATTTACAACGGGCGCTGGCCAATGCCGAATCCAGCCATCAAGCCATTACCCTGCTGTTGGCCAGCCCTGTTTTTCAATGGAGATCCTGATGTCTGATAACATTTTCAATTCTCGCCGCCGTTTTTTGCAAGGGTCCGGGCTCGCCACTGTCGCGTCCTTTTGTCCCAGGCTTTCCTTTGGCGCCACCGGCGGTGCCAGCGACCAGCGCTTTGTCATGGTTATTCTGCGCGGTGCCATGGATGGATTGGCCGCGGTACAACCTTATAGTGATAAAGCCTACGCTGACTTGCGTCCGACACTGGCGGTCAACGAAAACCAGTTATTGAAGCTGGACAGTTTCTTTGGTCTGCATCCGCAATTGATGTCGCTGGCACAAATGTATGATAAAGGTGAATTGTCAGTATTTCATGCGCTGGCCACCCCCTATCGGGAGCGTTCACATTTCGACGGGCAGAACGTACTGGAAACCG
>JAHEHN010000034.1 GCA_024644515.1 Gammaproteobacteria bacterium
AATGTCTCGAAATAATACAGAAGATGACTACGCTGATGACGCGTCAGAGGCGGAAGCTGAGCTGGAAGAAACCGGGGCGGTTGCGGATATTGAAGACGAAAGTGATGAAGGTGATGAAGAAAACACCGGCCTGCAGGCCGAGTCTGAGGATGAGGAAGTAGAAACCTTTGATTTTGACGTAAGCTCGGTATCCTCCTTTGAGGAGGGCAGTAAGCCTGAAGCATCTGAGGCAGAGGCGCCAGTTCTGAAAGATGAAGTTAAAGACGATGATGTGGAAACCTTTGATTTTGACCCGGGTGAAGTCTCCTTTGACGATGAACAGGATAAGGGTGCTTCAAGGCAGCAAAGCGATGACGATATCGTTATTGAAGAGCCTGACTCTAACGATCATTCGCTTGAATCATTGGCAGCCTCACTGGGCCAGGTAGATACTGATGACTCAGATGATGATTCAGATACTGCTGTCAGTTATGACCATGAATTTGATCTGGGCGAGATCAGTCTTGATGACAGTCTGTTCGAGATTGACGACGAAGATGATGCTCAGGACACCGGCGATGAGCCCATCTCTGATCGTGACGAAGCATCCACCAAACTGGATCTGGCTGTCGCCTACGAGGCGATGGGTGATCTGGACGGCGCGAAAGAAATTCTTAATGAAGTAGTTGCTGAAGGTAATGCCGAGCAGATAGCAGAGGCTACCAAGCTTTTGCAAAAATGGTCTGCTTCCTGAGACCAGGAAAGGCTACCCAAGGTGACAGGTTCTTCCCTTTCTCCCGCTGATGCCAGCAGAATTGCCCTGGGCATTGAATACAATGGCAGTTGTTTCAATGGCTATCAGGCGCAAAAAAATGACAGCGTTATAACGATTCAGGAATCACTCGAATCAGCGTTGAGTGAAGTAGCCAATCACCCGGTGACCTTGCATTGCGCTGGACGCACCGATGCCGGAGTACATGCTACCGGGCAGGTAGTACATTTTGACGCGCAATTCGCCAGGCCCGAAAGTGCCTGGCTCAGGGGCGCTAATGCCATATTGCCGCCAACTATCTCGATTTGCTGGTCCAGACAGGTAAGTTCTGACTTTCATGCCCGCTTTAGTGCTACCTCAAGACGTTATCGTTACATCTTTTACAACAATAAAGTGAAACCGGCGATTCTCAGTAATCTGGTCACCCATCATTACCGTATACTTGATGAGAAAGCCATGCATGAGGCTGCACAGTTGCTGTTGGGTGAAAATGACTTTACCTCGTTTCGCGGTGCTGCATGCCAATCGTCTACTCCAATGAGAAACATGATGCAATTGTCAGTAACCCGGCAAGGGGACTTTGTGATCATGGAAGTAACGGCGAATGCCTTTTTGCTGCACATGGTGAGAAATATTGCAGGTGTTCTGCAGGCGATTGGCGCCGGCATGAAACCGGTTGAGTGGGCTGCCGAGGTGTTGGCAAGCAAGAACAGAAAGCTGGCCGGGGTTACTGCTCATGCCGATGGTCTATACCTGGTGAAAGTGACTTATCCAGAGCATTTTGGATTACCGGAATCTGCGCCTGGCCCGGCATTTCTGCGCTCTTGAAAGTGACAAGAAAAGCCCGACTAATAGGGGGCTGGATATAGGCTTAACGGCGGTGCTTTGGTAGAATCAGTCTCGTTTTATCCTTTTGGCTTACATCGATTCAGTCTTTGCAATTTTGCGCAGGTTTAAGCTCAATCAATCAGGAGAATGTCAGAAGGCCGCGTGACTTCTACCGGTGCTGGCGGCCTGATTTGGCTTTTTGTTATGCAGAAAAAACGGGCAAACAGCCATACGCTGGTGAAATTCTGTGGTATTACGCGTACCTGTGATGCGGTCTCGGCTATAAGGGTCGGCGCTAATGCTCTGGGCATGGTTTTTTTTACCGGCAGCCCTCGTTTTGTTGGCGCTGGGCAGGCGGCAGAAATATGTCAGGTTGTCGATGACAGCGAGTCCAGTCACAGGGTTTTGAAGGTAGGCCTTTTTGTTGATGCGGCCGCTGGGATGGTGCAGCAGGTACTTGATCAGGTGCCTTTGGATATTCTGCAATTTCATGGCAGTGAACCAGCGCCATTTTGCGAACAATTCGGCCTCCCGTACTGGAAAGCTTTACGTGTCAGGAATGCCGGCGATATTGAAGATTTTATTCCGGCCTATGCGTCAGCTGCAGCGTTATTACTGGATGCCTGGCACCCGGACCAGCATGGCGGTACCGGCTTGTCATTTGATTGGGAATTGCTAGCCGGCATTAACCCGGATCAAAACATTGTGCTGGCTGGTGGTTTGACCCCGACTAATGTTGCTCAAGCCATCAGACAAGTCTCCCCCTGGGGAGTTGATGTAAGCAGTGGAATTGAAGAAGCACCCGGAATCAAGTCAGAAAGTCTTATGAAACAATTTATAGAAGAGGTTAGAAGTGTCTGAATCAAAAGTATTACATGGTGAATACAACAGTCCTGACGAACATGGACATTTTGGTCCTTATGGCGGGATTTTTGTCGGTGAAACCCTGATGCCGGCGCTCGATGAGTTGAACAGGAAATATGCCGAACTAAAAGCTGATCCGGCTTTCTGGGCAGAATTTGATTATGACCTCAAACATTATGTAGGCAGACCATCTCCGCTATATTTTGCTGAACGTCTAACCAACAAACTTGGTGGGGCAAGAGTATTTCTGAAACGTGAAGACCTTAACCATACCGGCGCTCACAAGGTAAACAATACTATTGGTCAGGCATTGCTGGCCAAAGCCATGGGCAAGACCCGCATCATTGCAGAAACCGGTGCCGGTCAACATGGTGTTGCATCAGCCACTGTTGCAGCTCGATTGGGACTTGAATGCCATGTGTATATGGGCGTTGAGGATATCAAGCGCCAGTCGGCCAACGTTTACCGCATGAAGATGCTGGGCGCGAATGTCGTAGGGGTGGATTCAGGTTCATGCACCCTCAAGGATGCCATGAATGAAGCGCTTCGGGATTGGGCGACCAACGTGGACAACACTTACTATATTATTGGAACGGTCGCCGGCCCCCATCCTTATCCGATGCTGGTACGGGATTTTCAGAGTGTTATCGGACGTGAAGCCCGCGAGCAATGTATTGAATTGACCGGTCGCCTGCCAGATACGCTGGTCGCCTGTGTTGGCGGTGGCTCTAATGCCATTGGCCTGTTTTATCCCTTTATTCCCGACGAGTCAGTGGCAATGGTCGGCGTAGAGGCAGGTGGTCATGGTCTGGAGACCGGAGAACATGCGGCGCCGCTGTGCACCGGTCAGCCGGGAGTGCTGCATGGCAATCGCACTTACCTGATGAATGATGAAAATGGTCAGATTCTTGATACACATTCTATTTCTGCCGGCCTGGATTATCCGGGTGTTGGGCCTGAACATTCCTGGCTCAAGGATTTGCACCGTGCTACTTATACTTCGGTAACTGATGATGAAACCCTGGAAGCCTTTAGGATGCTAACGCGGGTAGAAGGGATTATTCCTGCCCTTGAAACCAGTCATGCCATTGCCTGGGTGATGAAAGAAGCCCCCAAGCTGCCCAGTGATCATATTATTATTGTGAACCTGTCAGGAAGGGGCGACAAAGATATGCATACTGTTGCTGAAATTGAAGGTATGACACTGTAGTTGCCGATCAGTGTGCCGCTGGCAGTTGTTGTGTGGTGGCAGTAATAAACAAAAAATAACAATAAATCCTGAATCATCGGGTGTGTGGATAAAAGAAGTATGAGCAGAATTGCTGGATGTTTTGAACAATTAAAAGCACAGGGACGCAAAGCATTGATTCCCTACCTGACAGCAGGTGACCCTAATCTTGAGACCACGCTGTCTCTGATGCATGCCCTGGTGGCAAACGGGGCGGATATTATAGAGCTGGGATTTCCCTTCACTGATCCCACGTCCGATGGTCCGGTAATTCAGCGCGCCGTTGAACGTGCTCTGGCTACAAATACCAGCCTGAAGGGGGTACTTGAAACCGTTTCCCGTTTTCGCGAGGAAGATGACACTACGCCAGTGGTGCTGATGGGTTACCTGAACCCGGTGGAATGCATGGGTTATCAGAAATTCACCGACGCTGCCGTGGCATCCGGTGTTGATGGCGTGCTTATCGTCGACATGCCCCCGGAAGAATCCCACGACCTTGAAGAAATCATTCATAGAACGGCGCTTGATGGAATCTTCCTGGTAGCGCCAACGACGTCAGATGCCAGAGTTAGTTATATTTGCAAGCAAAGCAGCGGTTATGTGTATTATGTCTCCCTGAAAGGGGTTACGGGCGCAGGAAATCTCGACATCGAATCGGTCAAGGAAAATCTGGCAAGGGTCAGGGCGAATACTGATTTGCCGGTTGGTGTCGGTTTTGGTATCAAGGATGCCACAAGCGCCAGACTAATTTCCGAGATTGCTGACGCCGTGGTTGTTGGCAGTGCCTTGATTAATAAAATTGAGGAACTTGATGCCAGTAAACACTATAGTCGGGAAGAGTTGCAGAGGCATATCGCCTTGATAAAAGAAATGCGTGAAGCAATGGATGCATAACCGGCTTGATGTAGAGAGCAGCGTCGACTAACAATTCGGCTTTGCACGTGTCAGATTACGGGTTGGTAAAATACAGTCAATTTAATTTTTAGCGGGTAACAATGAGCTGGATAAATAAAATATTACCTTCTGTTGGGCGCTCTGACGACACAGGTAAATCGCGCAGCATTCCTGAAGGGCTGTGGAAAAAATGCCCTCGTTGTGAAGCAGTGCTTTATCGGGACAACCTGGATGAGAATCTGGATGTGTGTCCGAAATGCGACCATCATTTACGTATTTCGGCGCGCCGTCGCCTGCAAATTTTTCTTGATGAGGAAAACCAGGAAGAACTGGGTGCAGACATTGTGCCCAATGACAAACTTAAATTCCGTGATCTGAAGAGATACAAGGATAGATTGGCTGCTGCCACTAAAGCCACGGGCGAAAACGATGCCATGGTGGTCAAAAAAGGCACCCTGAACGGCAGTCCTGTCGTTGTTGCGGCTTTTGAATTTGGTTTTATCGGTGGTTCCATGGGCGCTGTAGTAGGCGAAAAATTCACCCTGGCGGTGGAGCGCTGTCTTGCCGAAAACTTACCGCTGGTGTGTTTTTCTACCAGTGGCGGGGCGCGCATGCAGGAAGCGCTGATTTCTCTCATGCAAATGGCCAAGACAGCCGCTGCGCTGGAAAAAATGAAGCAAAAAGGGCTGCTGTATATATCGGTACTGGTAGATCCGGTCTATGGAGGTGTCTCTGCCAGTCTGGCTATGCTGGGTGATATTAATATTGCCGAGCCCAATGCCTTTATCGGTTTTGCCGGACAGGATGTCATTCGTCAGACTGTGCGGGAAAAACTGCCGGAAGGTTTTCAACGCAGCGAGTTCCTGCTGGAACATGGGGCTATCGATATGATTGTTCATCGTAAACAGCTTCGTGATCGAATCAGTGCCCTGATTAATAAACTCATGCACCGGTTCGGCGATGAATACAGTCGCCAGGACCTTCAGGATACCCAGGAACTGGTCTGATAAGCATTTTGATGACACACTTATTGCTGGTCATACCAAATACTGGAATTACTATAATTCATTCCGTTAACTGTTTCAGGGGCAGGGCTTGAATCTTCCACAATGGCTTGAGTATCTTGAGCAATGTCATCCCAGTACTATTGAACTGGGCCTGGACCGCATAAAACAGGTAGCAGACAAACTTCCCATCTCTTTTGGAAAGAGTAAGGTCATTACTGTTGCCGGGACCAATGGCAAGGGGTCTACGGTTACCATGCTGGCATCAATTCTGTCTGAGGCTGGCTTTACTACCTGCTGTTATATCTCGCCGCACCTCATCCATTACAACGAAAGAGTAAGGCTTGGTGAGCGCCTGGCTACAGATGAAGAGCTATGTGACTCTTTTGCGGCTGTGGAAGCCATGCGTGGCGATGTCCAACTTACCTATTTTGAGTTTGGTACATTGGCAGCCTTCCAGATTTTTTCTACCTACGAACCCGATTACATCATTCTGGAAATTGGTCTTGGTGGTCGTCTGGATGCGGTCAATATCGTTGATCCTGATCTGGCGATACTGACCAATGTTGCGCTTGATCATACAGATTGGCTTGGTGATACCAGAGAAAAAATCGGTTTTGAGAAAGCGGGAATCTTTCGAGCGGACAAGCCCGCACTGATCGGCGAAAAGGATATTCCGGAAACAGTTTTAGCGCAGGCCGCGACGATCGGCGCGAAAGTTTTTGCCAACGGCCAGCAGTTCAGTGCCGAAATTGATGGGCACAACTTGTCAGAGACTTCGCCAACCTGGAGCTGGCAGGGCAAAGATAATGAGGGCGGGAACAGACATCTTGCCGCACTTCCACAAAATGATTTCCCGCTGGATAATTGCGCTGCTGTGGTTCAGGCTATTTCCCTGCTTGAGCCGGCCATCGAGGCTGGGCAAATAGCTTACGGCCTGCTGAAAGCCAGTCTTTCAGGGCGCTTTCAACAAGTGGACAGGGGCTATCCGCTTATCCTGGATGTGGCTCATAATCCCCATGCTGCAAAACGCCTTGCATCACAGATTAGCCTGCGTTTCCCCGGGCAGAAAGTTCACCTGGTGCTTGCCATGCTTGCAGATAAAAACTACCGGGAAGTTATAGATGTTTTCCAGCAACTGAAGCCGCACTGGTATGTCGCAGGAATTGAGGAAGAGCGAGGACTGGAAGGAAAAATACTATATAATTACCTGCACGAATCAGGCGCCTCGGAAGTAAATTGTTACTCTTCCATAGGTGAAGCCTTTAAAGCTGCAGAATCTGCACAAAAAGCGGCTGTAGAAGAAACAGCAATAGAGAATTCCAATTATGGCGTGGTACTGGTTACCGGATCGTTTTTTACAGTCACAGCGGTACTGGAGTTGATTTGAATACAGCGATGAAACAGCGACTAGTAGGGACTGTTGTAATAGGCTGCCTTGCTATCATTTTCATCCCCGCCTTACTGGATGGCGAAGGCGTTTCACCCCCCGAAATGACGTCCTCAATGCCTGCACCTCCGGCTATGCCCGAGGTTCCCGTTATTCAGCAGGAGCGCCCGGAGATTACTGCAGATACCCTAAGCGCTTCAGAGCCTGATGCTGACGAGCAAGCGGCGGCACCACCATCCCAGGACACTGATACAACCACTTCTGCGCCTCCAGCGCCGGAAAGACCAAAGCTCAACACGGCAGGCATTCCTGCAACCTGGACTGTGCGGCTTGGCTCTTTTGGCGAAAAGGCCAACGCAGAAGGTCTTGTGGCAAGACTCCGAGAGCAGGGTTACAAGGGCTTTAACAGGTCCATCAATTCAAGCAGGGGGCCACTAACCGGTGTCTATGTAGGGCCTGTGCTGACTGAAGCAGAAGCCGACAGTTTACAGCGACAGCTGGCGTCTGAATTTGAACTGGAAGGTGTGGTAGTTCAGTTCTCCATTGAAGAACTGGAACAATAACGGGCTATCTGTTTTTATGTCGATGGTCGATCTCATCATTCTTGGCATTATTGTTATATCAGCATTGATCGGTGTGTTCAGGGGCCTTATAAAAGAGGCTTTATCGCTGGCCAGCTGGTTTGCTGCCATAGTGGCGGGCACCCTGTTTAGCGCACAGCTCGCCGGTGTGATGGAAAATTTGATTAATAATGACAGCTTACGCAGAATAGCAGCCTTTGCGATCCTGTTTATTGTCGTTATTTTCGCTGGCACCATGCTCAGCAACCTGTTGTCAAAATTAACAAAAGCAGCGGGATTAAAAGGCGCAGACAGAACCCTGGGGGCCTTGTTCGGGATTTTTCGTGGCCTGATCATCGTTCTGGTTATTATTTTTATTGGTACCCAGTTTGATATATCGCAGCGCTGGTTTGAAGGTTCAAATCTGGTTCCCCTTGCGGTCACCATGATTGACTATCTGCAGGGTGTTTTCGGCTTTGATGGCTTGCCGGGACAAACTGCAGAAACGGCCGAGGAAGTTACCGTTTAATGGCTTTTTCATTCCACCATAACAGGACGATATAAGGGCAATATTTCATGTGTGGCATTGTTGGTTTAGTAGGTAAATCCAGTGTAAACCTCTCGCTTTATGACAGTCTGACCGTACTTCAGCATAGAGGCCAGGATGCCGCGGGCATTGTTACCAGTGACAATGGAAAGTTATACCTGCGAAAAGATAATGGCCTGGTGCGAGATGTGTTTCGAACCAGCCATATGCGCCAGTTAACTGGAAACATGGGAATTGGCCATGTGCGTTATCCTACAGCTGGCAGTAGCGGTCCAGCTCAGGCCCAGCCTCTATATGTAAACTCGCCCTATGGTATAAGTCTCGCCCACAACGGCAATCTCACTAATTCAGAAGAGCTTAGCAAGGACCTTTTCAGAGATGACCTGCGCCATCTCAATACTGATTCCGATTCAGAGGTGTTGCTTAACGTCTTTGCCCATGAGTTACAGGTTCTGAAAAAAATTCAGCCCACCGCAGAAGATGTCTTTACGGCGGTTGAGGGTGTTCATCGACGTTGTCGTGGGGCCTACGCTGCAGTGGCTATGCTGGTAGGTTATGGCATTGTCGGCTTTCGCGATAAATACGGTATACGGCCCCTGGTGTTTGGCAAGAGACGCACAAGAAAGGGCGATGAATACATGATTGCATCGGAAAGTGTCGCGCTTGATTCACAGGGCTTCAAACTGATCAGGGATGTTGCGCCGGGTGAGGCCGTCTATATTGACCAGCACGGGAATATTGAAACCCGTATCTGTTCAGATGAAAGCAAGTTAACGCCCTGCATTTTTGAACACGTTTATTTTGCCCGTCCAGATTCAATGATCGATGGTGTCTCGGTTTATAAATCCCGGTTGCGTATGGGCGAAAAACTGGCCCAGAAAATCATGCACGAACGACCCGATCATGATATCGATGTGGTGATCCCGATACCGGATACATCGCGCACTGCGGCAGTAGAATTGGCCAATGCGCTGGGCGTCAAGTACCGGGAAGGCTTTGTAAAGAATCGTTATATCGGTAGGACCTTTATCATGCCTGGACAGAGTCAACGAAAAAAATCAGTTAAACAGAAACTCAATGCAACGCCGCTTGAATTTCAGGACAAGAATGTTTTGCTGGTGGACGACTCCATTGTCAGAGGGACAACCTGTAAACAGATTATAGATATGGCTCGCGAAGCAGGGGCGCGTAATGTTTATTTTTGCTCTGCGGCTCCTCCGGTGCGTTATCCCAATGTTTATGGAATTGATATGCCGGCGGTTGATGAACTGATTGCTCATGGTAAAACGGTTGAACAAATTCGCGAGGCGATAGGCGCAGACTGGCTGATATTTCAGGAGCTGGAAGATCTGGTGGCATCATGCGCAGAAGGCAGCATTATCCCCATGGATTTTGAATGCTCAGTATTTAATGGTGAATATGTCACTAATGATGTCAGCCAACAGTATTTGTCAAATCTTGAGCAGAAGCGGAGTGATGCGGTGAAACGCAAACGCGGCACCGGGAGTGCCATGCTCTCAAACTCCGCTGAAGATGAAGATATACTTGATCTGCATAATGCCGGTTAATGTGACGATCTGGCTCTGTCACCAAAGAAAAAATTGTATATGCCTTATTGGGGCTCTTTTTCCTGATGATCGCAGTTGTGGCGATTATTGTTTTGCGCAAACCTGCTGAAAAGCCACAAACACCTGCCAATCAACTTTATCTGAAGTTTTGCAGGTTTCTTGCTGATAATGGCATAAGCCGACGAGCGGGAGAGCCACCGCTGGTTTACCGGCAGAGGGACTGTACCCTGCAACCAAAATGGGCTAATGAAGTCTCAAGGATTACTGATATTTATATGGATATAGCATTCAATGACAACCAGCCCGGCCACGTTCAGGAAAAACTGCTTAAACTAAAGCAGGAAATCCGGAAATTCAGGGTGATCAACTAGTCTTTCTTTTCTGTATCTGGAAAACACGATTTTCGCTGGCGCCTTCAAGGCCTTATCCTGACCTGGCATTATCAGTATAATACAGTAAGAATAGAACAGGCCCTGATTACAACAACAGGAAAATATTTGAGCGGTGAATTAATGAA
This sequence comes from Gammaproteobacteria bacterium, assembly GCA_024644515.1. GTDB lineage: Bacteria > Pseudomonadota > Gammaproteobacteria > Pseudomonadales > Pseudohongiellaceae > Eutrophocola. Next base: position 10,152 of record JAHEHN010000034.1, read on the forward strand.
ATCCTTAATTGCAACAGGGCGTTATCGTCATTACAAAGGCCGGGATTACCAGGTTGTCGGGACCACCAGACACACAGAGACTGAAGAGGATCTGGTGCTTTATTATCCGCTGTATGGCGAGGAAAGTGACCGACGTTACTGGGTACGACCACTTGACATGTTTACCGGGCAGGTCATGGTTGAGGGTATACCCAGAGCAAGATTTGAATACCTGCAGGACGACGAAACAAGTTAATCATTCAAGGCACAGCGGGGGATCATGCAAGTACAACTACCACTGTTTTTTTTCTGTTTACTGATTCATGCCGGTATTTTCCTGACATCGAATAAATTCGACAGGAAGTCGCGCTTACTGGGCGGTGTTGCAGTACAGATGATGACCTGGCTGCTCTGGTATTGCGGGAGTCTGCTTGAGCCTGAAACAAACATTGCGCTTTTCTGGCTCGGTAGAATTCTGGTCAATGCGCCTTACTATTTTCCCTTCTTCAGCTTCCTTGTTTATATTCGCCCGCTTAACGCGAAATAGTCATATTCTCCCAGGTTTTTCTCAGGAAAATTTCCCACTATTTATTTTCATGGTGGACATACTTATATGTTGTGAAGGCTCAAATGAGCTTCATCTTGCCGGCCTTGAGCTGGCCCAGCGCCTGGTTCTGAGTGAACAGGCTTTAACCAAGTAATATTGCTTGAATGAGGATATACACATGACAACATTTGATTTTTCTCCCCTTTACCGGTCAGCGATTGGCTTTGACCACCTGGGCTCACTACTTGACAGCATTTCCACCAACGAAAGAACTGCGTCAACTTATCCCCCCTATAACATCGAATTATTAAGCGACGATGAGTATCGCATCACTATGGCAGTTGCGGGTTTTTCCGAAGCAGACATTAACGTGGAAGTAGAGAACAATACCCTGACGGTTTCTTCCACAAACTCGGAAGATAAAAGTGATAGTGACCGCAATTACCTGCATCGCGGCATTGCAGAACGGCATTTCAAACGTCAATTCAAACTGGCCGATCACATCAAGGTGAATGGCGCCACCATGGAAAATGGCTTGCTACATATTGATCTGGAACGGGAAGTCCCGGAAGCCATGAAGCCAAGGCAGATAGCCATTAACAGTAATGTCGATAACAGCAGACTGCTAAAGTCAGCCTGATCAAAAAAGCCCGGTGAAAACCGGGCTTTTTTTTAGTCACAAGTCACAAGTCACAAGTGACAAGTGACAAGTGACAAGTTACAAGTCTCAGGAAGAAGCCTGCCGATGAAATAGTGTTTTTAAAAAAAAGTGAAAATTCTCACCATTTTTTAAACATATAACGGCAGGATAGATTTTCACTCACCTTTATCCTTTATCCTTTTTTTTATCCGCCTTTCTTTCCTCTGAAGTCATATTACCCCGAAAGCCAACATAGCATCCGCAACCTTGATAAATCCTGCAATATTGGCGCCGCGTGAATAGTTGACGTAGTCCTTCTCGGTGCCATGGGAGACACATTTGTCGTGAATGGTGTGCATGATTTTTTTCAGTTGGTCCTGCAGGTCCTGTTCTGACCAGCTCAGGCGTGCAGAGTTTTGGCTCATCTCCAGTCCGGAGACAGCCACACCTCCTGCATTGGCAGCCTTGCTCGGCGCAAACAGCACCTGGCTATCCTTGAAGATGTCTATGCCTTCTTTCACTGTGGGCATATTGGCCCCTTCAACCACTGCCATACAGCCGTTCTTG
>JAHEHN010000132.1 GCA_024644515.1 Gammaproteobacteria bacterium
GCATTGGCACCCAGATTGCCCTTGTTGTCAGTCCCGTCCAGCTCAATCATGGCTTTATCAATGGCCGTTTGATCCAGTGCATTCATCCCTTTCAGGCAGGACTGAATTTCATTATTGGCTGCGGCGACGGCTTTTAATACGCCTTTGCCGTTATAGCGAGCAGGATCCTTGTCTCGCAATTCCAGGGCTTCCCTGGAACCGGTGGAGGCACCGGAAGGAGCGCAGGCACTACCTGTTTCCCCAGTGGCAAGCTGAACATCCGCCTGAATCGTGGGATTACCCCTTGAATCGAGAACTTCTCTCGCTTGAATTTTTATTATTTCTGTCATTGTTTCCCTTTAAATTACTGCCCTGAGTAAAAGTTAGCTAAAAATTAGTTCAATGAATAGGTTTGATTGAATACGCTCAATCTTTGCCGCTGCCTGATAAGTAAAGCCTAGGCGGTATCTATGTCTTCCTGGCTTTTTATCAGGTCATCAAGTGCTTTTAGCTGGCTCAGGAAGGTTTTCAACGTGGCCAGCGGTAAAGCACAGGGGCCATCACACAAAGCTTTTGAAGGATCCGGATGCGCTTCAATGAAAAGGCCGGCAATTTTTTGTGCTATTCCGGATTTGGCCAACGCGGTGACATCCTTGCGACGTCCGCCGGCACTGCTGGATTGACCGCCAGGTAGTTGCAGTGAATGGGTGACATCAAAAAATACCGGACAGCCAAACCCCTTTAATATTGGAAACCCCAGCATGTCCACTACCAGATTGTTGTAGCCAAAACTGGAGCCACGTTCACAGAGCATCAAGCGGGTGTTTCCAGCTTCAGTAAATTTCTGCAGGATATTGCCCATTTCTGGCGGTGAGAGAAATTGGGCTTTCTTGATATTAATCACCTTGCCAGTCTTTGCCATGGCCTGCACAAGATCGGTCTGTCGCGACAGGAACGCAGGCAACTGCAGGATGTCGGCTACCTCGCCAACGGCTTCTGCCTGATAGGGTTCATGCACATCAGTGATAACAGGCACTTTGTAGGTTTCTTTTACCGTGGCGAGAATAGCAAGCCCCTTTTCAAGACCCGGTCCTCTGTAGGAGTTGATAGAAGAGCGATTCGCCTTGTCAAAAGATGCCTTGAAAATATATGGGATGGAAAGTGACTTGCAAACTTCGCTAAAAGTTTCAGCGACTTCAAGCGCCAATGACTCACTTTCGAGAACATTAAGCCCCCCTATAAGTACCATAGGGGCATCGTTGGCTATAGCTATATCGCCGACTGTAATAGTACTTGTCATGAAGTGCGCGCCTTTCTCAATACGAGTCAGTTGGTAACGGCCTGGGACTCAATACTGCCATGCTCTGCGTCATGATATTTTATTGCGGCATTGAGGAATCCGGTAAACAGCGGATGACCATCCCGTGGCGTCGATGTGAATTCCGGGTGAAACTGGCATGCCAGGAACCAGGGATGCCCGGTAATTTCCAGTACTTCCATCAAGTTCCCATCAAGGGATTTTCCGGTAAAGCGCATGCCTTGGCCTTGCAGCTTATCCACATAATTATTATTCACCTCATATCGGTGGCGATGACGCTCAACAATCACATCTTTCTGGTAACAGGTTTTTGCAATGGAATCATTTTCCAGTCGACATTCCTGTCCGCCCAGACGCATGGAGCCGCCAAGATCGGAATTTTCATCCCGGACCTCTACATCCCCTTTTGCGGTCACCCATTCAGTTATCAGGGCAATAACCGGGTCCGCACAATTCTGCTCAAATTCTGTGCTGTGCGCACCAGATAAACCCAACACATGACGTGCGTACTCAATCACCGCTACATGTAATCCAAGGCATATTCCCAGATAGGGAATATTATTCTCCCGCGCAAAGCGGGCAGTGAGAATCATGCCTTCAATACCCCTTTCTCCAAAACCGCCAGGAACAACTATGGCATCAACGTCAGCCAGACTCTGCACGCTTTCTTCATTGATGCTTTCTGAATCAATATAGCTGATTTTGACACGGGTTCTTGTTTGTATTCCGGCATGGCGAATCGCCTCATTGAGAGATTTATAGGCATCCAGCAGCTCCATATACTTGCCAACCATGGCTATCTTGACCTCTCGATCAGGGTTTAATGTTGCTTCAACAACACGCTCCCATTCCGACAGATCTGCTGGCGGGCACTCCAGATGAAAGCGCTTTAGAATAATTTCATCGATACCGGTGTTGTGAAGCAGGATGGGGGCGGAATAAATAGTAGCGGTGTCCTCAAGGGATACAACTGCAGGTAACTCAACGTTGGTGAACAGCGCAATTTTCCTGCGCGCAGACTCGGGCAATTCATGATCTGAGCGACACACCAGAATATCCGGCTGAATACCAATTGAACGCAAATCCCTGACACTGTGCTGAGTTGGCTTGGTT
>JAHEHN010000039.1 GCA_024644515.1 Gammaproteobacteria bacterium
CAGATTCACCAGCTGACGAAATAAAGAATTAAAGAGACAAAGAAAACAGATGCAAGATGGTAATTCAATAGATCGCATGCTCAACAGAAGATCCCTGCTGGGATATTCACTGACCGGCCTGGCTGCCATGGCGATGCCTGCCGGACTGCTGGCACAGGGAAACGGAATCAGGAAGTTGAACAACCGCATCTCGCTGCTCAGCAATGGCGGCGTCAACCAGGTTGCTTTTGATGCTGGCGACGGTATCGTTCTGGTAGACAGCGGTGCTGAAGAAAATACAGACCTTTTAAAAAGTGCCCTGGACAGTCTTGATCAGGGGCCGGTACATACCCTGCTCAATACCCATTGGCATCCGCAACAGGTTGGAGGCAATGCCATGCTGAAAAGCCAGGGCGCCAGAATCATTGCCCATCAGAAAACCCTGCAGCGTCTTTCTACCCGTTACTATCTGCCCCATGAAAACCGCTATCAGGAACCCCTGGCAGAATTATCCTGGCCAACGGATATTTTTCATGAGCGTGGCGAACTGCAAAGCAGCGCTGAAACTATCGATTATGGCTGGCTGGTTCAGCCTCACACCGATGGCGATATCTATGTCCATTTTCGCCAGGCCAATGTGCTGGCCGCTGGCGATGCCGTTTCCCCCTTGCTTGATCCGGAACTGGACTGGTACGGCGGTGGGTGGCTGGGGGGACGCGTAAACTCCCTGGACATGCTCGTCGCAATGAGCAACCCTGATACACAGATTGTGCCCGCCGTTGGTCCCGTTATGAGTCAGGCTGAACTGATAAAAGAGCGCGACCTGATGCAGGAAGTCTATAACCGTGTGCTTGATATGGTCCGCGAAGGTTGTAGCGCCGGCTGCATGCTGCAGGAAGGCGCACTGGCCGGTCTCGAGCGCAGCTGGCAGGATCCCGATAAATTTCTTTATGCTGCCTACAAGGGCATGTGGGCACACCATTACAATCTGGCGCCCAATATATTATGAAAATCCTCCTGACACATTTGAAATTAATGCTGGGCGTGATAGCCCTGATTGGTCTGTCCCAGTTTGCCCTCGCCGATTCTCCTCTGGCCGATACAATCAAGGCTGGCGACCGTCAAACCGCACTGGCCATGGTTCGTGCTGACGCCAATGTCAATCAGCCACAGAATGACGGCACCACTCCCCTGCACTGGGCGGTATACCAGGTTGACCCGGAACTGGTAGCAACACTGTTGCGCAACGAAGCCGATGCCAATGTCAGCAATGACTTTGGGGCTACGCCTTTATCGCAGGCTGCCAGAGTTGCTAACACTGAGATGATCGCGATGTTGCTGGAGGCTGGCGCTGATCCGAATCAGGCCAACAGCGACGGCCAGACCCCACTGATGCTGGCCGCCTGGACCGGCGTGGTTGAGGTGGCCGAGTTACTTATAAACCATGGGGCTGATGTTAATGCCGAAGAGCGCTGGACGGGACAGTCTGCCTTGATGTGGGCCGCCTCCCGCAATCATGCTGAAATGACGGAACTGCTGATTGCCAGTGGCGCTGATGTCAGTGTGCGCGCCAGAAGCTTTGACTGGGAACGCCAGATTACGTCCGAACCACGCAACCAGTATCGTCCGGCAGGAGGTCTTACACCCTTGCTGTACGCCGCCCGCAGTGGCTGCCTGCGCTGTGTTCAAGCCATTATTGAGGCCGGTGCTGATGTGGATATGCCAACGCCGGAAGGCGTAACACCATTAATCGTTGCTATTGATAACTTCCATTTTCAGACCGCCCATTTCCTGCTTGATGCGAATGCCAATCCCCATAGCTTCGACTGGTGGGGTAGAACGCCGCTGTACACCGCAATAGATGTCCGCACAATTGAATCCCGAGGTGACCGGCTGGGTGCGCAAGCACAACTGGCGGCTTTGGAACTGGCTCGACGTTTGCTGAACCAGGGTGTGTACGTAGATCCTGTGCTGAACTTTGGACGACCCGGCAAGGGTGGCGGCAATGGCCGTTTCTCCGATGAGCATCTGACCACAGGAACCACTCCTCTGCTCAGGGCTGCGGTCTCCCATGATGCCAAGGCAGCCAGTCTGTTGCTGGAATATGGCGCAGCGGTTGATTTGCCCAATATCTTTGGTGCTACGCCATTGATAGTGACATCCGGGCTGGCCACGCCGCGAGGCCTTTTGAGTGATGGCACCGTCTATAGTGCACCCGATGTTGAAGATCGGGCCATTGCTACCCTCCAGCTATTGCTGGATGCAGGTGCCGACATCAATGCCCGGGTGACTGATACCACCAGTTATACCGCCTTTATTCCCCGGCATAATGCCATGACTGACCGTCAGGGTCAGACTGCCATTTACGGGCCTGGGAAATGGGGCTGGATGAAGGTTGCCAGATTCCTTGTGGATCATGGCGCCGAGGTAAATATCACCGATTTCTACGGTAAAACCCCGGTGGATTCCGCGCTGGCGAAAGCCGGTGGCGAGCAGGAAGAGGTCTGGGAAGAACTCGCCGACTTTCTGCGCAGCGTAAATTAACCTGCATAAAAAAAATGGCGCTGTTTTTCAACAGCGCCATTCTTGTTCAAACCACCTGGTCGTTAGAGACCACCGTATTCACGGCAAGGCAATTATTTAGCCTTGGTTCTCCAGCTGTCTGCGTAGTTTTCACGCGCATCGGCAGCATAAGGAGTCGGCGCAACTTTAACGCGAACTTCACACTGCTGATGAGGCTCGATAGAGGTCTTGCCAGAGTTTTCCGCTTCACCCCATTTCAGAGTCAGGATGTCACCTACTTCAACATCAGCATCAACTACAGCCAGAGACAGCAGGCAGCGTTCGTTATAGGAATAACCATTGAACATGGACATACCAACGGTTTTGCCGTCTTTCAGCAACTCATCAGCATTACTGGAAGAGTAGTTGTGATTGGGGAAGTCGATCCACTTGTAAGCCAGACCCGGCTCGAAAGAAGACATCATGACTTTCATGACATCATCACGATTCCACTCAATGGTCACTTTCTTACGCTGGTTACCGGCATCACGCATGGCTTCCAGAGCAGCTTTACCGATGAAATCATCTTTCTTCCAGCCAATGTAGAAGTCATAACCCAGTTCGAAAGGAGTAACGTAATAGTCTTCAATGTTGTCAGAGACCAGTGAGCCACCCAGAGAGCCAACAGCTTCGTAGTGATCAGCACCCAGCCAGTCACGGTAATCCTTGAGCATACCGTCACCGGAATAAATGCCAGGCAGCGGAGAAGGAATCCAGCCTGATTCCAGAGTGTTGGAAGAGTAAGCACGAGCACCAACGAAACGCAGATCAACACCGGCTTCTTTTGCTGCTTCAGCGATAGTGGTCTGGATGTAATGCTTGTCAGCATAGGGACCCCAGATTTCAAGACCAGGAGCACCAGCCATGCCATGACGCAGAGCCTGTACCTTGCGGTTGCCAACATTGATCCAGTCAACGTGGAAGAATTTCACTTCAGGAATGGGGCCATCGTTCATTTTCTCGAAGATCGCATTGGCTTCTGGGCCCTGGATCTGGAAACGGTAATGAGTACGGAATACTGCTTTGCCATCAGGACGTGAATCAGAGCGGGGATCATGGAAAAGACGTACATTCCATTTACCGTAAGAAGCCTGGAAACGAACCCAGTTAGCTGTTGGTGCACGACCCACCAGAACAAATTTTTCTTCTGATTCACGGAAGATGATCATGTCGCCAATTACATGACCAGCTGGAGTAACGGGCACAAAATGCTTGGCAACGTTTTCTTTAAAATTGGCGAAACTGTTAATACCGACATAGCTCAGAAAAGCTTCAGCATCCGGGCCTTCAACGGTCAGCTCATCCATATGGTGAGTCTGGTCGAAAAGTACTGCAGAATTACGCCAGGCCATTTGCTCTGAACGCCAGTTTGAAAATTCAGGCGCCACAACTGGGTATACATAAATACCAGCCTTGGAATTGCGCAGCAGGTTTACCGCACCACCGGCGGCTTCTATGGCCGCTGAAAGACTATTTTTACTCATCGGGTATTGCTCCTATTTATTGACAATTAATTCTAAATCGTAATTTTCGGATGACGGAAAAATGGCGCATTCTGCCAGAACCCGGCATTAACTGGAAGTAAAAATAGCCTTGTTTTCAGGTGTTTTTCTTTCTATATAAGAGAATTTTAAAAAGAAGCTTTTAATTAATTGATATTATTGAGCTTTTTCAGGGGGCAGAATTTTCCAATTATTTCGATATGCGAAAATATTTTCGATAAATTATGCGCTTATTCCATTTTCCAGGTGGACGACACCGTCTCTGGCGTTTATTCTTCTTCATTCAGGATTCAGCAAGTACACATGCGAAATAGAAAAAGCAATTCGCATAACCAACTATAAAGTCAGTAAAAGGGGTTAATAAATGCCAAGAAGTACAGATCACTTTCTCACCACTCACGTGGGTAGCCTGCCCCGGGAAGAAGACCTGATGCAAATGATGTTTGCCAGGGAAGACGGCGTACCTGTTGATCAGGAGGCACTGCATAGCAGAATTCATCAGGCTGTTATCGATATAGTGAAAAAACAAAAAGAGCTGGGCATTGATGTGGTAAACGACGGCGAAATGTCAAAGCCCAGTTATGCTACCTATATCAAGGATCGGCTGGATGGTTTTGATGGCAGTGAGAATACATATGTGTTTGCAGACCTGATTGATTTCCCTAATCTGGCGCGCCGCGTTGGTGAAGACCCCTCACGCCAGCATCGCCATGCACCTGGTTGCAAAGGACCTATCTCGGTCAAAACCACTGACGATGTTCATGAAGATATAGAGAACATGAAAAAAGCCACCAATGGCAATATGGAATATGCTTTTTTCAGTTCAGCGTCACCTGGGGTGACCTCTATTTTCTTTAAGAATGAATACTACCCGACCCATGAGGAATATGTCTTCGCTATCGCTGAAGCCATGCGCAGCGAATACGAAATCATCGCCGCATCCGGTGCCACCCTGCAAATTGACTGTCCGGACCTGGCCATGGGTCGTCATATGAACTCAGATGGCGTTAGTCTGGAAGATTTTCGCAAAGTAGCGGCAATCCATGTGGAAGCCCTGAATCATGCCGTGAAGAATATTCCTGCCGAACAACTGCGCATGCACTTATGCTGGGGCAATTATGGGGGCCCTCATCACTGCGATATGAATTTTGCCGATATCATCAACATCGTCATGCAGGCCAAACCGCAAACCCTTTTATTTGAAGCCGCAAATCCGCGCCATGCTCACGAATGGGCGCTGTTTGAAGACTTCAAATTGCCCGAAGGCAAAGTACTTTGCCCGGGAGTCATTGAAGTACAATCCAACTATATTGAACATCCGGAGCTAATTGCCCAACGGATCAAGCGTTACGCTGACCTGGTAGGTAAGGAAAATGTCATGGCGGGCACCGATTGCGGCTTCAGTATTCACGTGGGCCAGGCGGCTATCGACCCCGGTGTTGCCTGGCTGAAACTGAAATCACTAGCGGAAGGTGCAGCAATAGCATCAGACTGGTTTTTTAAAAAATAGAAACAAGTTACAAGTTACAAAAAAGGCGACCATTTGGTCGCCTTGTCGGATGCGTCCCTGCGGTCCTTATCCGACCTACAGAAAACATTGCAGCCTGAGAAAGTGGTTGCTTGTCTCTTGTTTAAAAACCCCTGCCGCATCCCTGCCCTGTCCACCTTTATCCTTTATCCTTTATCCCTTATCCGCTTTTATTATGACTGCCATCACACATCGGGGCTTTAGCCGTCGCCTTGCAGCAACAAAAAAACACTTTACGACTTTCTTCCGCCGTATATTTTAACGGGGTAAAGTCAGTGTCCCTGTGAGAGCCATCACAAAAGGGTTGTTTCTGACTTTTGCCACAGGCGCACCAGAAATAATTCTGGCCCGCTTCCACATCAACGGCCATGGGCTTGTCATCTGCTCTTACTGGATCTGTCATTGTCTTGCCTCTATAAAGAAGTATTGATCGATAGGTTTCTGTGATTTGTATTAATTAAAATTATTCTACGTTTACTCTGAACGCCTTCGCATTGAAATGCAATGTGCCGCCTTCAACAAGCTGATAACCCAGAAAAACCCGGTAAAGGCCGCTTTGCACCTTACCACTAAATACCGGAAATTTTTCACTTGCTCGCAATGCGGGTATTTCAAAAGCAGGCTCAAGCCGTTTCAAACTTAAACTGCTCCACAACTGAAAGTTGCCGTCAGTATCAAGATAGGTCGGCGCTATATCATTAATAAGCACTACAAAAATCTCGCCAGCTTTGCCAACATCAGCGCTATTCGGAATTAAGGAGCCGGCAATAGTGATAGTTTCCTTATTTGAAAAATCAGTAGCTGTTGTAGTACCGGCATCGAGAGTCGCCCCGGCTGAAAATTTAGCATTGCTTGATGAGCCATCTGAGGTAGTGATCAGTTTTAGTGGAGTAGACGTGGCAATAGCATCCACCACAGCACTTGGGGAATTATTACCTGATCCTCCAGAACTACCACCCGTCCCGGCATTGTCACCAGCAAAGGTTGGAACAACAGTGACATCATTATCTGATGAAACCGGTAAATCCACAGTGATCGCCAGCAATGACTGGAAACCACGACCAGCCATGCTGGAATCGGGATTACTACCATCATAACGTGGACCATCATCATTCAATTCTATGTAAAGCGTATGGGTGTCAGCGGAAAGAAAACTGATCGTTCTTTCTATGGTCTGCCCACTTTGAATGCTGTCAGTTATATTGGTATCGAGAAATCCGTCACCATCCTGATCACCAAGATTGCCATGAACATGCCATACCACATCGATCAAGGATGAATCAGTATCAATAACCTCAAGGCTTATGTTGACGTGGTTATTGCCTGCCCCGGTTACTGAGACAACAGCTTGTGGGGGCTGATTAAAAACAGGCTGGGTGGCCACATTAAATTCCAGGCTCAGCAAGGTCGATTTATTTTCTTCATCAACCACGTACACGGACCAGACTCCGGGGATGGATTTGATCGCACGGGCAGAACCAACACTAATCCAACCCCCACCACAGGCCGTTCTCACAGCACATGCAAGCTCGGTTCGTCGCTCATCATAAAGATAACCAAGAGGATCAACAAAAATGACAGTAGCATCAATATCAATTGCAGTGGTATTGGAGAAATTACCAATCCCCCCGAAATTAAAACGCACAAACCCCGTGTCCTGAGTTGATTCGGTAATAATCGAGACCGGGTCATCTGAGCCCACCGAAATAAATGCACCGCTGTTTATCGCCTGATTCGCCTTGAACAGGAAAGTCAACTCACTATCCGGAGCATCAGCATAGGGAGAATATACCCACTGCGCTATGGGTTGCTTAATATCCTCTATGACAAGTGAACCATTGCCATAAAGAGTACGCGCAGCCTGAATATCATCCGCGCGGGGATGAAGAAGCTGACTGTAAGGGTTCGCAAACATGATCGATGCCGGATTATCGGAATGCCCCAGACCTATGAGATGACCCAGCTCATGAACCAATACGCCTAACAGTACAGCTGAAGATTCCAGCACCTCAGGATTCTGGTTTAATTCAACAGCACCATCAATATAGGGAAAATAGCCCACATCGGAGTCATAAAAATCAGCTTCCGGCCCCGCACGCCCGGCGGCACCACCGGCACTACCCCAGAAAACACGTACCAGGCCATCAAGATTATTGGGACCAAAGCCATCATCATCCGGAACATCTGGATCGCTACCAACAATATTAAACCGGATTCCACTGACCAGCTCCCACTCAGCACTAGCTTGTGTAAGCAGGGCCAGAACTTCATCAGCCTCGGAAAACAGGGCCGGCGCGCCATCAGGATCATAAACCAGGTTTATCGGACCGTTCCAACGTCCCAGTTGCACACTGATGCCAAGGGCAGGATCAATTGCTCTTATAAAGTCATCTTGGCCGTCAACGACTGCATGAGCACTGGCAATAAAAGCAAAAAGCATAATCCACAGACCGAGCATGCTGAAAAGCAGTGAGGTCAGGCCATGATTAGTTTTATGCATGCATATTTTCCTGTGTTGCAGATTACCAAAACCGCAGAACCGGATAAGTTTTCCGGCTCACTGCCAAGCCATTTTTAACTAAAGTCTTAACTATGGCGTCTCTTCTTTGCATCAGGGCATCTGTAAAACCGGTTTGATAACCTGTCCGGCTGTCATATCGGCAACCGCTCTGTTGATCTGTGCGAGCGGATAGACGCTAAGTAATTTATCAAATGGAAATAATCCCTTCCGGTAATAGTCGAGCAGTTGCGGAATAAAGACCTGGGGATCACTATCACCCTGAATCACGCCCTGTACTGACCTGCCATGCAGTAAATGGCTGCCCGGGAAAGTCAGATCCTTACCGCCACCGCCACTATGGATGCAGCTACCGCGATTGGCCAGTGACTCAAATGCCTGTCTGACCAGGGCAGGGATATTGGTGGTATCCAGAGAATAATTTACCCCGCGGTTTCCGGTAATTCGGTTTATTTGCGCCACTACCTGGGCTTCTTTGCCTGCATCAATTACATGGCTGGCGCCGAGATTGAGCGCCATCGCCAGCCTGTCAGTATTATTGTCTACTACAATAATCGGGTCCAATTTGCTCATCACTGCCGCCATCACCGCACTTAGGCCTAAATTGCCGCCACCAAATATGGCCAGTGACTGGCCTGCTGCTGGTTGCAGGACATTGAGTATGGCTCCGGCCCCGGTCTGAAAACCGCAACCCAAAGGACCAAGTTTCTCCAGCGGTAAATCCTTATCCACCTTTACCGTATTGCGCTCATTGCTAATGACATGGGAGGCGAAAGATGACTGGCCAAAAAAGCTGCCATAGACCCGCTCTCCATTCAGCGTCAAAGATGAGGGGCTATGCCTGCCAAGACAGGAAAATGAGAGTGTTTGGCCATTGTCACAATAAGCCGGATGCCGGGCATTGCACTGCAGACAGTCGCCGCAGGAATCAAAGGTCAGCAGTACATGATCCCCGGGGGCAACTGTTGTTACCGATTTACCGGTTTGCTCTACGACACCGGCGCCTTCATGGCCGAGCACCACAGGCAAAGGAACACTGGCATAGCCTTTGCTCACCTTGATATCAGTATGACAAATACCGGCGCTGACTATTCTGATGAGGATTTCATCATCAGCAGGCTCTTCAAGAGCAAGGGTTTCGAGCCTGAACGGTGCTGACAGTTCGTGGAGCACCGCGGCTGAAATGCTATAAGCCATAATTACCTGGCCCGATCATGGATTGGTTGATGGATGTAAACCATTTTCCGGGGCAAGAGCCCCGGTTCAGGGTCTTAAAAAAGCATTATCAGCTCATTCAAAGTTTACTTCGATTTCACCGGCAGCATTCACTTCAAAACGATTGCCGGCCTGGCAGGCATACTCCTGAACAAATTCCCCCGCTGGCAACCTTGAATAATATTTAGTGGTAGTCCAGGGCTCTGTAAACACCACCGGATCCACCAGCTCGATATCTACTTCAAAATAATCCGGGGTGACTTTTGTCATGCGCATATTAACCGTGAGCTGATCACTATGGGGAACACCGGTGGTATCCACCAGCGTGTCACCACGCAGGCCAATAGTTTTTACGACAAGGGTATTACCTTCCCAATGCCCGGTGGAAAACCCGTTAAAACTGGGCACCAGATCTTCAGGTGGTTCACGACCATCCAGATAGACACGAACCGTCGCTTCGGCAAACTCTGCATACCAGTTGAGTTGATGTTCCGCCTGCAGGATTTCCCCGGGCAACACCATTGTCAGAAAGCGCGGAAAGCCGGGAGGAATGCAACGGGCTGTTGGATCGGTAGTTGCTTTACCGGCATCGGCATCAGCCCAGCGCTGATCCAATTGGGCCTGATACTCGGGTCTCAAAGGTGGTGTCTGACCACGACGGGAAGGAGAGTTCAGCGTATCAAAATGAATACCACCGCTGGCGTTGGCCCAGACCCCGTTAAAATTTCGTGCTACCTCATCAGCCATGGCAACAGCTTGTGGCCGCTCCCCACGCAGGATGGTTCCTGCCCCGGTTAATTCTACGTTGGCCTCATTGGTAAATTCCCAGCTCTGCAGCAGCCCGCCCGGTTGGCCACTGTGCAGTGGATCAAATTCAACGCTAATCCTGTCTCCTGGATTCAGTGTGTCTCGTGTCCAACCCTGGCGCGACAGCATATTTACCGGTCCCTGATCCAGTACCCAATCAGTTTCCGTGCCGTCTTCAGAGGTCACTGTCAGGACTACGGCAGCATGAGGATTGGTCCAGCGATGTTCTCTGACGACACCACTCATTTTTACCGGATTTTCCGAATCATAAATGGCAAAAGAATGATGTGCCCGGGATGACAGCGCCAAGCCCAAACCCAGTAATAACGCGAAAATCATCGTCAGACTTTTGAATAAATCTTTTCCTGATAATTGGTACTGAAATCCCATAATGAAAACCCTTAACCTGTTATTTTTGCGAACCATGAAAGGTTAAAACAACAGGGTAATTGCGTCTAGTAAAACATGCATTAGAGAGAGATCGTAAGGAGCTATCATCAAGTCGCAGTATTACAACTTGAGGTTTGTCTTCACACTGCTTCTGACCGCACTGACCACTTCGCGAACGGTTTCCAGACGCGTATAGTTTTGACGAATCAATAGCACAATACGCCTGGTGGGCGCAGGTTGCTGAAAGGGTATATAGGCAATATCACTGCTTTCACGCTGATCAACCACAGACAACTTGGGCAATAGGGTAATCCCGATACCTGAGGCCACCATGTAACGCAGGGTTTCCAGACTGGTGGCTTGAAAGCGCTTGTCTTCATCAGCGCCAGCGCTAAAACAATACCCCAATGCCTGATCGCGCAGGCAATGGCCGTCTTCCAGCGTCAACACATGGCAACCTTTAATATCGGCAAGCTTTACACGCTTCTTTTTTGCCAGAGGATGGGCCTTGTTAACGGCCAGAACAAAAGGCTCCTCGAATAAATCATAGGCCTCAAATTCTGTCATATCATCCAGCCAGGGCAGAATCAGGGCATCCAGTTTGCCCTCATCCAGGGCCGCAACCAGATCAGCTGTTTGCTGCTCATGGAGAAAAAAATTCATTTTCGGCAGTCCGGCAATCAAACCCGGCATGATATGGGGCAACAGATATGGCGCAAGGGTGGGAATCAGCCCCAGATGAAGTTCACCCGATAGTGGATCTCCCAGGTTTTTTGCTGTTACTTCCAGATCGTGTGCCGCATTGAGTACTGTGCGAGCCTTTACCAGAAGCTGGTTGCCTGCCGGAGTTAACATGATATTTCGCCGATGACGCTCAATCAGCGTGACACCCAACTGTTCTTCCAGCTTGATAATCTGGCCACTCAGCGTTGGCTGACTGACATGACAGGCTTCCGCTGCCTTGCCGAAATGTTTGTAACGCTCAATGGCATCCAGGTATTCAAGTTCTCTTATCTTTATCATTTGTAATATCTATAGAATTATGGATATCCATTTATATTGCCAATAATAAACACTTTTGTAAATGCCCATTCTGAACAAAATAATATCGCGCTTCCTCACTGCGAATCAGACAATACAAACATTAACATTTGCAGTGAACGACGAAAGAGTGTGGGTCATACATCATGGCATTAGCTTTACCTGTAAATACACTTTTATGACCCATAGAAAACCGCGGCAGGTAATTGTTATATCTCAACAAACGAAAACAGTTTGGCCGGGATTTTTACAGCTTGGCAATCCTTGGCGCTCAGGTATAATACGCGCCTTCCCGGTGTCCCGGGATT
>JAHEHN010000040.1 GCA_024644515.1 Gammaproteobacteria bacterium
AAACAGAATTTCAACTGCCTGACGGCTCGGCTTTGCGCGCCTATTTTGACGCCCCGGCTGACTCAACCCCTCGTCCTCTGGTTATTATCCTGGGCGGGGGGGCTGGCGATGCCCGTATTGCCAGCAGTGCCTATCGCACTCATGGCGAGGCCTTTGTTGATCGTGGCTGGGCCGTAGCAGCACCGGTGTCTCCTGACGGCCAGTCCTTCTGGGGCGATAATGCTGACAAGGTGCGACAACTCATCTCGCTGCTCAAGCACCGCGATGATATCGCTGATGGCCCGGTATTATTGATGGGTATCTCCAACGGGGGTATCTCATCCCTTGAAATTGCCTCGCGTCATGCCAACGAATATCTGGGTGTTATTGCGGTACCGGCGCTGGCCTCAAATGCGGCGTCTTTACGCACACTGAAGGACTTTTCGGTGTATTTGCGCATTGGCAGTGAAGATCGTTTGGGTTGGGCCAAGCGCTACGATGGCACCGTTGCGGTACTGGAAAGTGCCGGAGTAAAACTTAATGCGCGTTTACTGCAGGGCACCGGACATACCTTTGCCATGTATTGGGCTGATCTGGAAGGCTGGTTGGCGTCCTTGCCTCTGGAGTAGTCATCCTTTCTCATGGTGTTTTAAAAATACATCTGTTGTCCCGGGTAGGGGATTTCCGTGGTTATCTTGTGGTCCTCCCAAAGTTTCATGGACAAAGCGTCCAGTGAGCTGAGTTCGCCATGGACCAGCATTCTTCTTGGGTTATCCGGTATGGCCATTAGCCACTCGATCAGTTCGGCCTGATCGGCATGGGCAGAAAACCCATTCAGGGTTTCAATGCGGGACTTCACTACCGTATCTTCACCAAACAGACGTATTTTCTTGACGCCATCCACGAGGATTCGACCCAGCGTGCCGGCGGCCTGAAAGCCGACAAACAGCAATAGGTTTTTAGGATCCCAGACGCGCTGTTTCAGATGATGGCGTATACGTCCGCCGGTGCACATGCCGCTGTCGGCAATAATAATGGCGCCATCGGGAATATCGTTGAGGGCCATGGATTCCTCGGGGGAATGCACATAGTTCAGTCGTGGCAGGAAGCCTTTCAGGGAACCCTTATGCATTTCCCGTATTTTTGCCGCATCTTCTCGATCCAGCACGCTCAGGCATTCATCATAAATGTCGGTGACCTTGATGGCCATGGGGCTATCAAGAAACACCTGCCAGGGATCCAGTCGGCCTTCGTAATGCAACAAGACCAGATGAAATATAATTTCCTGGGTTCTGCCAACAGCAAAGGAAGGGATCATGACAATGCCTTTGGCTTCCCAGGTTTCTTTAAGAATCTGCTCCAGCTCATCAATGGTTTCTCTCTGGTTAAGATGACAGCGATTGCCATAGGTGCCTTCCATCAGCACCACGTCGGCCTTGTTCACCAGCGCTGGTTCATTCATCAGAACTGATACTTTCTTGCCAAGATCTCCGGAAAAAACCAGCGTTTTTTCCTCGCCATCTTCCTTGAAGGTCAGGGACGTAATGGCTGATCCCAGGATGTGGCCGGCATCAGTAAAGCAAACCGATGCCTTACCGGTTTTGCCGACCGGAAATCTTTCCCCGTAGCGCAATGGCTTTATCAGACTCAGGGCTTTTTCCACATCCTGTTTGGTATAGATAGGCTCCAGCAGCTTTTTGCCCTTGCGCTGTCAACGCCGATTTTCATGCTTCAGATCACGTTCATACAGGCCCACGGTATCATTAAACATCACCGGTAATAATTTACTGTAACCGTTGATGCAAAAAATGTCGCCTTCAAAACCATTGTGTACCAGTAGCGGTATCAATCCGCTGTGATCAAGATGGGCATGGGAAAGAAAAAGGGTGTCGATGGTGGTTGGATCGAAAGCGAATGCTTCCTTGCCAAGACGATGAACGGCGTCGCCGCCCTGATGCATGCCGCAGTCAAGCAGCACTTTGCCAAGGTCTGGAGTTTCAAGCAGATAACACGAACCGGTTACTTCTTGTGCTGCACCGAGAAAGCGTAAAGATGCCATAAGCTGATTGCCTCTTAATTATTGTTGTTTTTCTGGAACCATTACAGCGCTGTCAGGTGAACTCACGCAATAAAAATTAGCGCCTGATTTGATTTCGGATAACTGTCACAATAAAGCTTATGGATGATCATTCCAAGCATCCTCATAAACACGCAACCTCAGGTAACAGAATTGGCTGGGCTTTTGCTCTCATGCCGGGTTTTGTATCATTGAATTTATTGGCGGGTTTCTTACCAACTCAACGGCGATTATGGCTGATGCTGTTCACGATCTTGGCGACAGTCTGTCCATTGGTTCAGCCTTGCTGCTGGAGCGCCTGTCAAAGAAAAATCCTGATCAGGTATTCACCTATGGTTATCGTCGCCTGTCACTATTTGGTGCCTTGATCAATAGTATTATCCTGGTAGTGGGCTCGACCTGGGTATTGTTTGTGTCGGTCCCGCGTCTGTTTAATCCACAAATGCCGATGGCAGAAGGCATGCTTGGTCTGGCAGTACTGGGTATCACGGTAAACGGTTTTGCCGCCTATAAACTCAGTGGTGGCCATACCATGAATGAAAAAGTCCTGAACTGGCATTTGTTGGAAGACGTGCTTGGCTGGGCAGCGGTATTACTGGTCTCCATCGCTTTACTGTTTGTGGATTGGCCCATACTGGATCCACTACTGGCAGTAATTTTCACTACTTTTATTCTTTTTAATGTGTATAAACATTTCAAGGAAACGCTGAAAATATTTTTTCAGGCAGCACCGGCATCACTGTTGGTAAACAAGATTAATCAGGAGTTGAATAAGCTCGAACAGGTTGAGAGTATTCACCATGAACATTTCTGGTCACTGGATGGTGAGCACCATGTCTATACCGCCCATCTGCTGTTAAGACTGACACTGTCCACCAGCGAACAGCAAAATCTGAAAAAAGTGATTGCTGAAAAATTACAACCCTTTAGCCTGACACACACGACCATTGAACTTGAGTTTCCCGATGAACATTGCCGGGATAAGCCGAACTAATCGGGGATTAAAAGCAGTTTTAAAATCAGCGTTGAAAAAGTATTCGAAAGCGGGATAAAACCTGCATAATGGTGTTTGCCTTGTTGCTCGGACATCTGCCCGGCATCTACCACAAATCAAATTTAAAAGGCTTGAGTATGAAAGTTTTTAAACAGGCATTTCTTATATTCATAGCAATGGGGTTTATGCTCATTTCAGAACTTGTTGTTGCACATACTGCGGTGACAGTGACTGTCCCTAAAAATGACGCTGTATTGAGTGAGTCGCCAGCAGAAATCATCCTAAGATTCAGTGATGAAGCCTATCTTAATTCGCTTACCCTGATAGATGGTCAGGGAGAAGTAGTCCCTATAACAAGTAGTTTGCCGGAAGCGTTGGCAAGACGTTTAAGTATTTCACTGCCGTCCCTGAAAAGTGGTTCATACACTGCGATTTGGTCTGCAGAAGGTACAGATTCTCATGTGATTCAGGGCGAGTTATCGTTCACTGTTAAAATTTCCCCGCAGCCATGATTCTTAAGCTCATCAGAACTCTCCATGCCTGGGGAGGAGTAACATTGGCACTGCTGCTGCTGTTAAGCAGTGTGACAGGCACCTTGCTGATCTGGAAAGAAGATTACGTCAAACTTGTTACCCCCGCCGCACAGGTTGATTTCATACCCACCCCGGCGGCGCTGGCCAGGATTGCTGACGCCGTAGAAGCCGGTTTCGAAAATAACGATATTCTCAATATTCAGTTTGCCACCGCAGAATTCCCCCTCACCAAGGTCACGCTGTATGACACCAACTATGCCTATCTGGATATTCAGGGCAATGTGGTCGACGAGTGGCATATGAATGAACGCTTTGAAGAGTGGCTTTATGATCTGCACCACCGCTTGCTGCTGGACGATCTCGGATTAACCATTACCGGTCTCGCTGCGATAACGCTAATCATTCTGGTGCTGCTGGGGGTGATTAGTTTTGTGCCTTTACGACGACAGTTTGCCCGCGGCATTGTGCCAAAAAGTGTTAAACGTTTAGAACTGGTTACCAGTCATCGTAACCTGGGCATCCTGATTGCCTGGCCCTTGTTGCTGACCCTGATAACCGGGGTGATCCTGGCGTTTCCTTTTCAGGCAGAAGAGTTGCTTCTGGAAGAGCATCGCCGCAGTGAGGAATACAGTGACAACATGGTGGTGGGTCTTGACGACATTACCGGTGAGGGCACCGGGGACTGGCTGCCTGCCATGGAGAGAACCCTGGCGGTATTTCCTGACGCGGTTATTCGCGGTGCCAGTGTGCCCTCGGGGTTTTCCATTCATCGGATTCTTGCCGTGCAGCAGCCCGGGCAGTGGAATCGTAATGGCACCAGCATGACCTATATTGATGAAGAAGCGGGCTATATGGACCTGCGCATAGATTCTTCCACCTTTCCGCTGGTTGAGCGTGTCTATAATGCGGGTTACCCTTTACATACCGGCAAGACAGGCAGTCTGTTGTACAAGCTTTTCCTGTCCTTGTGTGGATTTGGTGTGGCCTGTCTGAGCAGCTTCGGACTGGTGAGTTTTATTAAATCCAAACTGAAGCGGGCTTGATATTTATCAAGAGGTGGCTGGCGAAAGTCATTACCTTGCCAGTAAAAGGTAATGGTATTGTTAGTCAGCGTAGTCATGGCCATGGGAAATTTTGCCTGACTTGGCAATGCCAAGTACTATCGCTAAATGATGAATGGAAAAAAAGAGGGCATCTCATTAATACAAGAATTCTGATATTTACGCTTACGGGACTGTTGCTGTTGCTGGCACTTCCTGTTTTTGCGCATGGGGTGGCAGCCGGCGATGCTGACTTTATTCAACGCATCAGTGGTGTGGCATTCATGCCCTACGTCTATCTTGGTGCCAAGCATATGTTTACCGGCTATGACCATTTGTTATTTCTGGCCGGCGTAATTTTCTTTCTTTATAAAATGAAAGACGTGGCGCTTTATGTCAGCCTGTTTGCAATTGGCCACAGTATCACCCTGTTATTGGGCGTGCTGGGCGGCATCAGGGCAGATGCCTATATCGTCGATGCCATTATTGGTCTTTCTGTTGTCTACAAGGCCTTTGAAAATATGGGCGGCTTTGAACGCCTGGGTGTCTATATTAATACCCGGCATGCGGTGTTTTTGTTTGGCCTGGCGCATGGTTTCGGTCTCTCTACCAAGTTGCAGGACCTGTCCATAGCCAGTGAAGGGCTGGTGCCGAATATGCTGGCCTTTAATATTGGCGTTGAACTGGGACAACTGGCTGCTCTGACTATTATGCTATTGGCCTTCCAGTTCTGGCGCCAGAGTCCCAGCTTTTTGAGAGGGGCTTTTACTACCAATCTGATCATCATGTGTGCCGGCTTTATATTGTTTGGCTACCAGATGAGCGGTTATTTTATCGCCTGACTCACACTCGGGATTTCTACTACGGAATTTATTCATGAATAATATCGAACCCCCTTCCAAAAACACCTTGATCAAGGCCACGGTGGCCTCTGTTGTGGCCGCAGCCATTATCCTAATTCTTGTTGTCCTGCCTGCCGAATACGGGATTGATCCTACCGGTATCGGTGGCGCCACCGGCCTCACGCAACTTAATGCCGAGCCCACGGTAACCATAGAAATCACCGATATCATCGGCGGTAATGAAGTGCTGCGGGAAGTGGAAATTCCGGGTTTTGGTGAGCCAACGCCTTTGCCTAACTCGGCGGTATTCCAGGATCAGGAGGAGGCGCCGCGAACGGATGTGGTAACGATTGTGATTCCACCGGAAAGCGAGACCGAAGTAAAACTCTACCTGCGCGAAGGCAAAATGGCGGTGTATTCCTGGGCCGTGGATCAGGGAGATGTCTATGTGGACTTCCATGGCCATGATGCTTCTTTCGGGCCTGATTTTTTTGTGCGCTACAAGGAACAGCAGGAAGGGGCTGGCGGCAATGGCTCACTGATCGCGCCTTTTCGTGGTGAACACGGCTGGTACTGGCTAAACTACAACGAATATGAAGTTACTATCACGCTAACGGTGACCGGCTACCATGATCGGGTAATCGATTACGGTATTTTTTGATGCCATCAGAAACCGCTGATAAGCATGGGCAGCATCGGTAGTAAAGCGGTAGTAAGTAGCTTGAATTACAGCTCTGAAGGAGTCGGGTTTCTGATTTCTTCCAGCATCTCTTCGCTATCCCATTCAAAGGCGCCGGCCCACACGGTGGCCACATCCCCATTTTCATCCACCAGCCAGGAGC
The DNA here is from genome assembly GCA_024644515.1 of Gammaproteobacteria bacterium. Taxonomy (GTDB): domain Bacteria; phylum Pseudomonadota; class Gammaproteobacteria; order Pseudomonadales; family Pseudohongiellaceae; genus Eutrophocola. The sequence continues at coordinate 6,308 of JAHEHN010000040.1, forward strand.
TGGGCACCGCGCCGATGCCGTAGTTGGCAAAATAGCCATTCAGCTTGACGAAGTTGCCGGGGAATTCCCGCTCATACAGGAAATCGTTAATGGTGTCGGTGTCTTCATCAGAGGTAAAAATAAAGGTATAGCCTTCAGCTTCCAGTGCCTGGGCTGCGCGATTGATGGAAGGGATTTCGCGAATACAGGGTGCGCACCAGGTGGCCCAGAAATTCACAAAGACTTTTTCGCCTGCAAACAGCTCGATGTCAAAACCGCGACCATCCAGGGTCTGAAAAGTCTTGCTGTTCGGATCATCATCCTGCGCCAATGTCGCCAGCACACCGCTGACCTGTGGTTGATATCCCTGAGCCACAGATGCTTCAGCACTAAGCTCAATGGCTTGTTGCTCCTGGCTGCAGGCTTGCAGAAACAAAATCGAGACGATAAAGGTGAGACCAAGAAGGCTATTACGGTTCATGATGATGCTCATATTTTTTGTGAGTGGGCATGGTAAGTTTAGCGTCAGCGTCAGTCAATTAATCAGCAAAGTGCTGTCTCAAGAGTGTCAGTTGCCAGGGCTTGGCGCTGAGCTTGCGGTCAAAATCACTTTAATATTGAAAGATTCCCCTGTTTTACGGGTCATTGCACTAATCGGTTTAACCGCTATATCATCCGGAAAGCGGAATTATTACCGATCCTGACCAAATAAAGTATTTATAAAGAGGAATACCCCATGAAAACCCGATTACTTACCACCGCAATTTTCGCAGGCTTGTTCAGCCTGTCCGCCCACGCTGGCCTGGAAACCGGCGCTACAGCCCCTGTATTTACTGCCCAGGCCTCCATGGACGGTGAAGAGTTCACCTATTCATTACAGCAGACTTTGAACCTTGTTGGCCCTACCGTGGTGTATTTCTATCCTTCGGCCTACACCCAGGGCTGTAATATCCAGGCGCATACCTTTGCCATCAATATGGACAAATTCCGTGCCGCAGGCGCATCCGTTGTAGGGGTTTCCCTGGACAGCATTGAACGCCTGAATGACTTCTCTGCTGATCCTGAATACTGCGCCGGTGAGCTGGCAGTTGTCTCCGATGCCGACGGCAGCATTGCCGCATCCTATGATCTGGATGTGCGTCAGGGTCGCGCCGGCTTCAAGGATACCCGTGGCGTGGATATCGACCATGGCTTTGCCTCACGCGATACTTTCATCGTTGATGCGGACGGCACCATCGTTGGCACCATCGGAAGCGTTTCTCCGGAAGAGAATGTCATGCAGTCCCTGGAAATGATACAGAAGCTGGCGGCACGCTAGTCTCTGATTATGTTATTGAAAAAACGGAGCCGGTTGGCTCCGTTTTTTATTTCCTTGATAGATATTCGGGAATTACAGTCTTAAATTATCGCTTAATCACCCTGTTTTCTGCTTAACCTCGCGCCTCATATCTGCTTTACTAGCACCTTCTTTTACTACCAGATTCAGTTTTTATGAAAGCACTTTGTGATGTGCGCGATTACATGACACTGGCCCAGAGCCGGGTCCCGCGAATGTTCTTCCAGTATGCCGATTCTGGCTCCTGGACCCAGAGCACCTACAGGCGAAATGAAAGTGATTTTGAAGACATCCTGTTTCGCCAGCGGGTGGCGGTGGATATGTCCAATCGCTCTCTGGAATCCACTCTTGCCGGCCAAAAGGCCAGTATGCCGGTCGCGTTAGCTCCTATTGGTATGCTGGGTATGCAACATGCCAATGGTGAAATTCTCGCGGCGAAAGCCGCGGAAAAAGCCGGCATTCCGTTTACCCTTTCGACCATGAGTATTGCTTCTATTGAGGATGTGGCGGCGAATACGGAAAAGCCGTTCTGGTTTCAGCTTTATGTCATGAAAGACAAGGTGTTTGCCGGCAACCTGATTGATCGGGCCAAGGCGGCAGGGTGCAGTGCGCTGGTACTGACTTTGGATCTGCAGATTCTTGGGCAACGTCATAATGATATTCGTAATGGCCTCAGTGCGCCGCCACGCTTTACCCCCAATCACTTGTGGCAGGTGATGACCCGGCCGCGATGGGCGCTGGGCATGCTCGGGACCCGTCGACATACCTTTGGCAATATTGTTGGTCACGCCAGCAGCGTTACTGACCTTTCCTCGCTGTCCTCCTGGACTGCGGAACAGTTCGATCCCAAGCTGAACTGGGAAGATGTAGCCTGGATCAAGGAACGCTGGGGCGGCAAGTTGATTCTTAAAGGCATCATGGATGCTGAGGATGCCAAATTTGCCGTAAACACCGGTGCTGATGCCATTGTTGTGTCCAATCATGGCGGACGCCAACTGGATGGGGCACCTTCTTCCATTACTGCATTACCCCAGATCGTGGATGCCGTGGGCGACAAAATCGAGATTCATATCGATGGTGGTGTGCGCAGTGGTCAGGATGTGCTCAGGGCGATTTGTCTGGGTGCTGATGGCGTCTGGCTTGGTCGCGCTTATGTCTATGGCCTTGGTGCCAGGGGAGAAGCGGGCGTCAGTGAAGTACTGGAGATTGTACGCAAGGAACTCGATACCACCATGGCGCTGTGTGGTGAACGTCTGATTGAGAACGTCGGGCCGCATAATTTATATATGCAAAGGAAATAGGATCAGAAAATCCATCAGGCCATTGTATGTAATTGCGCTAGCCAGCTTTATAATACGCCACCAATTTAAAGCAGAATTGATAAAGATAAATAAAGAGTAAGGAAAGCAGTATGTCCGAGTACGAAAAACCCAAAGTAGAAAATAACAGACCCGAGCCTCTGCCGGGGCAGGTGACCGTACGTGAGGCAGTGATTAGCCTGTTTCGCAGCTTTGGTATCGACAGGGTGTTTGGTAACCCGGGTTCCACCGAGCTGCCCATGTTCCGTGATTATCCAAAAGATTTTAAATATGTACTGGGCCTGCAGGAAAGTATTGTGGTGGGCATGGCCGATGGTTATGCCCAGGCCACGCGGAATGCCGCGGTAGTAAATTTACATTCAGCCGTAGGGGCAGGGCATGCGGCCGGGAATATTTTTACCGCGTTTAAAAATCAGACGCCCCTGGTGATCACCGCGGGTCAGCAGGCCAGATCCATTCTTCCCTTTGAGCCATTTCTTTATGCCCAGCAGGCCTCTGAATTTCCCATGCCCTATGTGAAATGGAGCTGTGAACCGGCGCGCGCGGAAGATGTCCCGCTGGCCATGGCCAGAGCCTATTACACTGCCATGCAGGCGCCTCAGGGGCCTACCTTTGTGTCGGTGCCCATTGATGACTGGGATTGTTATTGTGACGCGCCGGATGCGCGGGCCATCAGTCAGCAGATCCAGGGTGAGATGCAACTGCTGGAGCAGGTATCCGAGGCGCTGAACAATGCGCAGAAACCTGCCTTTGTGGTTGGCGCCGGTGTCGGCCGTGAAGATGCCTGGGATGAAATTATCTCCCTGGCGCAAACCCATAACAGCCTGGTCTATGCCAGCCCAATGTCGGCCCGCAACAGTTTTCCTGAAGATCACGCCCTGTTTGCCGGCTTTCTCGCAGCCAGTCGGCAGGAAATTGTCAAAGCCCTGAACGGTCATGATGTAATTATTGTGCTGGGTGCCCCTGCCTTTACCTATCATGTGGAAGGCAGTGGTCCGCATATTCCCGAAGGCAGTGAATTATTTCAGATTGTGGATAATGCCAATACCGCTGCCTGGTCCCCCGTGGGCACAGCGGTTATCAGCAGCATGAAACCGGCACTGCAATTTCTCAATGCCAAGGCTGCACCCAAGCCCAGAGCCGTGCCTGATCCCAGACCCGCGGCGCCAGTGCTGGACGGCAAACCCTTTAACGATAAATATGTGCTGCAGCAGTTGGCGAAGCTAAGAAAGCCGGATTCCATCATCGTAGAAGAAGCGCCCAGTTGTCGTGGACCCATGCATGATTATTTACCGATCCTGGAAAGAGATACTTTTTATACCTGTGCCAGTGGTGGCCTTGGCCATGGTTTGCCCGCTGCGGTGGGTGTCGCCATGGCCCGTCCCAAGGACAAGGTGATAGCGCTGTTGGGTGATGGTTCCGCCATGTTTGCCATTCAGGGCCTGTGGTCAGCGGTGAATCAGAACCTGCCGATTACTTTCATCATTATCAATAATGCCAGTTATGCCGCCCTGAAAATGTTCGGACGTATATTCGACCTTGATGAAGTGGTGGGCAGCAATCTTGGTGGCATTGATTTTGTCTCGGTAGGTCAGGGCATGGGCTGTGATGGCGCGCGTGTAGATAATCCGCAAGACCTTGATGAAGCCATCTCCACCGCAATCAATGCGCCGGGTCCTTATGTGCTGGAAGTTGTCGTAGAATCCTAGGTATTCAGTAAAAAGGGCTTACCATGGGGTAAGCCCTTTTTCTGATTTCCCTAAATAGCCGAATTACATTACTCAGGAATTTTCATGTCCCCCAAGCTTGCTCTTTATGTCACCCCCATGTGCGGTTACTGCCACTATGTGATGTCCACTATTCAGGATCTGGGCCTGGAGGTGGAAATTCGCAATGTCTATGCGGACAGGAAAGATCTTGAGGATTTGTATAACGCGCGCAAACGTACCACTGTTCCGGTGCTGCGTATTACTACCGATGAAGAAGATCGCTGGATGCCTGAATCCAGTGATATTGTCGAGTATTTAAATACACTGGCAAGCTGATGCCGGTTTTTTTCAAATCAGTTCATACCGGGTATTTTAAAAAATATTTAATTAAAAAAAAGGCTCACCACAGGTAAGCCTTTTTTAATTGGGAAAAAATAAAAATATATTGGTAAGAACGCTCAGGTCTGGTTCTGTAAATGGTTAAGGAAACACCAGGAATCACTTCATTATCGGCCTAAGTCATAAACGTATCAGTTTCTTATAACGTCAAAACCAGGCGTACATTTTTAATAGTGTCCAAGAAGAAGGCTTCGCTTTAATGTTCTTCAAAGAATTTGTTCGTTTTTGTAAAGAGTATTTTCCTGAACATGAACCAAAGCCCAAATCATCTAATTTGACAATTACCTCTGCTTCTGGCGGCAACTCGCCATTCAGTTTTAATTGTTGACGTTACTCCCTCCTTATTTACTTACTTATTACTTTTGCTCCGTGCCTTTTGCGGATAATAGATAGTTTTGTAGTATATTCTTTGCCGTACTCGGAGAAACGTAATATGAAGCCATCCAGGAACGAACTTTCGCGTCGGGAATTACTTAACGCATTCACTTTACTTGCTGTACCCGGACTGCTTACCGCTATCCCGGCCGTCATGGCCCAGGAAAGTGATAGCCCTGTTTCCGATCTGCCACTACTGGTAGAGTTCCAGCGCTTGATCGCAGCAAACCGGATTTTGGCGAATGAAAATGTTGTCGATGCTTTCGGTCATGTCAGCGTGCGCGATCCGAGAAACCCTGAACGCTTTATCATGTCCCGCTCACGCAGCCCGGCGCTGGTGGAGTTTGACGATCTAATGGAGTTCGATCTTAGCGGCAATGCTATAGATGCCCGCGGCCGGACACCTTATGGT
>JAHEHN010000042.1 GCA_024644515.1 Gammaproteobacteria bacterium
GTCATGTTGTTATCCAGCGTTCGGTAACGGGTTGTCGCCTGTCCTGTTAAGGCTGGTACCAGGTGATCACCATCAACCATGCCATTTTGATAAAGCTCATCCACAAATTCCGTTGTTGGGCGAGTAAGTACCCGGTAATACAGGGGGTGTAAAACCGTGTCCTCGAGCCAGCCAAGAAAGGCGTTATCCCTTTCACCGTTATCTTCGGACAGCATTAATCCTGTGGCGGTTTGTATATCGCCCATACTCAGCAAAACCCGCTGGCTGCGGTCAACAACCTGTACCCGCGAATTGGAATACCCCATGCCGGCTACGATGCGGTCAATCTCGAGAGTGGGTCGCCTTAATGACCCCAGTGCTGAGGGGTTGCTAGTGGCAGAAGTAGAAACGATTGCTGCAACTGAATGTGTTTCCGGGTTATCAACATCGTAGACTGACAAGCCCATTTTGCTGCCAATCATGTCCAGCGGAAAGCGTAATTCCATTTCATAGCCTTCGGGAATACGCTGCCAGCGTCCGCTAATACGCGGCTCATATTCCAGGGCAGAGAAGTCGGTAATATCGCTACCAATGCGAAAGGGATAGATCAGCTCATCGTCATAAGGTGCAATGACATAACGTTGAAAAACGCCATCGCGATTAACCAGTGAAATACGCAGAGAGTCACTACGATCAACTCTTAAGCCTTCACGACTCCTGTAGACAATATGCTCATCGATGACTCTGAGATAGGCATACAGAGCCTGATTATGCTCCCCGAGCATCAATCTGAAACTTAAGGGATCACCCTGATTTTCAATACCGCGAAAGCTGCTCAATTGATTCTCGGGGTTTGGGATAAGACTGGATTCACGGTAATGCTGCTCATACTGCTGGTAGTCGCGCCAATCCTGCAAGCTACCATCGTCAACGCTCAGCGGTTGAAAAACCGGATAGACATAAAGATCCTGATTATTCTGCGCCCTGCTGTAGGCCCCTTCATTAAACAGTTCGGCACGTTCACTCAGTGTTGTAGCCAGAGCTCTGGCAGTTCCAAGAACCGTTTGCTCCTGCCCACGACTCAGGTACTGCTCCATTTCCAGGATATAGCGGTAACCGAGAAACGGAATCACCAGCAAAAAACTGGAAAGCAAAACCAGCTTTAAGCGGATACTGATTAGATGCCTGAGAACTCCCGCCATATCAATGCGATAACCTTATGGGTTAGTCCAGCGATAACCCATACCATAAACCGTATCAATGCAGTCAAAGTCAGCATCACTGTGAATAAATTTCTTGCGCATACGTTTTACATGGGAAGTAATAGTGCTGTTATCAACAAATATTTTGGATTCCTGCATCAGGGCATCGCGACTTTTTACATGGCCGGGAAATTTGACCAGTGCATGCAACATCCAGAATTCTGTCACCGTTAGCAACACTGTTTGCTCTTTCCAGGTTACCGTTAGCCGGCTCAGATCCATCACAAGATCACCCCTTTCCAGCAAACTTTCCGGTGAGGTTGGCTGATCCATGGCATCTTGGCGTCGAAACAAGGCCGCAATTCTGGCGGTAAGATGAGGCAGACTAATATCCTTGGTCAGATAATCATCCGCGCCCATACGCAATCCACTCACAGTATCAATATCATTATCTCGAGCAGTGAGAAAAATAATGGGTAACGTCAGAGACATGGAACGTAGAGATTGGCACAGGATGAATCCTCCATCAATCTCCTCTTCAAGGCCTATATCAATAATAGCAAGATCAGGCAGACGCATGGAAAACGCTTCCTGTGCTTTTTTTCTGTTCGGGTAGGTTAATACTTCATAGCCCTGCTTACGCAGGACATCTGCATAATTTTCCCGGATGGCTGCTTCATCCTCGACTATAGCAATGCGTTTACTCATTGGGCTGTTCAATGCCTCGACTGTTGTAACTTAAAATATCTGGATTGAGACCCGCTGCTTTTTGACAACGGGAAAACATATTTTTGACTATACCTGAATTCCCGCTCCGCTTGCATGGCTATAGTCCGCAAATCCCGTATTGCCATAATCTTGCCATAATTAATCAGCAGACAGCCCCTTTTGTTCCCAGAAAAGCTAGACCCTACGCGTTAAATGAGCATCAAGGTAAAAACAACCGATAACAATATTTTTAATACTAAATTTTCTGGAGAAACAACATGAAGTGCATAAAACCAATCATCGGAGGTATCGGTAGTATTGTCCTGATGAGTTCATCAATTTTGTTTTCGGCCCCCTTAGTCGCAGCCGTGGATAGTACTGGCAAATCAAATGATAGCGAACGCACAAAACATGAAGCTACTGGCATTATCAGTGGCGCCATCATTGGCGGCGTTCTTGGCGGACCTGCCGGGGCAATTTTAACTGCGGCTTTTGGTGGTTGGGTTGGCGACAAAACAATCGCTAAAAAAGAAAACGCTTATTTATCTGAGGAATTACTTAAACAAAAACAGGAACTGATTACCTTGCAAGCTGAATATCGTGCCCTGGAAGCCCGCTATCAAGTTGCCGAACATGAATCACAGTCAATGCGTTATCGTAATACCAGTGTTGATGCACAGAGCTTATCAATTACAGATAAGAATACTTTTGCTGAATGCTGCAACGACACTGAAATTTCCCTGCATTTCAAAACCAATTCAACCGTGATCGAACCTCTTTATGATGAGAAGCTGCGTGAATTTGTTTCTTTGGTGAACTCCATGCCAAGCGCTGTTATTGCCATTACTGGTCATGCCGATCGTCGAGGAGACTCTACTCGCAACCTGGCGCTTTCCCAGCGCAGGATTCAGGCGCTAGAAACATATCTGAAAACACTGGGCATTAAAAACCGATCAATACAAACCAATGCCTTTGGTGAAAATCGCCCATTAAGCCAATCGGATTCACTCGAAGATAACTTTTTTGATCGCCGGGTCGTAATAAAAATTGTTTCATCGGGCAAGAGCTTACTGACCAGAAATCGTGAGCAGGCAGCTAATCGCTAAACCCAAACGCTTTGATGCGAAGGATATCTATCATGACAGAATTGCACTTAATTACCGGGAACAAAAATTTCTCTCCCAGTTCGCTTCGCCCCTGGTTGTTATTGCAGGAGTTTGAAGTGCCCTATACTGAAATCGCAATTGACCTGTTCAAGGATGATGCGGCGGAAAAAATCGGCATCTTCTCCCCTTCACTGAAAGTACCGGTCCTTATTCATAACGATGTAAAGGTTTGGGATTCACTGCCTATTTGCGAGTATATCTCTGAAACCTTTCTGGAAAACCGCGGCTGGCCCGCGCATATGAAAAAGAAAGCAGCAGCCCGTTCCGTTTGTGCGGAATTACATAGTGATTTTCAGCATTTCAAACGTGAATGGCCAATGAACTGTCATATCCGTGTAAAGATGAAGCCTGATGAAAATCTGGAAAGGGAAATAGCAAGACTTGATGCCATCATCTATTGCTGTCGACGCAAATACGGTGACGGCGGCGGCTATCTATTTGGACAATTCTCTATTGCAGACTGTTTTCTTGCTCCAGCGGTTATTTCCTTACGTGCCTATGGGGCGGAATTAAGCGGCAAGACAAATGAATATATTGATATGCTGCTGGACAATCCCCATCTGCAATGGTGGCTTGAACAGGCACAGAAAGAAATTGAGGCAATTCCTCTGGATAAGACCGGTTAATACCTGAAGTTCCTTGAGAAGCGTGGGCTTGGGCCGGGACTTGAAATCCCGGCATTTTTTATTGGTGAGCCTTAAGGGTAAAACTCTCCCCTTTCTCATTCCAGAGACTGGGTTTTTCAATAGGGGTCAGTATCTGATTGACCCTTAGTGCAGGTACAAGCAAATCACGAAAAGCCTCCACCTGGTGGAAGGATGGCGCAAGCCACTGATTGATGAGATTAGCGTCTTGCATGGGCAGCATCAACGGCATCGACTTTGGATGAATATTCTCCCACTCAGGCAAGGGGGGTAAGGTGATAATTGAAGCGCTGTGAATGATTTCCCCGGTGACTTTATGAATCGTTTCCCGATGCAGGCCACCGAAGGCTATGGACTCATTTTCCAGCTCAATCTTGTGATAGGTCTTTTTGTCACCCTTGCCTTCTATGAAAGCGGTTGCAGGAATAATGCAGCGTGACTCACGAAAGGGTTCATAGGCGATGGCACGTGGACTATCCAACTTGTCTGAGCGGGAATTGAATGAAGCATATTTATAATTGGGTTTGCCGGTTTCCGGATCAATTAATAACCACCATATTGCCTGGGTTACAATATTTATGTCCTTTTCACGCTGAATAATTGATATTCGACTACCCGGCGCCTTGTCTCTGGAAAACAGAATCTCCGCTTCATCCACATCAAGCTTGTCCAGAAGCTTTCTGGATTTCTTGTTTTTTAATATCTGGAATCTGCCACACATGCGCCTAGTTTAATTTCATTTGACCTGACACACCATAAAATCCCCATCCTCTTGATTTCTCAAGTCTGGTAATAGCTGAGGAATAAATGTGTAAAGAGTAGCCAATTGTCACATGGGCTTTTATACTCGTCGGTTGTTTCGTAACAAAAGACCAGTCATATAAGTGTCTTGAAGCAGATAAAGCTGGTAAAAGATGGCAAGGGCACTCATTAAATAGTCATCATGCAATGACGCTTAATAGGCTAAAAATTCTATAGATAACTACAAAAACACCGATTTTGGAAATTCAGGAGGGGAAGTGAAATTACCATCCATTCAATTATTTACACTGTTCAGAATAATCTGCGCAGCAGGGATGCTGACACTATCAGGAGTTTCCCTGGCCGCGTCCCGGGATATTCCAGACCTTGATGGCCTCTGGTCTTTTGGTCAATGTCCAGGCGGAGGCTTTTTAAGCTGCATGACCCTTGAGGAAAACGATCCCAAGCTCACAGACCGAGCTCTGGCCTATCAGGCAGCCATCGATGAGATGGCCCAGCCAAAATACGACTGCGCTCCCATGCCAATTCCTCACATGTATACCGACCCCTACAATTATCGATTGGAACAACTTGATGATCGTGTGCGTATTTACTATGGCAAGGATGACGTAGTTCGCACTATCTGGCTGGAAGGCCATGATCACCCGAAGCCCGCCATTAATGAATTTCTTTATTTTGGTTATTCTGTGGGCAAATATGAAAATGGGTCCCTGATAGTGACTACCAGTAAATTCACCTTTGATCCTCAGGGCCTTAATGCGGATTTTCGCATTCCCTCTTCCACTCAAAAACAGGTCATAGAGCGCTTTTCCCGTGATGGCGATGATCTCATTCTTGAAGTCAGCACCACCGATCCGTTTTTCCTGAAGCAACCCTGGACCTTCCAGGTGCGCTCCGCACCTGTTACCGATATGGGGGATGCCTGGACTTGCGAGCTTGACGGAGCCAGACGCAGCCTGCGCTTTGAAGTATCAAAATACCCTGAAGACCCCGAATTTGAACGAATCAAGTACTAAAATTCCTGGAGCAATAGATCATGAACCTGAATAAGAGAATTTTACTAATAGCGCTGGCCTGGATATGCATGGCAGGCCAGGTTTCTGCTCATCACAGTACCCGAGGCATCTATCACGATGACCAGGTGCTTGAGATAAAAGGAACGGTGAAAGAATGGGCCTTTGTGAACCCCCACCCCTATCTCACTATTGAGGCGGCGGATGAAAATGGCGTACTGAGAAACTGGGATGTCAGCTATGGTGGTGCAGCAGTGGTGCATTTACAGCGCCAGGGCTATAGCTCTGAGACATTCACCCCGGGTGAGACCATTATCGTCCATGGCAATCCGGCCAGAAAAGAAGGTGTTTATGGGATTTTAATAGAAGGTGGCGGTAATCACCCAACGCGCGAAGATGGCACCCCGGTGGTTGCCGGCGGCTCCATGTTCTAGAAAAGAGTTTCCCTTTTAATGCATGAATAAAATTACCCTGGGGTAATAACAAAAAACCCGGCAATAGCCGGGTTTTTTATTTGGCGGTGAGGGAGGGATTCGAACCCTCGAACGGTTTAACCCGTTACACGCTTTCCAAGCGTGCTCCATCGGCCTCTCGGACACCTCACCAAAGTCTTTATAAAATTCTCAAATGTCTGAAATTTGAAAGGGAGGCACTCTATAGGAAGCGCCTCTTAAACTCAAGAATCAATTAAGAAATAGCGCTAACCCCAGCTGCTTACATATTCATCAATATTGTTTTCAGGCACCGGCCTGTTAGCCAGGGTCGGGGTACCAACATACAGATAACCAACAATCTCATCTGTTGCTTTAAAACCCAGGGCTTCTTTGACCCCGGAATTAAAAGCCGCCTTGCCTGTGCGCCAGATCGATGAATACCCCAGCGCATGGATCGCCACAGACATATTCTGAACCGCCGCTGCTGTTGCGCAAACCTGCTCTACTTTCGGGACCTTGGGATGATCCTTGAATTGAGTTGCAGCGACAATGATCAAAGGCGCACGTAGGGGCGAATTGAGCATTTTATCTTTTTCCTGGTCATTTGCTGGCTCCAGGTTGTCAGCGAATACCTGCCCCAGTTTTTCACGCCCTTTCCCACTTATCAAAAGAAAATGCCAGGGTCGTAACATGCCATGATCAGGTGCACGCAGCCCTGCTTTTAAAATCTCCTGCAGTCCCTGCCGGGAAGGTGCCGGCTCAACCAGGCGTGGAGATGCTGTTCTGTTTTGCAATGCCTCTAGCGCGTCCAAAATAGTTCCTGTCCGTTGTCTCAAAGGTTAATCCGAAATTTACTGCCGTGTGTAGCGAGGAAAAGCCTGATAGTTCAATCCTGTTTCTGTCGTCCTCACCGGATTGATATCCAGTCCACCCCGACGTAAAAAGTTTGCTTCTACGGTAAGTGACTGTGGGCTATATATTTCCATCAGATCACAAAATATTCGCTCAACGCAGTTTTCATGGTAATCATTGTGCTGACGATAGGAAACCAGGTATTTCAGCAAGGCCTCATGAGGAATTTTTCTACCCTGGTAGCAGATGGTTACCGTTGCCCAATCTGGCTGGTTGGTGATTGGGCAGTTTGAGCGAAACAGATTGGTAAAAAGCACCTCATCAGTCACTTCTTCAAATAGACTGTCATCTGTCACCATCAGTAGCGTCTTGTTTGCCTCAAATTCATCCGCGGAAATATCCAATTCATCCAGGCAAACTCCTGCGGGCAAATCCGGCATGATTATGTCTGAGGGCAACTGTAGAGATACCTCAACGTTGCTGCCTGACGCGCCGGAAAGATCACGGTGAATGGTTTCTGCCAACTGGCTGAGGGAGTCAAATCTGCTTTGATTGAGCGAATTTAAATACAGCTTGAGAGATTTTGATTCCACAAGGTTTGGGGAAGTAATAGCGAAAATAAAACGCCCAATAAATATCTGGGGTTTGCCCTTGTGGTTCAGGCAGGATATCTCATAGGCATTCCAGATATCAGCTCCCCGAAAAGGAAGCTTGTCATCCGCTACACCAAGCGCAGTTCTGTTTTCCTGTCGTGGAATACTAACCAGAAGCTCGGGTTGATAATGCTGTGGATAGACAGTTGGCTTGCCCAGGGGATTGTCAGTCATCAGATGCTCTTTAACCTGTCAGTGCCTTAAGCCTTTACCCCTGCGCAGTAAAAACAGGGCAAAAACGAAAAGCGTTACGGTAAACAGCACCAGCATCGTGAAAGCAAAAACCACGTTAACATCCGACACTCCGAGGATGCCATATCTGAAAGCATTAACCATGTAGAAAATTGGATTGATCTGTGAAATCAGGCGCCAGAAATCGGGCAGTAAATCTACTGAGTAAAACACGCCCCCGAAATAGATCAGAGGCGTTAATACAAAGGTAGGAATGATAGTAATATCATCAAATTTATTCGCATAGATGGCATTGATAAAACCACCCAGAGAAAAAACGATGGAAGACATAAGCACTACCAGCAGAGTAATAATGATATTGTGCATGTGCAGGCCGCTGAAAAACAATGACATGATTGTTGCAATCACCCCGATTGCCAGCCCTCTTGAAACACCACCGATGACAAAGCCTGCCAGGATGACATAATTGGGCACTGGAGAGACCAGCAATTCTTCAATGCTACGCTGGTATTTCTGACTAAAAAACGAAGACACCACATTGGCATAGGAGTTATTGATTACAGCCGTCATGATCAGGCCGGGCACAATAAATTCCATGTAAGTGAACCCGTTCATCTGGCCGATTCTGCTGCCAATGAGATTGCCAAAAATAACAAAATACAAGGAAATGGTGATGACTGGCGGCACCAGGGTCTGAACCCAGATTCGCAAAAAGCGCCTGACTTCTTTCCAGACAATGGTCTTGAAAGCAGTGAGTTTATAATTCAGTGGTAGTGAATGCATCAGGCAACTTGCTCCGGTTTCTGCAGTAATGAAACAAAAAGTTGCTCCAGACGGTTGGATTTATTACGCATGCTTTTCACCTGGATATTCAATGCCTGGAGCTTGGCAAACACATCATTAAGATCCTGATTACTTTCCAGCGCAACTTCCAGAATTGCCGGATCTTTTAACTCACAATTATATCCTTCCAATACCGGGGTCTCAGATAATTCTTCACGCAAATCCAGTAGGAAATATTCCTGATGCAGTTTTCTAAGCAAGGACTTCATGCTGGTATTTTCTACAATCACCCCGGCATCGATCATGGCGATATTACGGCACAGTGTTTCTGCCTCTTCCAGGTAATGGGTGGTGAGGATAATTGTGGTACCTCCGCGGTTTATTTCCTGCAAAAACTCCCAGGTGGATCGCCTGAGCTCTATATCCACCCCCGCGGTGGGCTCATCCAGTAACAATAACCTTGGCTCATGAACAAGCGCCCGGGCAATCAGCAGTCGACGCTTCATCCCGCCCGACAGATTACGTGCCTGCTGGTCATGCTTGTCCCACAGGCCAAGCTGCCTCAGGTACTTCTCTGTTCTTTCCTTGGCTAATTTGACTGGCAGGCCGTAATAGCCGCCCTGAGTAACAACAATGTCGAATACTTTCTCGAAATGATTGAAGTTTACTTCCTGGGGAACTACCCCCAGATCAAGTTTGGTTTCATAACTGTTGGTATCTACATTTTTGCCAAAAACCTGCACAGAACCCGAGGTTTTTCTGACCAGAGTCGACAATACGCCGATGGTTGTGGATTTTCCGGCGCCATTGGCGCCAAGCAGGGCAAAAAAATCGCCTTCGGCAACGTCAAGGCTAATTCCCTTGAGTGCTTCGAAGCCATTATCATAGGTTTTGTAGAGATCTTTAATCGATATTGCAGGTGTCATGCTGAAACTACGGCAGAATTGGTGAACTAAGCGCGCCATTATACAAAAAAAATGCCAGGCTAGCCCTACTTGTTTTACTATAGTTGCGGCACCAAAATCAGGGTGAGCAGTTTGAATTGTTGAATTGTTGAATTAGAAAGCTTCCGGAAGCTGACACGTCCCTGTGTCCCTACTCAATGTAGTCCAGGTTTCAGATTAATGTAAACAATAATAAAATTTTGCTTTCTCGACCCTAACAGTCCGCCTTGCTAGAATTAAAGAAATGTTTATCCAGATAATTCCGGTATGACTACCTTTTTGCTAATACTCTCTTCTCTTGTTTTAACTGCCACAATCATCTGGTGCCTGCATCAGTATCAAATACGTAAATCTCGCGAAATTGCCGAATCCAGTAATCCCTTAAGCCCTTTGGATATTGAAACCCGTGTTGATCGCAGGCAGGAAATCAATGTCATTGCCGAAATCGGACAGATGCCCTCAAGAAAGCCCTCGTGGTCTGATGAGATAAAAGCATTAAGGGATTCCGGCTCGTTCAAGGAAGCCTTGGCCCTCAGTAAGAGGCAGTACCCCAAAATGCTGGCATTTCGTCAGAGCCTCATTACCTTGAGGGCACGACTCAAACAGGAGCCAGCGCAATCAGAAGAGTCTCTCAAGGATTTATACCGGACAGCAGTGCTTGGCGATCTGGTCAGGGTAAGTAACAAAGCCGATAAAACCCTTGCCGATATTGAATCACTTACCGACCGACTGAAAGCCCCCCGCGCTATCTGGAACAAGGTTGGTTACCGCAATCTGGAGCTTTTGACCAAAACAGACCGTAAATTACTGGTACAACACTGGGGTGAACCCGAGCGTCACGATAGTATTAACAATATTTTTTAATGGGCTGCGCTTAAAACACCGCAACCCACCAAAGAGTTTTTAGCCAACGTGTAAATTTTATACAGGAATACCTAAGATGCTGAAAGAATCCCAGGCCCAGATAATGCTTGAGCTGCAGGCAAACATGAATGCCAGGGTCAATCCACAATGGGTTGAAGCTGCCTATCCCTATTTGAGGGCTGTTGTAGTGGAAGGCGCTGAAGCCATTGAGCATCATGGTTGGAAATGGTGGAAAAAGCAGGAATGCGATCTCGAACAGCTACAGATGGAATTGGTAGATATCTGGCACTTCACCCTTTCCCATCTGCTTCTTGAGCACTCCGGAGATCAGGAAAAATCACGGGCAGCCCTGCTTACGCTGATGGCAGAGAACAACACCCTTCATTTTGACAATAACACAATAAGTATCAATGAGTTGGATACCTTACAAAAGCTTGAACTGTGTATTGGCCTGGCTGCGGCAGGCAGAATAAGCGTGGTTCTGTTCGAAGCCTTGCTGGCAGACTGCAAAATGGACTGGAATGATCTCTTTTGCCAATATGTAGGGAAAAATGTACTGAACTTTTTCCGTCAGGATCATGGCTACAAGGAAGGCACCTACACCAAAACCTGGCATGGACGCGAAGATAACGAGCATCTTGTCGAAGTAATGTCCGATCTTGACTCAGAGCATGAAGACTTCAAACATTTACTGTATGAATCCCTGAAGGATAGATATCAGGGATCCACCTGATAAGCCGGTTCCAGGGCAAAAATTTCCGGGTTGATTCAGCTTGCGAGCAAGTAAAGAGAGTTATGGCTGAAGAAAAAAAGTTACAGAAATGGCGGTTATGAAAGCAAAAAAGCCTAGAAACCTTCAAATTTTGAATTAACCGGCTCCAGTTCCCCTTCGTGTATTGAAAAATCGGACAAGGCATCACCGGAGACCACAGCATCTGACGGCATATTTCTTTGCATCAGACACAGATGCGCCATCAGCTCTTCCAGGTTAGTCTCCTGATTAATTTCCAAGGTGACCTTTACTGCTGGTGTGTGATTGCTCATTGCCTTACAAACTCCTATAAATCCCTTTACAGAGCCTTTAAAACCTGAGGTTTTAAGGTGCCCTTACTGGCATGGATATGCCCAATAAAACGGCTAATTCCCAGAGAATCTGCGGTAGACCTGATAATCAGGCATATTCAAATTCGCTTTTTCCAGCAAAATACTAACAGTCTAACTTTGCTGACCTTTCCCTACCTTTATTCCTGTTCAAAACAGACTGAAATCAACGGAAAAAAACCTGCTAATTGTTTTAATAATTAACACACATATCAGTACACTTAAAACTGGTTAAACGAATATTCTCGAAAACGAGAGTTTCTTTTTTGCAAGCGTGAAAAAGGCTAACATAGAAGGAATTGCAAAAATGAAATTATAGAATAACTGATTATTTTCAACAAGTTATGCCAGCACAAAGAAATGGAGCCTAGAGAAATGGTAATAAATGGAAAATCAAAAATAGCTGGCGTAGGAATCTCATTACCCCCGCAAATAGTCACTTCACAAAGCTTAATGGAAGAAATTCACGCCGATACCCGTTTTGGTTTACC
>JAHEHN010000136.1 GCA_024644515.1 Gammaproteobacteria bacterium
GCATCCACCGCTGCCAGCGTCGGTGGCAGTCCGGTCAGGTCAAGAGTAAGACGGTTGATTAAAGTGGCTTTGTCAGCTTCCGGGGAAAGCGCAAGACCTTCCTGTGCCAGGCGCGCATTAATAAATGCATCAATTTCATTTATCCCTGCAGGCTCAGGTGTATCTGGTCTACTAACGGGCACATAGGCCCAATGCCTTTCGTATTTCGCCCCCTGTTCAATCCAGCTGCTCAATAACTGTTTTTCTTCCGGGCTCAGGGTTTTGTTGGTATCAGGCGGTGGCATAACGACGTCGGGATCTGTGGACATAATCCTGCGCACCAATTCACTGGCGTCCAGATCACCTGGAACGATAGCAAATTTCCCCGGCGATTCCGGCAGTTCACCGGTAGCAGTTTCCGCTAAATCCAGTCTCAGGCCAGCTTTCTGTCCACCCTCGGCATCGGGACCATGGCAGGCAAAACAGTTATCTGAAATGATAGGACGAACATCCCAATTATAGGAAAGAGGCTCAGTCATCATACCTGCCTGCTGTCCGGAATTATCACTATTACCGCAGCCCATTAGCATCAGGCTCAGAACTGGAATAAGAATATGGCTTATTTTCAGAGGCATTGGTTTATTAATCTGCTTTGAATAATTGTTATTACCAGGTAAAACAGAAAGATTATTATATAGAGCCTAATACATAACGGAAGTCGAATTATCAGGATATCTTGCTTTACCAGGTAGTAGAAGCCGCGCAGTTGCGCTATAAACACCTTAATAAGAATAACCAGGAGAGAGAAATGAGCCTCAAAAAAATCTGTCGCACACTATTATTGCCATTTTTGACCTTGATAATGCATGTTCCAGCCCATGCTGCCGCTGAGACTATTTCCCTTAAGGTCATTACATCCAGCGAACCCAGCCTGCATGCCAATTTCACTCTGGTAATGGGCGAATCAGACATGGTACTGATTGATGCCCCCTTCACCAATGCCGACGCTCACAGGCTGGTGGCGGACATGCTGGAAACCGGCAAGAATCTTACTGCCATCTATATCACCCATGATCATCCGGATCACTTCTGGGCCATGCAGGTTGTGATGGATGCCTATCCCGAGGCGCAGGTTATTTCTCATCCCGATGTGGTGGCTGATATCTGGCGCTCTATTCCATTCAAGATTGCCCGCTGGAGTCCAATGCTGGGTAATAATGGACCGCAATTCCCTACCGCGCCTGTGCCGATGACACAGGACTGGTTTGAAGTGGAAGGCCATCGGCTGGAAGTGGTGGGACCAATGCAGGGTGATCACCATAATGCTACTGCAATCTGGATTCCCGAACTCAGAGCGCTGATCGCGGGAGATATAGCTTTTCAAGGCATTCATGTATGGCTCGGCGAAACTCTCGAGGAACAACGTCTCGACTGGGTAGCGAACCTGAACGCCCTGTTGGAACTGGACCCAGAGGTTGTTGTGGCTGGTCACAAACGCCCCGGTCTGAACGATGACGTATCCAGCCTGGCCTTCACTCGCGACTATATAGTCGATTTTAATCGGGAAGCTAAAACTGCCAGAAATTCCAATACCCTTATCGAAAAAATGCGCGAACTCTATCCTGATGTGATTGACGTTCTTGATAATTTCATCCTGGTGAATTCTGCCCAGGTAGGCGTAGGTGAAATCCCCCCCTGGGAAGAATAATATGAACAAGTTACAAATTAGTATTTATTCGCTTTTTGTCGGCTGCCTTTTTTCATTGCAGCTGCATGCGCAACAAAAGCTGCCGGGGCCTCTGGAAGGAATACCTTCTGATGTTCCAGTGGCAGTACAGATACTTCGATGGAGTATGCTGGACAACAATGTCAGTGCGCTGGCGTTTCGGGAAATGGATCAGTTATTTACTACCCGCAGCGTAGCCCGCAGCGGCCCTGTTTGGGAATTACCACAAACTGATCATGCCATGGATTTTACCTATTCATGGCAGGGTAGCTCCTATTCTCCAGAAGATTTTCTGGAACGCACCTACACTAACGCCCTTCTTGTAATGAAAAATGGCAGGATAGTCACCGAGATTTACCGCAACAATTCAACACCGCAGTCCCGTTTTATCGGCTGGTCAATGACCAAGTCCATCACTTCTGTACTCATAGGCTGCGCTATGGAAGATGGCTATATCGACTCCCTCGATACAGCTATTTCGCATTATCTACCAGAGCTTATCGGTGGCGGCTATGAAGACGTTTCTATTCGCCATGTCATGCAAATGCGCTCCGGCGTGGACTATGAAGAGCGCTACGATTTTGCCAACCCCGGCATTGCCGCCAGCAACCATATTTCTTCCCTGGTTAAAAACAATAGCCGTTTTACCG
>JAHEHN010000025.1:0-29490 GCA_024644515.1 Gammaproteobacteria bacterium
GAGTCCACCAGTCAGCAATTTGGGGCGTAATTCCCGTTCTTCAAGTTCATGGGTAGAGAGGATGACAATCATTTCGCCTTTTTTCGGGTCCGGTACGTTTAACGCAAGAATTTCAATATCGTCATCATTCAGCACTTCTCGCAGGATACGTTCTACGGTGCCCAGGCCAATCATTTCGCCACTTATTTTTGCGAAGCGGGCATAACGGTCTTCTATGTGAAGAAAGTTGTCTTCATCTACAGAGCCTTTATCACCGGTGACATACCAGCGTTTGCCATCAGTCTCTTTAATGACACTGTCTGTTAATTCCTGATTACCAAGATAGCCCTTCATGACCTGTGGACCTGCCACCATTATCATGCCTGCAGTGCCCAGCGCTAATGGTTCCAGTGAATCAGGATCTGCGATACGCAGCAATGTCCCGGGAATAGGTTTGCCAACACTACCTGGCTTGTTATTGTCTTTTAGATGGTCACTTTCCAGATTGGGAAAGGGAGTATTTACCGTGGCCACCGGCGATAGTTCGGTGCAGCCATAACCTTCGTAAATAATCTTGTTGAAACGTTTGAAAAAGGCAGCGCTGACTTCTGACTGCAGTTTTTCTGCGCCCGCCACTGTAAGCCTGATAGTCGCAAGATCTTCTGCCTTGACCTTGGGATTTTTGATATAGAGGCGGAAGAAGCTTGAAGTGCCAAATAATAGGGTTGCTTTGTTTTGTCTCACCGTTTTGGCAATTATGACGACGTCAGTGGGATCGGGATGACAGATCACTCTTATTCTTTCCAGCAAGGGGAGAAAAAGGCAGGCCGTCATACCGAAGGAATGGAAAATAGGCAGATTGGCCAGGATAATATCGCCGTCATGGGCATTTAATATTTTGCTGACCTGTTTAACATTGGCAAGAATATTTTTATGACTGAGCATGACCCCTTTGGGATCACCTTCGCTACCACTTGAAAAGAGAATCACTGCAGTACTGTCAAGATCGGGCTTTGCGCAATAACGACGTTTGATCGCCGTCGCGGAAAAAAGTTTACAACTCAGCAGTGTCAGTACTTTTTCCCATGTCGGGATGCTGGCATTAACATCTTCCAGCATTATCAGTTTGACCTTGTCTGCCAGAGGCGCCAGGTCGATACCACGGGCTTTACATTTTTCCAGAAATTTCGATGAGGTGTATACGGTCTTGAGATCGGCCTGTTCAATGGCGGATATCATGCCATCAAGAGGGGCTGTGTAATTCAGTGGCACCAGGGTTTTGCCCAGAATCATAACCGCCATACCGGACAGCAAACCACCGGCTGTGGTGGGCAGTAGCAAGCCAATATTTTGTTCGGGGCTTAGTTTGGCAATGCGTTTGGAGAGTAGCAGGGAACCGGTCAATGCCGTTTTGGCTTTAAGATTTGCTCCCAGCGTGTCAGCCAGGACTACCGGATTCCCCCTGGACTTGGAGGTGTCTACCCAATGTTCGCCGAGTGAAGGCAGGGTATCCAGATATTCCATCCAGGAGGGCATTGAATTGTCTTCGGGCAATGGAATCATTCGGCTAATTCTTCTTATTCTTGCGCTGGATTTTTTGATTCTTGTTGTTATGGGTTTCAGAATCACTGAGACCAGATTAACTGAACAGCAATAATAGACTGTAAGCGACCAAAGATTCCAGTCGCTGGCAAAGAAAGCGGTAAAGAAAAGGTAAGACAGGCCGATGGCCGGGTCTATTTGCGTTGCTGATTTAGGAAGAAAAAGCGGCTAAAAAGCAAAACCGGGGTAAATAACTATACCCCGGTTTCATTTTAAAGCGTGAGGACAAGTCGCCTGAATTATCAGGAAAAGGCTATCACATCCAGCCCTTCAAGTTTGCTCAACACTTTCTCTGACGTATTGCCTTTCATAAGGGCTTTGGTGCCCTGTCTTGCCAAAGTACCAATGAGTACCGTGTCGGCATCGATTTCTTTTGCGTAACGGGAAATCACTGTCGCAGGATCACCTTCTTCGGCATGAACCCGATCAGTTGGCAGACCGGAGATTTTCATTATCCTCTGGCGATCAGGAAAGTGCATGCTGTCTTTGTAGGCATTGACCACAAAAAAGTCTGCATCATAGTGTTTCGCAATGTTCTGGCCTTCGATGAGAATTTTTTCGTTCAGCCTGGCGTATTCCGCTTCGTCCTGCTTTTGAATATTAATGGCCGCCAGAATTTTCTTGCGCGGTTTAATGCCACTGGAACGCACAATAGTGACCGGAGCCACGGATGTTCGTAACTGAGCCCACTGCTAATTGCTGAACAGGCCTTTCTTGCTGCCCTGGGAATCCGGCATAAAAATATGGTTAGGTTGGAAACGTTGAGCACTGGCCAGAACTGCCTTCTGCCATTCATTTGACCAGCAAAGTTCAAAACTGAATGAGGCGCCGGCATTTTTCAGCTTGTCTGTAATAGCGTTGAGCCAAACATCATCACTGTACAGGTCATCATTGTCGGCAGAAAGTTTTGTGTTTTCATTATCCACGCTGATAAAAAGATGGACATGGGAGCCTGGCTCCTTGATCTCTGAGGTGATTACAGCACGTTCCAATGCCAGGTGTTGATTCTGGGTTGCTTCTATAATAACTAATACTTTTCTACCATCTGCCATGCTTAACTCCTGAAAAAAATATAGATAACTGATTTGACTATAAAGCCATGACAGGAAATCACCTTGACTTTAATCAAGTGCAGACTAGTGTCGCGAAAGGGGAGTTCTACCTTGAACTGCAATGATTATTCTGTTGGCCGGGAATGCAGTAATCTAACTTGAAGTACTTTTTCAGGTTATTTGGCAGAAATATTTCAGGATAATGGCCAGCCACCAAGCTTTTGCCATCGATTGATTATAAAACAAAACAGCTCAGCGGTTTTCTCAGCATCATATCGCGCTGAATGCGCTTCTTCATTATTGAAGTCTATGCCCGCACATTCACATGCCCGTGACAGTACTGTTTGACCAAAAGCGACAGCACTCATGGATGCCGTGTCAAGGCTGGAAAAGGGATGAAATGGATTGCGCTTAAGGGCATTTCGTTCTGCGGCGGCATTCACAAAGCCATGATCAAAATGCGCATTATGGCCTACCAGAATGGCACGAGTGCAAAGTTCTTCCTTCATTTTTTTGCGAATATTCTTGAACAGCTCCCTGAATACGTCCGGTTCCTTGTGGGCAATTCTTAGCGGATGATGCGGGTCGATACCAGTAAACTTTAATGCAGACTCTTCAAGGTTGGCGCCGGGAAAAGGTTCGACCCTGAAAAACCAGGTGTCCTCAGGTTCAAGAATGCCATTCTCGTCCATGCCAACTGTGACTGCGGCAATTTCAAGAAGGGCATCTGTTGCACTGTTAAAACCGCCACATTCAACATCGATCACTACCGGTAAAAATCCGCGAAAGCGACCGGCGAGTTGGGACTCGGGTTTGCTTGGTGTTTCTGGTGTATTCATGTGTATTTTATTCGTTGACGATTGACCAGGAAAGTTGATTGTCGGCAAACAGAGGGATGACCTGTTCAGTGCCGATTGAGTAGCTGGACGGTATGGTCCAGCTTTCCTTGCGCAGGGTTATTTGTTCCTGGTTCCTGGGCAGACCATAAAAATCCGGACCGTGGAAACTGGCAAAGGCTTCCAGTTTGTCCAGGCTGTTCAGCTGTTCAAAGATCTCTGCATACATTTCCAGTGCGGCAAAGGCTGTAAAGCAGCCGGCACAGCCGCAGGCGGCTTCTTTTTTACCAACCCCATGGGGGGCGGAATCTGTTCCGAGGAATAATTTTGGTGAGCCACTGGCCACGGCGTCCAGTAAAGCCTGCTGGTGAACATTTCTTTTCAATACCGGCAAGCAGTAATAATGGGGACGGATGCCACCAGCGAGCATATGGTTGCGATTGAACAGCAGATGCTGGGGAGTCACGGTGGCAGCAATGTGATGGTTGCCAGCAAGGACAAATTCTACCGCATCGCGTGTAGTTATATGTTCAAACACTATCTTAAGTGCTGGATACCTGGCACGAAGTGGCGCCAATACTTCGTCAATAAAGACTTTTTCACGGTCATAAATGTCCACTTCATGCCGGGTAACTTCTCCATGGATGAGCAAGGGTAAGCCCAGCTCGATCATTTTTTCCAGCGCAGGGTAGGTCTTGCTGATATCTGTCACGCCCTGATCGGAGTTTGTTGTAGCGCCGGCGGGATAAAGTTTTACCCCAAACACAATGCCACTTTCTTTTGCCCTGGATATTTCTTCCGGGGTCGTCATATCGGTGAGATAAAGGGTCATCAGGGGCTGAAAAGGACTGTCTTTGGGAACGTGAGCCATAATCCTTTTGCGGTAGGCCAGTGCATCAGCCGAAGTGGTAACAGGAGGAACCAGATTGGGCATGATGATTGCTCGCCCCATAGTGCGGGCGGTATGGGCAACGGTGTCAGGCAGTGCGGCACCATCGCGTAGATGAAGATGCCAGTCATCTGGTCTGGCCAGTGTAATTTCCTGCATTACCGGGTGCTTCCTGTAAATTTGAGAGTGTTGGCCTTATTTGACCTGATCTGGAAATTATAACAGCTCTTCCAGCTTAACGATGCTCCCTGACCTCATAAGCTTGTTGGTTCCATGCTGCTGCCGTGCACAGATTAATATTAGCGTTAATTCCTCACGAATAGTGACGATTCATTTCGCAAATGACTCTGGCAGCGTTACAATACCCGCCTTTTTTTCATCATGGGCAAATTTACTCGCCCTCTGGTTTAGTTGTCACATCAGGAGAGTTTGATGTCGGATATCAAGAAAGTTGTACTGGCCTATTCAGGTGGCCTGGATACTTCAGTAATTGCCAAATGGTTGATGGATGTATATCAATGTGAAGTAGTGACCTTTACTGCTGATGTGGGGCAGGGCAAGGAAGTAGAGCCTGCGCGTGCCAAGGCAGAGGCATTGGGTATCAAGGAAATCTATATCAATGATATTCGCGAAGAGTTCGTGCGCGATTTTGTTTATCCAATGTTTCGTGCCAACACTATATATGAGGGCGAATACCTGCTGGGCACTTCCATTGCACGGCCACTGATTGCCAAACGGCTGGTGGAAATAGCCGAGGAAACCGGTGCCGATGCGATTTCCCATGGCGCTACCGGCAAAGGTAATGACCAGGTTCGTTTTGAACTGGGTGCCTATGCGCTGAAACCAGGAATCAAGATAATTGCTCCCTGGCGTGAATGGGATTTGAATTCCCGTGAAAAACTGATGGCCTATTGCGAGCAGCATAATATTTCTGTGGAGCAGAAACGGGGTAATGAATCACCGTATTCAATGGACGCCAACCTGCTACATATCTCCTATGAAGGTGGCATTCTGGAGGATCCCTCTGCAGAACCTGAAGAAAGCATGTGGTTGTGGTCAGTATCTCCACAGAACGCGCCTGATGAGCCTAGCTATATTGATCTTGAGTTTGCCCAGGGCGATATTATTGCGCTTAATGGCGAGAAATTATCACCGGCGACAATACTTGAGGAGTTGAACAGGATAGGCGGGGCCAATGGTATTGGCCGTACGGATATTGTCGAAAACCGTTATGTGGGCATGAAGGCCAGGGGCTGTTATGAAACCCCGGGCGGTACCATTATGTTGAAAGCACACCGGGCCATTGAGTCATTAACACTGGACCGGGAAGCTGCTCACTTGAAAGATGAATTGATGCCACGTTATGCCTCGCTCATTTACAACGGCTACTGGTGGTCTCCAGAGCGCGAAGCCCTGCAGGCACTGATTGATAAAACCCAGGAACATGTCAACGGTTCGGTTCGACTCAAGCTATACAAGGGTAATGTCATCGTCGTCGGTCGTCAGTCAGAGGAGTCGCTTTATGATGACATGGTGGCGTCGTTCGAGGATGATGCTGGCGCCTATGATCAGCATGATGCCGAGGGCTTCATTAAACTTAATGCCTTACGCTTGCGCACACTGGCCAGTAAACGCAAGAAATCGTAAAACCTGGCAACAGCTGCCGGCTGGGTTAGTGTTTTTATGCTGGCAGGTTCAGGGTTTTTCAGGGCGAACGTTCCACGTTCGCCCTGACTGCCTAGTCCAGTTCTTTCTTTTTATATTCACACAGGTCTGAAATAACACAGGAACCACAACGTGGTTTGCGTGCGATGCAGGTATATCTGCCGTGAAGAATAAGCCAGTGGTGGGCATCGAGAATAAATTCTTCCGGAATAAACTTCATCAGTTTCTTCTCCACTTCCAGTACATTCTTTCCCGGCGCAATCCCGGTGCGGTTGGATACCCTGAAGATATGGGTGTCTACCGCCATGGCGACTTTGCGGAAGGCCGTATTGAGTACGACATTGGCTGTTTTGCGGCCCACCCCTGGCAGAGCTTCAAGGGCTTCCCGAGTGTTGGGCACTTGTGAATCATGTTGTTCGACAAGAATTTTGCAGGTCTTGATGACATTCGCCGCCTTGGTGTTAAACAGGCCGATAGTCTTGATGTAATTTCTTACTTTGCTCTCACCCAGCGCGACAATGGCCTCCGGTGAATTGGCCACCGGGAACAGTTTCTCTGTTGCCTTGTTTACGCTGACATCGGTCGCCTGGGCTGAAAGCATCACGGCGATCAGCAATTCAAAGGTTGAAGCGTATTTCAGTTCCGTCGTGGGGGTGGGGTTTTCGTTGCGCAGGCGCGTAAAAATTTCGGTGCGCTTGGTTTTATTCATCCGGTCACCCTGACACGTTTACCCGGCGTTGGCTGCTGTTTGACGGGAGACGGATTGGCCCGTTTCTTATCAAGTATATTTTTCAGGGCTATGAGGCCTCCCATAAAAAGGAAGGCGCCAGGTGGCAGGATGGCCAGCAGAAAGGGTTTGTAGCCGGAGGCTACCTGCAGGGTCCAGTTGCCAGCAAAAGGCAGCAGTCGATCTATGTTGGCAAATACCGCGCCGGTTCCTGCCAACTCCCTGAGCATGCCCAGTACCAGCAGAACAGCGGCAAAGCCCAGGCCGGTCATCAGGCCGTCCAGCAGGGATGGGCCCAGAGCATTTTTCGAGGCAAAGCTTTCGGCGCGGCCGAGGATGGTGCAATTGGTGACGATAAGAGGAATAAAGATACCCAATGCCTGATAAAGTTCGATGGCAAATGCCCGCAATAGCAGTTCGGCGCAGGTAGTAAAGGTCGCAATAATCAGGACAAATATCGGCAGACGAATAGCAGGAGTCAGCCGATGCCGACTCAGGGAGACGATGCCATTGGATCCCAGTAACACGCCGATTGTCGCCAGTCCTAAACCTGCTGCATTGACCACAGAATTGCTTACCGCCAACAGCGGGCACAGGCCAAGTAGCTGAACCAGGGCGGCGTTATTCGACCACAATCCCTGGCTAACAATATCCCGGGTTTGAGGTGTAATGGAACTAGATTCGGACTTGGATAGGGGCATTATTAAAACTGCTTTGTAACGTTCGCAAGTTTGTTCTGGTTTAACTGGAAAAATGTCAGTGCTCTCTCTACCGCATCAACCACGGCTCGAGTGGTAATGGTAGCGCCGACCAGTTGATCGAATTCGCCACCGTCCTTTATTACTTTCCAGCGTGATTGTGTCGGATTAAGCAATGATTTGCCATCGAAGCCGAGAATCCAGTCCGAAACAGTTGCCTCTATCTTGTCCCCCAGCCCCGGCGTTTCTTTATGCGCCAGTACGCGCACAGCCGAAACCTGACCATTCGCCAGAACCCCTACCATAATCAATATATCGCCGCTGTAGGCGTCATGGGCTTCAACCGGAAGAATAGTGCCTGAAAACAAGCCATTGAGTTGGCCCGTGTAGGCCTGACGCGAAGTGGAGAGTTGCAGCAACTCCGGCTGGGTAAACGCAGGATCCTCAGGAGCCAGCGTAAATGTATCCAGCAACAGGTCATTGTCGTGAACGTGTTCGGGAAAAACTTCGGCGAGCGCGCGACGCTCGGCAACACGCTGTTGCTCCTGGATTCTGTCTGCGGTTACCAGATTGACGATGCCCAGTAGCAGGGCGGCAATCAGACCAAATAAACCAAGAACGACACTGGTTTTAGTGCTGGAGGCGAGCAGGGACTTTCTAGAATCATTGTCCATGGCTGCTTCCGTTTTGCTGCAGGCGGACGAAATAATCCATAGCCGGGGCGGCAAAGTTTGCCAGTAGCACGGCAAAGGCGACGCCATCAGGATAGGCTCCCCAGATGCGAATCGAGTAAATCAATATGCCAATGAGCAGGCCATAAATCAGTTTCGCCTGATTGGTAGCGGGGCCTGACACCGGGTCTGTGGCGATGAAGAAGGCGCCAAACATGGCTGCACCACCAAACAGGTGAAAAAACGGGGAGCCATGACTGGCAGAACTGCCGCCGTCATAGAAAACAAGAGCCAGCATGCCCATGGCGCCCAGCACGGCAACAGGAATATGCCAGGTGATAATCCTGCGATAAAGCAGGTACAGACCGCCAATCAAAAAGCCGGCGTTAATCCATTCCCAACCAGTACCGGAAAGCCGTCCAAACAGAGGGTTGCCGGTCCAGTACTCTTCTATGGTCAAGCCGCCACGATCGAGCTTGAACTGATCCAGGGCCGTAGCGCCGACGAAGGCATCCATGGACGCGGGAGCAAAGCCAAGAAACTGATCCACCAGAGTCATTAAGGCGGGCAACTGATGAGTCGCTGTTTCAGGAAAAAGCCAGCGCGTCATTTCCAGCGGGTAGGCTATCAGGAGTACAGCATAGCCCACCATGGCAGGATTAAACGGGTTGTAGCCAAGGCCGCCATATAAATGCTTGGCGACAACGATGGCGAAAAATATCCCTGTCAGACCAAGCCACCAGGGCGCAGCGGGGGGTAACGAAAGCGCAAGCAACAGCGCGGTAACCGCTGCGCTGAAATCGAATAAAGACGCAGTAACAGGTTTATGACGAATGCTTAAAACTGCCGCCTCCAGCGCAAGTGCGCACAGGACCAGCCAGATGATATTGATCAGAACACCGGCACCAAAAAAAATCACCATGGCAGCAATGCCGGGAATGCAGGCCAACAACACCAGCAGCATAATCTGCGCAGTGGTCAGTCGATGATGGCGAGAATTAAACAGGAGGGTAGTCAATGTCATGAGCTGGCATGTTGCCAGCTTGCCCTGTTGGCATCAAGTGTTGGATGGGGGAAAGGGCTTACCAATGAATCCCCTGGTTTTTGCCTGTAATAAATTGGTTCCAGTTTTATGATGGGAGTGATTTGGCAAATATTCTAGAATACATGTCAGAAAATCAATTGAGAAAAATAATTTATCAAGGGGAAAGGGTCCATGAAAAAGTCCATAAAAAAGGCGTTTAGCAAATGCCAACAGCTGGCGCTATTGCTTTTGCTTTGCAGCAACCTTGGCGCGCAGGAGCATCAGGGATTTTCCTCCCACAAACTGGTTTCTGCCGGCGCTGATCGGGAATTTATTCTCTATGTTCCCGCAGTTGATCATGATGATGCTTTACCGCTTGTTTTTAGTCTGCATGGCTCAGGAAACATTCCGCAAAGCCAGGTGGATGTCAGTCACTTTGACATATTGGCGGAGCGTCATGGCTTTGCGGTTGTATTCCCGGCCGGGGCCTTCACCAACTCCATTACAGCTCGCAGCTGGAATGCCAATAAAGAGGAGGGCGTCGATGATATACAGTTTGTTCGGGACATGATCAAGGTGGTCTCGGGCATGCTGAATATTGATCAATCCCGAATCTATACCTCGGGGTATTCCGGCGGCGCTCGCATGAGCAGTCGTCTTGCCTGTGAATTATCTGATGTGCTGGCTGCAGCCGCTCCCATTGCCGGCTTGCAGTACCCGGATGACTGCATCCTGAAACGCGCTATTCCCATCATCGCTTTTCATGCCAGGGACGATCAGGTAAACAACTATGTCCTTGGAAAAGAATCGAGACCCTATTGGCGTATGGGCGTGGAAACCGCCTTGGACAAGTGGCGCCAGGCCAATGCCTGCTCTCTTGCCAATACAGTTGTGCAATTGAGCGGCAATGTAAGCCGTTATATCTGGGCTGACTGCGAAGACTCTGCAGAGATTAACTACTATTTAAGTGAAAAGGGCGGGCATACCTGGCCAGGAGCGGATAGCAGTGGCATTAATCACGATATCGATAGTACAGCGCTGATCTGGGAGTTTTTCAGCCGTCATCAATTGCCAGAATAAAAAATTGGCGCGAATGGAAAAGCTGGCCTACAACTATGGGAGCAATACGGCATAACTATGACATGGAGGTTGGAAAGATGAGAGAGCTCACAATGAATGAGTTGGAGGAAGTTAGTGGAGCCGGGATAAGTGATGCGCTTGCGTATTGGGGAGCAGCGGCCGCCATTGGCCAATTTTCCTATGGAACTTCCTGGGGCACGATAGCAGCACTAGCGGCCATTGGATTTATCCCCGTGGCAGCAACTGCCATGGTTGGACTGGCGTTTGCAGGGGGATATGCCTATCTGAGTGACTGAATAATTTTGTATTGGAGGGTTTGAGAATCTCAAACCCTCATTTTTTTTTGAATATTTTTATAATGGAAAAAGATATCTTATTCGAATTCAATTTGGCGAAGGGAAGGAAGAGTATTGCCCTGTTTATATTGTCATCCCTGTTGCTACTTATTCTGATCTCTATTACAGAAAATAAAATTTCTAATAACTTTGATAAATACACAGAGATATTAATCTTCTTCTTACTCTCTTATGTTGTTTTACTCCTTATATTATTCAAGCGTTTGCTTAAGTCCTGTTTTGCCAGGCCATTAAAAATTCAATGCAAAGATGGTCAGTTCATTTTGCCAAACTTTTACTTCGGTAAAAAAGTGGTTTCCATCGCCGATATCTATTCAGTAGAGCCGATAAGCCTGAGAGGTAAGGTCCTGGGATTGATATTAGGTGTCAGTAATCAAAGTCGAATGTTTGTTGACAAGCAGTGTTTTCGCATGCCGGAAGATTTCCAGGTTTTTAAAAGACTAATTTCCGAGGTGGTTGATAAAAGACCCGGGGGCGATGAGAAGCTCGCCATAAAAAAACTGTCTATTTCTCATGAAGAAAAAATAAGAGCAGCGACGACCCTGTTATTTATTCTTTTATTGGCCATCTACTTTTTGGCTACTGCTGGACAATTTGACTTTGGTGATGACTTTGGTTTTGTGTTGGCAGGGGCGGGGTCAAAGCGAGTATTTGAGAATTTAGAAATCTACAGGGTATTTTCATCAGTCTTTATTCATGCAAACTTTTTCCATCTCTTTATGAATCTGCTGATTCTTGGCGCCGTTGGCGATGTTCTGGAAAAGGCTATTTCATCACTTAGATTTTTAAACATTTTTTTTATTGCCACATTATCTGGATTCTTTATACTTTTTCTTTTTTCCTATGATGAGTCTGGAGCAGGAGCATCCGGGGGTATATATGGCTTATGTGAAGCCTACTTTTGCTTGAAATACAAATATGAAAAATTTCTTCCTGGAAGTGTCAATGCCGGCACTTTAAATACATTGGTTTGGCTACTGGCATTGCAGTTTACTTTGGAGATATTGGTCTTTGAAAATATAGGTATTTCCAATCACATCGGAGGCTTTGTTGCGGGCTTTCTCTATCTTTACTTTGCCCCCTTGGGGGCAACACTGGAAACTATCGATCAACCTGTATTGGCTGAGAAAATTCTTTGTTGTGGTCTCGGACTGTCGTTCGCAGCAGGTCTTGGTTATTTTTTAAGTCGTTATTACGGGTTTATCTGATCAGCTCGGTTTTTTCTTCGATTTAACCCGTTCCAGTGCGGCCAAGATGGTGTCCCTGGTTTGTGACCGGGGGCCTTTTTTTGCCAGTTCGGCACGTTTTTGCCGGCGTTGCTCTTCTTCGATTTTAAGTTTTTCCATGCGCTGCTGGTGTAATTCAAAACGCTGTTTTGCCTTGCCAGCCTGTTTTTTGTCAGCTTGTTGCGTGTTAAGGGATTGCATGGTTGCCTGGTAGTATTCCACCAGGGGAATATTGCTGGGACAAACCCGGTCACATTTGCCACATTCAATACAATGCATCAGCTTCAGTGTTTCCGCACTGGCAAGATCATTGCCGCGACAGGCCCAGTACAATTCGTGGGGCAGAATGTCAACCGGGCATTCATCGACACACAAAGCGCAATTTATGCAGACCAGAATTTCTTCCTCATTCAGTTCCGCTACTGTTTTGATCGGGGCCGCATAGGGTTCCAGTGGCAGCAGATCGATACAGTCCACCGGGCAAGGTTCTATACACAGATCGCAGCCAGTGCATTCGCTTTCGATGACGGTATGCATGTATTTTGGCGCCCCCAATATGGCATCCACCGGGCAGGCTGGTATGCATTTGGCGCAGCCGATACATTCTGCTTCACGAATAAACGCGACTTTTTTTACTTCAGGATGTCCGTAACTTTCATCCAGCGGTAAGGCCGGGATATTGAGCAAGTCAGCAAGCTGGTTAATAGTCGTTTCACCACCTGGGGGGCATTTGTTAATGGCATCGCCCGCGGCGATAGCCTCAGCATAGGGTTTGCAACCGGGGTAACCACATTGGCCACATTGGGTTTGCGGCAACAGATTGTTGATTGTTTCAACGACCGGATCATTCTCAAGACGAAACTTTTTCGCAACAAATCCCAGTACCGCGCCAATAGTCAATCCCAGGCCAAGCAGTGCCAGCACGGGTGTTAACAGAGGCGTCAGCATGGGGAGTGATAGCGGCATCAGACCATGCCGCTGAAACCCATGAATGCCAGGGACATCAGTCCGGCAGTAATCATGGCAATGGCAGCCCCCTGAAACGGTTCGGGAATGTCGCACAACGCGAGCTTTTCCCGCATGGCAGAAAAGAGAATCAATACCAGTGAAAAACCCAGAGCAGCGCCAAAGCCATAAAAGACCGATTGGGCAAAGCTGTGTGACTGGTTGATATTGAGCAGGGCGACCCCCAGTACTGCACAGTTGGAGGTGATCAATGGCAGAAAGATCCCGAGAATGCGATAAAGCAGGGGGCTGGTTTTATGCATGATAATTTCTGTCATGCTCACTACCGCTGCAATGACGATAATAAAGGATATGGTTTTAAGGTATTCAAGGCCCAGAGGTAGCAGCAGGTATTGAAAAACCAGATAGCTGCAGGCAGAAGCCAGCGTGAGCACAAACAAGGTGGCTGCGGACATACCGACGGCTGTTTCCACCTTGCCTGAAACGCCCATGAAAGGACACAGACCCAGAAACTGGGTCAGGACAAAATTGTTAACGAGGATGGCGCCAACAAGAATAAGAATAATATCGGTCATCGGGAGGCTGGTTCAGAACAATGTTTTCCGCGGCCAGCTGCTACCTATTTTCCTTCGATAAGCTCAACCATATAGCCATCTGGATCTTTCACAAAGGCAATTACCGTTGTTGAGTGTTTCATGGGGCCGGCAGGACGCACGACATCGCCACCTTTGGCCTCAATTTCAGCACAGGCCTTGTAGGCATCATCAACACCAATGGCGATATGACCATAGGCGTTGCCAAGATCATAACTGTCGGTTTCCCAGTTATGAGTTAATTCAAGTACTGTGTTTTCCTCTTCACTGCCGTAGCCGATAAACGCCAGGGTGAATTTACCTTCGGGAAAGTCCATTTTTCGTATTAATTTCATGTCAAAAATATTGGTGTAGAAGTCAATTGATTTTTCCAGATCAGTGACGCGCAACATGGTGTGTAAAAGTCTCATAATAAATTTCCGTTGAATGTGGCTTTGAGTAGCGGAATTATGCCAATAATGAGAGACTCCCGCCATGCTGAAAGCTGCTCGTAACGATATTGATCTCTGGCTGGTAAATTATCAGCAAATTCAGGACCCTGCTCTTCTGGAGCAATATGCACAATTCCTCAGTCCCGAAGAAGTAAAGCGACATGAACGCTTTGCTTTTACCCGCGATAAACAACAGTTTCTTGTTACCAGAGCCCTGATACGCTGGGTACTGTCACAATACCTTGGCCTGGATGATCCCGGCAGCCTTGAATTTGGCGCAAGCCGCAATGGCAAACCTGAGCTGCTCATTGAAACCACCCTGCAGTTTAATCTGACCCATACCAGGGGGCTGATAGCTCTTGCAGTCATGCAGGTGGAGCCGGTAGGAATAGATGTTGAGTACCTGAGCAGGCAGGCAGACATTGTTAACCTTGCCGAACGCTACTTCGCGCGCAAGGAGGCAGAAGAACTGCTGGCATTACCGGTTGAGCAATGGAACGAGAGATTCTATGACCTGTGGACCCTGAAGGAAGCTTATCTGAAGGCCGGTGGCACGGGCTTGCGCACGCCGCTGTCTGAATTCTGTTTCTCTTTTAGTGGGGAAACACTGGATATCAGTTTCTCTGACTTGCTCGGTGGAGATTCTACTGCCTGGAAGTTCTGGCAACTGGATATCGATAAAGCCTTTCGGCTATCACTGGCGGTGAATGACAGGAAGGGCCATGATTATCGACTGCGGGTAAAAAAAGGCGTACCTGTCGCCGGTTTTAGTGATATTTCGCCGGCAATCATTCGCACCAGTATCAGGTGACTCGACTACCGGGTTCTGCGCCTTCATGGGGTTCCAGCAGAAAGACCTTGTCAGCTTCTCCGCTGGCCAGAATCATGCCCTCGGACAAGCCGAACTTCATTTGCCTTGGTTTCAGGTTGGCCACCATAACAGTGTGCATGCCAATCAGTTTTTGTGGGTCATAGGCGGCCTTGATGCCGGAGAAAACGGTACGGGTTTCCTCTTCGCCGGCGGCATTTGGTCCCAGGCTAAGGGTCAGTTTCAGAAGCTTGTCAGCGCCTTCAACGTGTTCGGCGTTGATAACCTTGACGATGCGCAGGTCTACTTTAGCGAAATTGGGAAATTCAATTTCAGCACTGATGGGATCTTTGCCCAGCGCTGTTTTAGCGGCAGTGTCAGTGGGGTTTTCTGTTTTCTCTTCAGCCACGAGGCTCTCCTTGCTGGCTTCCACCATGTCTTCAACTTTTGAAAGTTCTATGCGGGTCATCAGCGGCTCAAAGCGGCCAATTTCATGGTCGGTCAGTAAAGACTGGGCATCTTCCCAGACCAGTGGCTTTACCTGCAGAAAAGATTCGCCTTTTTCCGCAATTACGGGTAACACGGGCTTCAGGTAAATCAACAGGATGCGGAACAGGTTAAGGCCGGTTGAACAGATGGTTTGTACTTCCTCTGCCTGTGGGTTTTCTTTTGCGATCACCCAGGGCTGCTGCTCGGCAATATACTGGTTGGCCTTATCAGCAAGTGACATGATCAGGCGTATGGCCTTGGAAAACTCGCGAGCTTCAAACAAGGCGGCTATCTCGTCACCGGTTTTCTGGAACTCGCTTATCAGTTCAGGTACCGCAAGGCTAGCTCCCAGGGTGCCGGAAAAATTCTTGTTGATAAATCCGGCGCAACGACTGGCGATATTTACAACTTTTCCAACCACATCGGAATTCACCCGTTGGGCAAAGTCTTCCAGGTTCAAGTCGAGATCTTCAGGTGTGCTGCTGAGTTTGGCGGCAAAATAATAACGCAGATATTCCGGGTTCAGATATTCCAGATAGGTTTGGGCCATAATAAAAGTGCCCCGTGACTTGGACATTTTCTGACCATTCACGGTCAGGAAACCGTTAACACTGATCAGGTTCGGTTTTTTAAAGTTTGCGGTTTCCAGCATGGCAGGCCAGAACAGGGCATGAAAATTAATAATGTCCTTGCCAATGAAGTGGTAGAGCTCACTGCTGGCATCCTTGCTCCAGTAGTCATCAAACTCCAGATCATCCCGAGACGCACAGAGTTTTTTGAAGCTCGCCATATAACCAATAGGGGCATCAAGCCAGACATAAAAATACTTGCCGCTTTCCCCGGGTATTTCAAAGCCAAAATAGGGTGCGTCCCGGCTGATATCCCATTCCTGCAGACCAGCATCAAGCCACTCCGCCAATTTGTTGGCAACCTGTGGAGCTAGAACGCCGCTGCGTGTCCAATCTTTCAACATGTCGGAGAATTCGGGTAGTTTAAAAAAGAAATGCGTACTTTCTTTTTCTACCGGCGTGGCTCCCGAGATGGTGGAGTAGGGATTTTTCAGATCTGTTGCATCATAGGTTGATGAGCAGGATTCGCAGTTATCCCCATACTGATCCGGCGTGCCACACTTGGGGCACTCGCCCTTGATAAAACGATCCGAGAGAAACATATCTTTTTCCGGATCATAAAGCTGGGTAATGGAGCGCTGGGCAATTTTGTCGGCATCTTTGAGACGCTGGTAGATCAATTCAGCCTGTTCCCGGTTTTCGTCGGAATGGGTGGTGTAGTAGATGTCGAAGTCAACGTGGAAACCGGCGAAGTCACGGGCATGTTCCTGATTGACTCTGGCAATCAGTTCTTCGGGGGGGATGCCTTCTCTTTCAGCACTCAGCATGATGGCTGTGCCATGGGTATCGTCAGCACAGACATAGGAAACCTTGTTGCCAGCCATGCGTTGATAGCGCACCCAGATATCGGCCTGGATATAACCCAGCAAATGGCCCAGGTGGATGGGGCCGTTGGCAAAGGGCAGGGCGTTTGTGACGAGGATTTTGCGCTTGCTCAATTTGAATCCTGATTGTGAAAAAAT
The DNA here is from genome assembly GCA_024644515.1 of Gammaproteobacteria bacterium. Classification (GTDB taxonomy): domain Bacteria; phylum Pseudomonadota; class Gammaproteobacteria; order Pseudomonadales; family Pseudohongiellaceae; genus Eutrophocola. Next base: position 16,684 of record JAHEHN010000025.1, read on the forward strand.
AGCAAATAATTGAGGCGCGAATGATACTTGCTATGCTTACAGGTCACAACCACAGCGGGGAGATCTGAAGCTTTCGTTGGCGAACCTGGCTTGGACAAACCCCTTCCCTGACCGATTCGCCGGGGAAAGGGAAGGTTTTGTCTGGTTATGTGTTGAAACAGTAGTGCTTATGGTTAATTTTTACCTTTGCTGATCACAAAGGTCTCGTCGTTAAACCAAAGTCCACCATGCTTGTTAAGGATTTTTGCGGTCGCATCAAGATAGCTTCCTCCCTTGATGACTTCCTCGACCCGTTCATCTTCAATCTGATTTACATAAACGGAAGCATTCCAGGCTGCAAATAGGGTAGATGTCCCGATGTTGGCGCCACCGATTTCAGAAGGCAGGGCATGCATCCGGTACTTGACCAGAGAACGAGCGTCTGACATTTCCTTGATATTGTAATCACGGGCATCACGACCAAGCGCTTTTTTGGTTTCTTTCAGAATGTCATGCCGGGTAACCGGAAATGGATTAAGGTCAGGCCAGAACTGTTTCACCAGTTCTGCTGCTGGATCCTTACCACATGATTGAATTGCCAGCAGTCGGCCACCGGGAGCCAGTGAGCGGGCCAGTGGTGCAATAATCTTTTCCGCCTTGAACTTGGCCGAGGTAGTGGCGCGCCAGGGCTGTGATGCAAGAATAAAGTCGTAATCCCAGTTCTGTATGCCGGGGCGTGGAATGACTGCATCCAGCAAAATTCGGTGGTCATCGCGGTAAATGACGACGACTGAAGGACGTTTGAACACCGGATTACCGGAAATCTTGCTGGTTTGTGTTTCCCAGCCTTCGGCAAACATATCATGCAGGCTTTCCAGCTGTTCACGATAATTGTAGGCGTTGGTGCCCTCCAGTTTGACCTCGCGCCAGTTCATCGCATTGGCGGTAAGAACATCCCGTGGCATCAGTTTGGGGGCTTCTGCATAATTAAGATTGGTCAGCACCAGGATCGTAGCGGGATGTTCGCTGAAACGATCAATCATTTTATCCAGCCCAATGCGCACATCTTCCATGCTGATTTCCTTGGCCACGATGAAGTGTGGCACCGTCGGATGTTTGTGATGCAGATAGCGCATACAGTTTGATAAAACCGTAGCATCTCCCATTCCGGCATCGAACATGCGGAAAGCCGGAGGGCTGGGTTGAACGTATTGAAATTCCTTGGCGATACGCTGGGAAATAGCGGATTTTTCATTGCAGGTGTTGATAAATGCGAGGTAATTCTGGCGATTATCATAAAAGCGGAAAGGAGTTTTATCCTCTGATTTTTTCTTCTTTTTCTCGCTGACTGGCTTGGCTTTTACGGCACTTGATTTCGCTTTTGTTGCTTTCGTTTTTACTTTTGCCTTTTTTGCGACCGCCATGATGTTTCCCCCTGGATTATTATCATTATGTGTATTTTTTTCCTTGCTCTGCTGGCTGAGACCTTGAGCGGCATTTTTGTTCAGGTAGTCCTGAATTCGAGTAATGGTTTTTAATGTAATTCCCTTGCCGTCCCTGAGTCTGTTGACGAGCTTTCCGTCATTCACCACATGCAGGCCAAACGTGGATTTGGAAATTTTCCGCTGTTTGCAGAAGCTGTCTATTTCCTCCAAAAGCGTTTCAATCGCAGTCACGAGTTTTACCTGCTGGCATTATTTTTTATATTTTGGAACAGTTAAGCAAAGGGGATTGCAAGTGTCAATAATGATAGCTGGTAAACTTTTGTGTAACTGATGTTGGGAAATATCCCAACCCTGAATATAAAGAAACAGGCAGGCATAAAAAACCGGCGCATTGGCGCCGGTTTTTATCCTGCTCAAGCTGTCGTCAGATCAGAACAGGCCTTCGATCTGTCCTTCAGCATTGACTGAAATACCTTCAGCTGCAGGGACTTTTGGCAGACCTGGCATAATCATGATGTCACCGCACACGGCGACTACAAACTCAGCACCGGCTGAAAGTCGCAGTTCACGAACACCAACAACGTGGCCACTTGGCGCCCCGATAAGAGCGGGGTCAGTGGAGAAGCTGTACTGGGTTTTTGCCATACAAACAGGGAAGTTCGGATACAAAGCTTGCAGATGATCGTACTGCTTGCGAACTTTGTCGTCAGCAATAATGTCGTCAGCGCCATAAATTTCTTTGGCAATAGTGCGTGTTTTTTCCCAAAGAGACATATCATCCGGATAAAGCGTGGTGAAGTTGCTTTCCTGATTATCAACGATGTCGACAATCGCATTAGCCAGGTCAACAGTTCCTTCGCCACCGTCAGACCAGTGAGTACAGGCGATTACTTTGGCGCCAAGTCCTTCACAGGTTGAACGAATCAGTTCGATTTCCGCATCTGTATCATCGGTAAAGCGATTGATAGCTACAACGGCAGGGACGCCGTATTTGCCGACATTGCTGATATGGCGTTCAAGATTGCACATGCCTTTGGCCAGTGCTTCCAGGTTTTCACCTTTAAGTTCAGTTTTCGCCACACCGCCATGCATTTTTAAGGCGCGCACAGTAGCAACAATGGCAACGGCATCGGGTTTCAGACCAGTCTTGCGGCATTTGATGTCGAAGAATTTCTGCGCACCCAGATCAGCACCAAAGCCTGCTTCTGTTACCACATAATCAGCCAGCTTCAGGCCGGCAGTGGTAGCCATAACTGAGTTACAACCATGAGCGATATTGGCGAATGGACCGCCGTGAACAAACGCAGGTGTGCCTTCAAGTGTCTGGACCAGGTTTGGCATCATGGCGTCTTTTAACAAAGCGGTCATGGCGCCATCGGCCTTGATATCTTTAGCGGTAATGGGTTTCAAGTCACGGGTCGTGCCGACAACAATTTTGCCAATACGATTACGCAGATCTTCCAGGTCAGTGGCGAGGCAGAAAATAGCCATAATTTCAGAAGCCACGGTGATGTCAAAACCACTCTGACGCGGGAAGCCATTACCCGGGCCGCCCAGAGCCAGGGCAATATCACGCAGTGCGCGATCATTCATATCAACAACACGGCGCCAGCTGACACGACGCACATCAATGCCGAGTTCATTGGAATGATGGATGTGGTTATCCAGCATGGCAGAGAGCAGGTTATGCGCTGCACCGATGGCATGAAAATCGCCGGTAAAATGCAGATTGATATCTTCCATGGGCACTACCTGGGCGTAACCGCCGCCGGCGGCACCACCTTTCATACCGAAGCAGGGGCCAAGACTTGGTTCACGCAGGCAGATTGCGGTTTTCTTGCCGATCTTGCTAAGTGCATCACCCAGGCCAACAGTAGTCGTGGTTTTGCCTTCACCGGCAGGTGTTGGTGAAATAGCTGTCACCAGAATCAGTTTGCCGTTGGGGTTATCTTTTTGGGCGCGCAGAAAGCCGTAATCAATTTTCGCCTTGAAAGGGCCATACTGTAGCAGTGCGTCTTGTGGGATTTCGAGTTTTTCGCCAATTTCGCCAATGGGCTGGGGAGTGGCTTGCTGTGCAATTTCTATATCTGAGGGTTGCGACATGGGGGATAGTTCCTTAGTTACTTTTGCTGAAAAAACGAGAAAATACAGCCTATTGCTGACTTGCTTGGTGTCAAAGGCCGGCGATTTTAGCACCTTTAGCGGGGAAAATTAACTATCCCGAGGGCTTGCCGGGTGATTATTTTTTAATACCTGGAGCGTATAAGGTGGCCAGTAAAGTCCAAATGTTTTGCGGAACACCCTATAATAGAGCCATGAGTAAACACTTGAGAAATGGCTGGCCTGCACTGGCAGCAACAAAAATAACCCCTCAGTTCAGTCAACTTGCCCTGCCGTTGTTGCTGTTGGCGCTTGTTCTATCGCTTTTGCCAGGGTCGCTAATGGCCCAGGCTTTTTCCTATGCACAGGCGTACCCGGGAGTAAATTATGCCAGCGCGCCCCTCAGTGACAGGGTAACGCGGTTAATGGCTGATATTGAAAGCGGGGACGTAAGCCTTGTTTATGATGCCGAGGGTAGGGGCTACCTGGATTCACTTCTGCAGGCGCTGGATATTGATCCTTCTTCCCAGGCACTGGTGTTTTCCAAAACCGCCCTGAAAACCCGTTTTGTCACGGCAGCAACCCCGCGCGCAATCTACTTCAATGACGACACCTACATCGCATTTATTCAAAATAGCCGATCCCTGGAGATTTCCACCATGGATCCAAACCTGGGGCCGGTTTTCATGGTTTTTTCCCAGGATCCGGAAGGCCCGGTTGTGGAAAGAGAAATGAACCGTTGCCTGCGCTGTCATGATTCCTACTCCATGACCGGCGGCGGCGTTCCGCGCTTTCTGCTGAGTTCAGTATTGGCAAACGAGAAGGGTGAAATTGTCACTCATGAAGTCAGTATCATCACTGATACAAGTACGCCATTGAACCGGCGCTGGGGTGGTTTTTATGTCAGTGGCAATCATGGCAGCCAGGAAATTATGGGTAATTTCGTGATAGATGACCTTGCCAAGCTCAGAAATCTGGATTTAAGCGTTAATGGCAATAAAACGGATCTGTCAGAATTCCTGGACACCTCACCCTATATAAGTAGTGGTAGCGATATAGTGGCGCTGTTGGTACTGGAACACCAGGTTGAAGTACAAAACAAGCTCTCGCGATTGAATTTTGAAAGTCGAACCAGGATTCATGAGCAGGGTGATATTAGTGACACTGAGCTTGAAGAGTTTGTAACACCGCTGGTTGAGTCGCTATTTATGCTGCATGAAGTGCCTTTAACGGATACCGTCGTGGGGAGTTCCGGATTTACTGAATATTTTCAGTCGCTGGGGCCGGAAGATAGCGAAGGGCGTTCTCTGCGCGAGCTCGATTTAAAAAAACGTACATTCAAATACCCGCTGAGTTATCTGATATATTCAGATGCCATTGCAGCCTTGCCTGAGAAGGTAAAAAAATTCCTGTACCGAAAGATTCGTCTGGTACTTGCCGGTGAGGCAAATGAAGAGGTCTTTAGCGCGCTATCCGAGACAGACCGGGTACCCATAACGGCCATTCTCCGCGATACCAAGGCTGAAATATTCCAACCCTGAGATTAACTCATTCTTACTTTCCCTTACTGCGAAATTATTTATGACTGAGAAACCCGTTTTATTTCTACTGCCCGGCTTGATGTGTGATGAGGCTGTCTGGATAGATCAACAAAAAACCTTGTCACCTTATGCCAATGTAATCATTCCGGTATTTCGTGGATTTGATTCATTAACTGACATGGCGGCCTATGTGCTTGAACAGGCACCGCAGCGATTTTCAGTAGCCGGTCATTCAATGGGTGGAAGGGTAGCCTGGGAATTAATGGAGATGGCGGGAAATAGAATTGATAAATTCGCGGTCTTGGACTCCGGAGTGCATCCAATAAAGGCTGATGAGCCGCAAAAACGTCAGATACTGTTGGACAAGGCTACTGAGCAGGGTTTACAGGCGGTGGCGGATGCCTGGACTTTACCAATGGTGCACCCTTCAAGACATCAGGATAAGAAGCTGATTGAAGAAATTCATGCGATGATTCTTCGCAATAGTGTCGATGATTTTTTCGGGCAAGTGAAAGCACTGTTGGAAAGAAAGGACCAGACTGGAATCCTTGCCCGGATCGAGCAGGAAGTACTGCTTATTGCGGGCGATGGGGATTCCTGGAGTCCGCCACAACAACATCATCAGATGGCAGAGCAGTTAAAACGCTGCCGTCTGGAGATAGTCCCCGATGCAGGTCACATGGTTACCATGGAAAAGCCGGAGGAAGTAAGTAAAATTCTGCTTCAATGGTTTACAGGAAATGAAAATTAAAATGTTTTTAAAGACAGTTTTGTCAGGCAAAAGTTTTATTCGTCATGTCATCGCGTTGTTATTCATCACGCTGTCAGGCCATGTGTTTGCCCAGGGTGTTTCGTCGCTTGTTCAGGGTGAGCATGTGGATGCACAGCTGGTTGCTGAAAATGACGTCGCGGTTCCAGGGCAGTCGCTTTGGGTCGCACTCAGACTCGTGCACATGGACAAGTGGCATACCTATTGGAAAAATCCCGGTGATGCCGGCAAGCCAACATTAATTAACTGGCAACTGCCGCAAGGTGTCAGCGCGGGAGAAATCGTCTGGCCCTTACCCGAGCGTTTTGAATTACCTGCTGATCTGGTTGATTTTGGCTATACCGAAGAAATTTTTCTGCTGACAGAATTAAGCATTACGGATGATATCTCTGCCAGTTCCCTTACTATTGGCGCCGAGGTTGTGTGGCTGGAATGTGAAGAGATTTGTATTCCCGGTGGTGCGACTGTCAGCCTGGCCATCCCGGTTTCCAGCACCGGGCTTGCAACAACAGATTCACGCTGGGTGGATGGTTTTGCCTGCACTCGCGCCAGCCTGCCACGAGATGATATCGCTCTTGACGCTACCTATTCTTTTGCTGATGGCAATCTCAACCTGCTGGTGCAGGCTACCGACCCCATTTTTGAAGATGCCCGCAATATTACTTTCATCCCTGATACTCACCGCATGGTGGATTATATTGCTGAGCAGGACATTACCTCCCAGATGTCCAGTATGCAGTTATCACAGAAAGCCCACTCCCGGGCCCTGCGCGAACCACCAGAGAGACTGGGTGGTTTATTACTGGTTGAAGACCAGGGTGGACTGATAACAGCCTATGAATTTGACGGTTCACCGGATGGAGTGACGCTGGCAAACCTCGATGGTCTGGTACCAGCAGGTTCGGTAAATAGCGCCGGAGACAGGGGTTTGCTGATGGTTTTTCTGTTTGCCATGATCGGTGGGCTGGTGCTGAACCTGATGCCCTGTGTATTCCCGGTACTTTCACTCAAGGCAATGAGCCTGGCCAGTAATGCCAATGCACCGGTGAGTGAACAACAACTCCACGGTGTCGCTTATGCGGCCGGTGTCATCCTGTCGTTTCTGACTCTGGCGATCATTCTGTTAAGTCTTCAAGCTGGTGGCGCGCTTATCGGCTGGGGTTTCCAGTTGCAATCTCCCTGGTTTGTAGCCGCCCTGGTATATCTGTTTTTCCTGATGGGACTGTCCATGTCCGGTGTCATAGAAATAGGCACCGGCATCATGGGAGTGGGATCCGGACTTTCCGATAAGGAAGGCTATACAGGGTCTTTCTTCACCGGTGTGCTGGCCAGTGTTGTGGCCAGCCCGTGTACCGCTCCATTTATGGGCGCAGCGCTGGGGTTTGCCTTTACGCAGCCGATGATTGTTGCGCTTACTGTGTTTGTCGCGCTTGGTTTTGGCATGGCCTTGCCGTTTTTATTGTTTTCCTTTATTCCCGCACTGGCAAAAATGCTGCCAAGACCGGGCAGCTGGATGCTGACCTTCAGGCAGTTTCTTGCCTTTCCCCTGTACGGTACAGCAGTCTGGCTATTATGGGTGCTGGGTCGCCAGACCGGTGTAGATGCAATGGCGCTGGTAGCCCTGAGCTGTGTTTTTATCGCTGTCGCTGCCTGGTTATATCAGCGCCAAACCACTTCCTACTGGCGCTATTTTGAAATGGGCGTTGCAGTCCTTTGTATGGTGGGTGTTTTCTCATTACTGGGATCGCCCATGTTGCAGACCCAGCAGTCTACTTTAGCGGGACAACCGGGAAGTCAGGCAGAAGGGGAAAATTTTGAAGTTTACAGCGATGCGCGTCTGGCGCAATTACGTGAAAGCGGTAAACCTGTTTTCGTTAACATGACGGCCTCCTGGTGCATTACCTGCCTGGTGAATGAAAGAGTGGCCTTAAGTAGCGATACAGTTGTGCAGGCAATGGCCGACAACAATGTGAGCTATCTGAAGGGCGACTGGACCAATAATGACCCGGTTATCACCGAGGTATTAAAGCGCTTTCAGACCAGTGGGGTGCCGCTATATCTGATGTATCCGTCTGATCCGGCGAAACCAGCACAGGTGCTACCGCAGCTGCTCACGGAAGGAATCATTCTGGATGCCATTGCGCGTCTTTGAGATGTTTTTAATCTGTCGCTGAAAACTCTTTTACAGCTCCACTTCTCGCCCCTTATTCTGTAAAATGGCCGCTTTTTTACTGAGCGAAAATGAGGTCACTATGGAATTACTGGATGGCAAGGCTACTGCCGAAGCACTAAAACAGGATATCGCTGCAAAGGTTGATGAAATCAAGGCAGCAGGCGGCAAGGTTCCCCATCTCGCCGCAGTACTTGTTGGCAACGACGGCGGTAGTAAAACCTATGTTAATAACAAGGTGCTGGCCTGCGAACGTGTAGGTTTTGACTCTACCCTGATTGAACTGCCTGAAGAAACCAGCGAAGCAGAACTGCTGGCGTTGGTTGAGAAACTGAACAACGACGACAAGATCGATGGCTTCATTGTGCAGGTTCCCCTTCCTGATCATATTGACGAAGACAAAGTGACCCAGACTATCCATCCGCGCAAGGATGTGGACGGCTTTCATCCGGAAAACCTGGGCCGTATGATGCTCGGACTGCCCACCCATATTTCCGCCACACCCAATGGTATCGTTGAATTGCTCAAGCGCAATAATATCGAAACCAGTGGTAAACATTGTGTTGTGGTAGGTCGCAGCAACATTGTCGGTACCCCGATGTCCATCCTGATGTCGCGAAATGCCAACCCTGGCAACTGCACTGTCACCATGGTGCACAGTCGTACTACCAATATGAAGGAAATCTGCGCCAGCGCTGACATTTTGATTGTTGCTATCGGAAAGCCGGAATTCGTTACTGCCGACATGGTCAAGCAAGGTGCTGTGGTTATCGATGTGGGAACTACCCGCGTGCCGGATGACAGCCGCGAGCGTGGCTGGCGCCTGACAGGTGATGTGGACTTTGATGGCGTCAAGGACAAATGCAGCTTCATTACCCCGGTACCGGGCGGTGTTGGTCCAATGACTATCGCGTCCCTGATGCAGAATACCCTTAACGCCATAAGCATGAAGTGAATGGCTCCATTGTTGGCAAGACGGCTGGCCAAGTGGATAGCAAGACAGATGGCAAGACAAACGGCAGGACGGATGTAATGACCGAAGCACTGACAGAACTCAAACCCTATCTGGGAAAAGTAGCCGATGCTCAGGTATTGTCTTTCGAGGAGGCGCGGCAAGCGTTTGAGATCATTATGTCCGGCCGCGCCACGCCAGCCCAGATAGCCGGATTTCTGGTGGCATTGCGCATGCGTGGCGAAAATATCGATGAAATCAGTGCCGCAGTGGACGTAATACGCTCCAAGGCGCTGGCAGTAAAGGCGCCCATGGATGCCATGGACATCGTAGGTACTGGCGGTGATGGCTCCGGCACGCTGAATATTTCCACGGCAACCGCGATTGTTACTGCAGCTTGTGGCGTTCCCGTGGCAAAGCATGGCAATCGTGCCCTGTCATCGAAATCCGGTGCCGCCGATGTATTAACCTCACTGGGGGTTAATCTGGAGGCGGACATCGCACGCATAGAGCAATCCATTGCAGAAGCGGGTATTGGCTTTATGATGGCGCCGCGTCACCATGAATCCTTTAAATACGTCGGGCCGGTGCGGGTCGAAATGGGGATTCGTACCATATTCAATATCCTTGGCCCCCTGTGTAATCCGGCCGGTGTTAAAAATTACTTGATCGGCGTCTTTGCCCAACAGTGGGTAAGGCCAATGGCAGAGGTGCTGGCCAGGCTTGGTTGCACGAAAGCCTGGGTTGTCCATGGCGCTGACCATCTCGATGAATTGAGTACCACCGGCAGTAACTATATTTGTGAAGTAAGCGCCGGTGCGGTCACCGAATTTAAGCTGTCACCGGAAGATGCCGGGCTTGCTGTCGCCAGCCTGGAGGACTTGAAGGGCGGTGACGCCGCCTATAATGCGGAACGCCTGACGGCTCTGTTAAATGGGCAGCTTGATGCTTACCGGGATGTTGTGCTGTTCGGCACAGCCGCTGCACTGCTTATCGCTGGGAAAGCGGCTAATATACGCGATGGCGTCACTCTGGCGGCAGCCGCCATTGATTCCGGAAAAGCCAAATCAGTTCTGGACAAACTGGTCGGAATCACTAACAGCTAAAAAGTTAAAGAAATACTACAATAAAAACAAAAAGTTAGTAATAATAGCTAAATTATATTGTAGATTGTGCCACACCCCGCGAGTGGTCAAATTTAGTGATGTATTCGGGAGGATAGAAGAAATGAGCAGCAACCAATGTCCAGTGTGTCAGCAAGAAGCCATGGATGCCATGACCAAGCTGATGAAACGGCCTCATGTCTGTCAGAATTGTGGCGTTGAACTGAGGATGAACCTCATTTATACCAGTGTGGTTTCCATCATCTTTTTTGCCCTGGCCGTGCGCTCACTCATTACTTCAGGATTTTCAGCTGGCGGCATGGTGACAGTTCTTGTGATGACCGCGGTATTCATGGGGGTTTGCCTGTTTATTCCCCCGGAAACCAAGGGCTCGACCTCCGAGACCTGAGCCAGTTAGAGTGCCGTTAGCCCGGGTAATTGAAATCTCTGGCAAATCTTGAATCTACCTTTGGCCTCCTTCGTGAAGTGCCCCTAAATTGCTGAAATTACGCCACTAAATCCTTTATTGATTCTTATTTCTCCCGTCAAAAAAAAGATACACTCGTCGGTCGACGCATTGTCCTTTGTGAAAACAATGTGAATAGATCAAAATCAGGTAAACCCACAATGCTGTGCAGCGTTTAGAATCTGTAAACAGTATGGATTGACTTCTTAAAGCGGCTGAATAATAGAATGAACACAAGTGAAATTGAGTCAGAAACGCCAGTAACCATAAGACGTGGCCGAAAGCTCTGGATTGTTGCTATCGTCCTGCTGCTGTGCGGCGCCGGCAGCAGGTATTACTGGCAGTCAAACTCCCAACAAGAAACCACGAATCAGCCGCTGATAGCGACAGTGCAAATAGGCAATATAGAGAACACCATCACTGCGGCTGGGAGTCTGCAACCCTTCGATTTTGTGGACGTCGGTGCCCAGGTGAACGGTATTCTGGAAACCCTGCATGTAGATATTGGCGACGTCGTGGAAGAGGGTCAGTTGCTGGCCGAAATTGATGCCCGCATTCAACTGGCCAGAGTGGAGGCCAGTCGTGCCAGTATTGAAGCCCTGGAAGCACAAATTGCCGCCCGTAATGCCTCCCTTGCACTGGCTCGAGCCAATGCCCGCCGTCAGGAGCGACTGCGGGATGCCGATGCGACCAGTGAGCTGGATTATGATAACGCCATTAATAATCTGGCCTCTGCAGAAGCCGGCCTGATCCAGCTGGAAAAACAGATTATTCAGAGCAAAGCCAGCCTGGAAAGTGATGAGACCCAACTTGAATTTTCAAGGATCTATGCTCCCTCAGCCGGCACCGTGGTTTCGCTGGATATGAATGAGGGGCGCACCATCAACGCCAATCAGCAGGCGCCCACCATCCTGAGAATTGCAGATTTGAGCACCATGACCGTCGAAACTGAAATATCGGAAGCCGATATCAGCAGCATCAAGAAGGGCATGCCGGTCTATTTCACGACCCTGGGCGGAGGAAACCGACGCTGGTATTCCACCGTGCGACAGATACTGCCTACCCCGATAGTTGAAAATAATGTGGTGCTGTACACCGGTCTGTTTGATATCGATAACAGTGATGGTTCCTTGCTTTCTGATATGACCGCCCAGGTATATTTCGTCACCTCATCGGCAGAAAATGTACCAACAGTTCCCGTTGGCGCCTTAACCTTCATTGATCAGCCAGGTGCGGGGGGCTTTGCAGGCGCTGGTGGTGCAGGAGCCACAGGAAGACCCGCTGCCTTCCGGGGAGCGGGTAATGGGGCCGGCAGACCAGGAGCAGGCGCGGGACGCGCTAATACACAAGGTGCTCCGGCAAGACGACTGGCCAAAGTTCAGGTGGTCAACAGCAGCGGTGGATTTGAAGAGCGGGAAATTATGGTGGGTGTTACCAGCAGAATATCCGCTGAGGTAATTTCCGGTCTTGAAATCGGCGATGAAGTGGTTGCCGGTATTCTGCAGAATATTCCGGGAGCAGCTGGGCAGGGTGGCCAAACGGATCGTCGTGAAATGTTCCGGGCTATGGGGGGCTTCCGTTGAGCACAGGCGCTCTCCATCCTGATACATCTTTTGCCGCTGGTGATTTGAGCAAGGAACCAGCGCGCTCCAGCAGCGAAAAAAACACCGCTGAAATAAGTGGTGAAGTTGCCATTCCATTAATTGAGCTAAAGAAAATCCATCGTATTTTTGCCACTGATGGTGGGGTCGAAGTTAATGCGCTACGCGGCATTGATCTAAAAATATACCCGGGTGAGTTTCTTGCCATTGTCGGGCAATCGGGTTCCGGTAAATCCACTCTGATGAACCTGCTGGGCTGTCTGGATCGTCCTACCAAGGGCACCTATTTATTTGCCGGTCGGGATATCAAAAGCTTTGATGCTGATGGTCTGGCCTGGTTACGTCGTGAGGCGTTTGGCTTTGTTTTTCAAAGTTATAACCTGCTCAATAGTTCCACCGCAGAGGAAAATGTTGAGGTCCCGGCCATTTATGCCGGGCTGAATCACAACGAGAGACGTATGCGCGGGGAAGCCCTGTTAACGTCCCTCGGTCTCGGTGATCGCCTTGATCACAGACCCACTCAACTCTCCGGCGGACAGCAACAGCGAGTTTCCATTGCCCGTGCCATGATGAATGGTGGCAAGGTTATTTTAGCGGATGAACCAACCGGCGCACTGGATACCCAGAGTGGTATCGAAGTGATGGCCTTGCTGGAAAACCTGGCCCGTGATGGCCATACCG
>JAHEHN010000025.1:29500-53064 GCA_024644515.1 Gammaproteobacteria bacterium
CTTATTACCCATGACAATGAAGTCGCCTCCCATGCGGATAGAGTCATTGAGTTTCGTGATGGGGAAATAATTAATGACAGCGGGCATGCGGAAGGCGTCATTGATGCCAAACAGAATAAAACCCTGCGGGATTTGTTTCTCAGTCGAAAAGTTGCCTCGCCAATGGCGGGTATCGGTGAATCCATTCGTATGGCCTTGCGTTCATTGAAAGCCAATATTTTCAGAACCATTTTGACGCTGTTGGGAATAGTTATCGGTGTGGCATCAGTTGTTGCCATGCTGGCCATTGGTGAAGGGGCGCGTGAGGATATCGTTGACCGCATTTCTTCTATTGGTACGAACAGGCTGACCTTACAACCGGCGCGTGTACCTGGCCAGCGGCGCAGTCTGCCATCAACACTCACCCTTGAGGATGCTGATGCGGTGGGTCAGGAGTTGCCCAATATATTGGGTGCCATGCCGGAGTTACAAAGTAACTATACCGTCAGATATCAGCGTCTGGATTATTCGACTCAGGTAACGGCAACTACCGAGAATATGCCTGACCTGAGTGCCTGGCCTTTAGCCAAGGGTATATTTTTTACCCGTGAAGACAGTGATCGCTATACCCCGGTAGCTGTTCTTGGTGCCACAGTAACGAACGAACTTTTTCCCGCCGGGGTAGAACCGCTCGGCGAATATATTCTGATCAAGAATATCCCTTTTCTGGTGATTGGCGTGATGACTACCAAGGGTGCCTCATCCAATGGCAATGATCAGGATGATGTGGTCTTTGTGCCATTTAAAACCGGGGCACTGCGTTTGATAGGTGAAAGTAATGCGCGCAGTATTTCCGTGTATGTTGATGATGTGGACGAAATTGAAGCGACAGAGCAAAACCTTATTCAGTATATGATTGCGCGTCATGGCAGTGAAGATTTTCGCATTTTCAATGCGGCTCAATTGCTTGAGACCATTACCGCTTCCCAGGATACCTTTACCATATTGCTGGGTTCAGTGGCGGCCATTTCACTGCTTGTTGGCGGCATTGGTGTGATGAATATCATGCTGGTATCGGTGACTGAAAGAACTCGGGAAATTGGTATTCGTATGGCCACTGGCGCAAGACAGATGGATATTATGTCCCAGTTTCTTTCTGAAGCAATTGTGGTATCCGGCGTAGGGGGTGTTATTGGCGTTATTACCGGTGTCACCGTTGGCTATATTCTTATTTTCTTTGAAGTGTCGATCAAGTTTACAGCCATGCCAATGATATTGGCGTTTAGCTGTGCTACTGCCACGGGGTTGATATTTGGTTTTGCACCGGCCCGAAAAGCAGCGCAACTTGATCCGGTTGTGGCACTGGCGAACGAGTAACTTATGATCTATTGCTATCGTTCTATTCTCATTTCACTCGCCTGCATGGGGTCTCTTGTCAGTTGTTCATTGACCGAGTTACCTCAGCTCGCCGATGCTGATGTGCCGGAAAATTGGCAGGGCCCTGTGGTTGAAGAAGCAGATATATGGCCGGAAACCGATTGGTGGAATGCTTTCAACGATGAAGAGTTGAGCAATATTATTGCCCGGGTCCAGGAAAACAATCTGGATCTGGAAAATAACCGTCGTAATCTCGAGTCAGCCCAGATTGCATTGAGGGAAGCAGGCTTTAACCTGTTGCCCACCCCCCTGGTTACACTTGGAACGGGGGCCAGTTATAACGAAACAAGGGTAGATGGATCCGAAACCTCCTCCAGCCCCAATGAACCTTTTGCCCTCGGTGCGAACTTTACCTATAACGATATCCTGAGCAGGCCAGCAACTTATGACAGGGCTGTTGCGGATTATGATTTTCGCGTGGCCCAGGTTGCCGATGTGGCGCTGAATACCCTGGGAACCGCCGCCTCAACCTATTTTCAGCTACTACTGACGCGGGACAAGGTCGAGGCGTCGATGCAGAATGTGGAAAACGCTGAAGCAATTTACCGCATTGCCCAGGCCCGAGTTGACGCCGGTGTAGCCGTGCCTATTGAAGCCCTGCAACAGCAGATAGCACTGGATCGTGAGCGCAACAACCTGCGCAGTTTTATTCAGAATGACCTGGCTACCCGATCATCTTTGGCCTTGTTACTGGGAAGAACACTACAGAATTTTGAGGTAGCAGGACAGACTCTGGAGAATATTGAAGTACCTCAGGTTAAACCCGGATTGCCATCGGAGTTACTGGTCAGGCGTCCTGACCTGGTCCAGGCTGAAGCCAATTTGCGCAGTGCCCGCGCCAGTGTCGATATCGTAAAGACCGATTTATTTCCGCAGATTTCACTGACTGGTGGCATTAACGCATCCAGTACCTCACTTTCTGAACTGGTCAGTGATCCGGATACCATCCTCAATATTAATGCCAACCTGATACAAACCCTGCTTGATAATGGCCAGCGTTTTCGAAATATCGATCAGGCCAGAATCACCATGGAAAATAGTTTGAACAACTATCGCCGTGCGGTTATCGGTGCTTTTAATGAAGTGGAAGTGTTACTCAGTAATATCGAATTGCTGGAAGCACAGGGTGTCGTTGCCTTGCAGAACCTGGAGGCAGCGGAAGAAGCGTTTCGTATTGCCGAAGTCAGATACCAGGAAGGGGTGGCGGATTTCCAGACTGTGCTGGTAGCGCAAAACACATTATTTTCAACCCGAAACAGCTATCTCGACAATAAACTGCTGCGTCTTAATACTATAACCGGTTTGTTTCAGGCCCTTGGTGGGGGATGGCAGGCGGAGGAATAGTCGCAAAACAAGCGGATAAAGGATAAAGGATAAAGGATAAAGGATAAAGGATAAAGGTGGGCGGTGCAGGGAGGCGGCTGGGGAATATAAAAAAAGAGGCAAGAGACAAGAGGGAAGAGACAAGCAAGCACTCTCTCAGGTTTAATTGGTTTTCTGTAGGTCGGATAAGGACCGCAGGGACGCATCCGACAAGGCTATCATTGATCGCCTTTTTTTCGACTTTCGACTTTCGACTTGCGCCTGCACCTCAATGGCGGGTAATTTTATTTTCTATAACTGATATAGCCCGTATCAGGCGTGCGTCGATATTGCCCGAGATGATGCTGTAGTCCAGCTGGTAAAAATCAAGCTTGTCCTGATACAGGGCAAACAGTTCTTCACGATCATCAGGGTTTTCACGCAAAGGATCGGCTTCCCAGGGCATGTCATAGTGGCAAAGCAGATAGTGACGTTTGTGGGTCACTATGTTGTCGGCAAAGGTATCGAGGATCCACTGGTGGCATGTTCCAAAACGGACTTCACTCCAGATGATCAGCACCAGCAGATCTGTATCACAAAGAAGCAGGTCAGAGTTTTTAGCCAGAGCGAGTTGCTCCAGTCGGTGCTGTTCTCCGGCTATTTCAAGCAGGTCAGGCTCGCTGTAATGGAATTGATTGTCGCGACTTAATCTTTGATTCAGATATTCACGGGATATTTCCGGCACAACATGGGCTCGCAACTTTTCCCCGAGGCCTGATGCCAACGTGGTTTTGCCGCAAGATTCCGGTCCTGTCAGGACTATGATGTCACTTGATGATTCACTGATGCCTGCATCCTCCGGCAAACGCTAATCCTTTATTGTTTCATCAGTTTATAATTCTAGCAGGTGTTTCAATTATCGCTTCAATTGTTCTGCGGGTACCCAGTTCCCATGCACCGCATCGCGAAGTCGCAGAGGCATCTTGATTGTAGCGATGGGCCCCGCATCAATTTTTTTTGCTTCGAAAATATAAACATCCGAGCGATCCTTTTCGAAGATTTCGCCAACTATGATGATATAGCCCTCATGCCCTGACTGCTTTGACGTGACATGTACCGGTTCCTGCAGGGTAACATCAGGAGCAGAGAAACTCTTTATTTCACCGGTCTTGATATTGATCCGGGAAGCGGTGTTAAAGCCTGCATGAACCGGGCCTGAAATAATCGGGCGCCCATTCTGGATCATGAAGTTGGCGTAATAGGCAATCTCGTAGTCTTTCATAAAATCCTTTTCAGCAATCCGGGGTATTTCTCCGTCTGGCCCAAGTATGGTTTCTGTCCAGGTATCACTGTTACCGGCCATATCAAAGCTCCAGCGTGCCAGTCTGCCATTGGTCTGAGCTGGATTTATCTTGATGCCGGCAGCTTCCTGCACGAAAGGAAAGACATTCACGTCTGCAACACAAAGATCCATATGTACCATATTGTGATCGGTGTAGGCATTCATCATGTGATAGGAAAAAGCGGGAGGGCCTTCAAACCAGCGCATTTCACTGACGTCTCCATAACGCGGCATGATGCCGACAAAAGAATTCTTGCTGCTGTCCCAGCCCCAGTGCGAACCGCCTGCCTTCAGTCGTTCCAACTCACACACAGTGGGAAAAACAGGAAACAGAACATGCTCTTTGGTAACGACAAAATCATGCATCATGGCGCAGTAGGGAACTTTGAACCATTGTTCATTCTTGAGTTGGCCCTCTTTATCTACTATCCAGTAGGAGACATCGGTGCTTGCAAGACCGCTGGCTTCATAACCAAAAACAAAAAGCTCTCCGGTTTCCGGATCAAGACGGGTATGGGCGCTCATGGTTTTGCTTTTTAATTTACCCTCGTAATCAAATTCACCGATTGTCTCCAGCGTAATTGGATCCAGTTCCCAGGCCAGACTGTCTTCTTTCAGTGCCAGTAATTTTCCTCCATGATAAACAGGGGTAGTATTGGCGACGCCCCGACCTTTCCCCTGAACGCTGGCATCGTCGGTGAATGGGTTGCGATATACACCGTATAGTGATCGCCGTGCGGCGCGATCATTTTTTAAACGCTCAGTCATCACATAGCGACATTTATAATCCACGTGGCCGTTTTCAAAGTAGAAAGCACCCACCATGCCGTCGCCACTGATAAAAACATCATTGCCTTCCTTGGAAGGATATTGAGGGTCAGGAATACTGCGATACCAGACGCCATTTATTTCTTCCGGAATCTTGCCTTTCACAATCAGGTCATAAATATCGCACTCAATGCGAACCGGTTCATTGTGAACGATAAAATCTGGCGTCTGTGGAAAAGCGTGGGTCATAACTACCTCTGTTGTATTGATGCTTGCTTATAAATATTGATGCAAAATTATAATCTGCTTTGGCGTCTCAAGGTTGATTCAGGTCATTTCCCCAGTTCTCATTTGCCCTGGCGATGATGTAGGCATGAATGGCATCGACCTGCTGCTCATTCAGTATATCCGCAAAACTGGCCATGCCTTTTTCTTCCAGTGTGCCTTGCAGGACTGTGGTGGAAAAATCATTGTGTGCTTCCATGCTCATATAGCGTAAATCCTTGAGACCACCGATGGCATTTTGACCATGGCATTGGGCACAGGTTTCTGTAAACAGGCGCGCACCCAGTTCCACGACTTCTTCATTGGCTCTGAGGGGAGGCGGTTGCGGGGGCATGGCTTGTGACAGGGTTTCCATCGCCGGCAAGCTTGCGTTGCCACCGAGCTTGAAAACCAGCAAGCGAGCAGGGGCAACCGGGAAATCCTCGCCGGTAGCGCGGGCCACAATAGCGCGGCCACCACCCCAGCCGGCATTTACTGCAATGTATTGTTCTCCATCCACTTCATAACTTACCGGACCGGCCAGGGCCACCGTCTGAATATCCATGCTCCAGAGTTTTTCACCATTATCGGCACGGTAGATGACGAACTGTTTGTCAATATTCCCATGGGCCACCAGATTGCCCGCAGTGGCAAGGGTGCCACCGGAACCAATGTTTGAATGGGGTACACGCCATACCTCCCGCTGTTTCACCGGATCCCATGCTGTCAGCCAGGCTGAGCGTCGCTGTGTGGCCTGTTGTGTCAGCTCATCCCGCCGTTCAGCATTGCTTTCAAAACCCCAGCCGGGATTGGAGCGAAAACGTCTGGGGGTAAATTCCCTGGCAACGGAATAGGATATCCAGTCTTCCTGAGCGGTAAAATAGACCAGGCCGGTAACGGGGCTGTATGACATCGGTTCCCAATTGTGGCCGCCGCCTGCGCCCGGGGTTATCAATACTGTTTGCGTACCGAAATCAGCTTCGGGGTTGATCACAGGCCGGCCACTTAACATATCGATATGACTGGCCCAGGTATTAGGCACAAATTCCCGCGCAGAGATTAACTCCCCGGTGGCGCGATCCAGCACATAAAAGAAACCATTTTTTGGGGCCTGCATAATGACCTGACGTTCTTCTCCATGGATGGTCAGGTCGGCAAGTATCATTGGTTGGGTGGCGGTGTAATCCCATTTTTCACCGGGCACTTCCTGATAGTGCCAGACATACTCACCAGTGCTCAGATCCAGGGCGACAATGGAGGCCAGGAAGAGATTGTCTCCTCCACCGGGGCTGCGAAACTCAATAGCCAGCGGCGAACCATTGCCGGTACCGATATAAACCAGATTGAGTCCAGGATCATAAACAATGGAATCCCATACCGTGCCACCACCTCCCAGGGTCCACCATTCGCCATTCCAGGTTTCTGCGGCCATACGCATGGCCTCATTTTCAAAGCCATCTTCCGGGTTTCCTGGCACGGTATGGAAACGCCATTTAAACTCGCCGGTATGG
This sequence comes from Gammaproteobacteria bacterium, assembly GCA_024644515.1. Lineage (GTDB taxonomy): Bacteria > Pseudomonadota > Gammaproteobacteria > Pseudomonadales > Pseudohongiellaceae > Eutrophocola. Next base: position 36,104 of record JAHEHN010000025.1, read on the forward strand.
GCGTCCCAGGCCGAGACAAAACCGCGTACGCCAAAATCGGCACCGCCATTACCGACCAGAACGGTACCATTAAAGACGCGGGGCGCGCCGGTAATGGTGTAGGGCCAGTCAGTGTCGGTGGTTTGTGCTATCCAGACTTCTTCTCCGCTAGCGGCATCCAGTCCTATCAGTTTGCCATCCAGGGTGCCGATAATGACTTTACCCTCCCAGACGGCCAGGCCACGGCTAACAGGCCCACAGCAAGCATAGCGCCCCCAGGCTCGAGGTGTTTGCGGGTCGTATTCCCATAGCAATTTGCCGCTTTTAGCATCCAGGGCGCGAGTCACAGTCCAGGCGCTGGTGGTATAGATTACGCCGTCAACGACAATGGGCGTACCTTCCACTCCACGGTAGGTTTCCAGGTCAAAAGACCAGGCCAGACCCAGCTCGGCCACGGTGTCCTGGTTTATCTGATGCAGCGGGCTGAAGCGTTGTTCCTTGTAGGTGCGCCCCCAGGATAACCAGTTTTTGCCATCGTCATCGTCCAGCAATCGTTCATGGGTAACATTGCCCTGAGCAAAAACACCGTTCTGCAGTGCAATAAGAAAGAAGAAAAGGAAGAAAAAATGAAACAGGGAAAGCAAATACCCGGATGTCTGTTTAAAGCCATTGAAACGGTTCATGTTGCCTGCAGCTTTTCTGTGTTTATTGTTTGATGCCAATTCAAGTCCGGGAAGAATAAACGCGCATGACGCACTTGTCCATGACCAGAATTTTTGTGCCCCGAGGCAAAATCAGCTCACAAAAAAGGGCCGCATTGCGACCCTTTTTAAAACAATTACCCGCAACCTAGTTCAGGGGGTTGCCTTCCTCGTCAAGCTCGACAACAGGGTAGCCCAAGGCAAGGAGTGAATCCTCAATCACTGTCTTGTCACCAACCACAAGAATTTTCATTTTTTCTACTGGCAGATGTTCTCGCGCCAGCTCCTGAACCTGTTCTGCGGTTAATGCAGAGATTACAGCCTGCTGCTGCCTGACAAAATCGGCTTCAAGATCATAGGTAATAATCTGGTCCAGCAGACGCGCCTTCTGTCCCGGGGTTTCATAATCCCGTGCTTCACTCTGACCAATGGCATCCTTGGTGAATTGCAGCTCTGCCGCGGTAATACCATTGTCCCGGTAATTGGTGATTTCATTAATGAATTGCACCACCGAGTCAGCCGTTGTATCGGTACGTACACTGGCAGAAGCGGTAAATGGTCCTGGTATCTTGCTGCCAGTGAAACTGCTGCGCGCACCATAGGTGTAGCCCTTGTCTTCACGCAGGTTAAGATTAATGCGGCTGTTAAATGCGCCACCAAGAATATAGTTCATCAATGAACGCTCCCAGTAGCCTCCGGCAGCATCATAAGTCAGGTCAGTCAGATAGCCGACACGAATTTCGGACTGTGCCGCACCGGGTTTGTCCACCAGGTACAGTGTAGTCTCATTTACGTTAGTACCAGCGGGTTGTTGATTGAGACTGACATTTTCATTGGGTAATGCCTGGAGAAAATCCAGCTTGGCAATGACTTCTTGCTGGGGAAGGTCGCCGACAATGGAAACCTTGAGGGCCTGACTCACCAGGTTCTTGCGGGCAAAGGCTTCGATGTCTTCCAGAGTAATACTTTGCAGGGTGGGTATAGTACCCGCAGCAGAAACGGCATAGGCATGCTCTTCGCCATAAATCAGTTTTGGGTAAACCATGCCGGCAATACCGGAAGGCTCTTCCTTGCTTGCCTCAATATTTTCAATTTGCTGCTGACGCAGGCGATCGAGATCGTCCTGGGTAAATGAAGACCGAAACAGTCGTTCTTCCAGCAGATCAAGCGTTGCATCGACATTTCGTAACAAAGACTGAACACTGATATTAAAGCTGTCACTTCCTGAGCCTACCGAAATACGGCTGCCCAGTTTATTCAGTTCAATTTCAAATTCCTCGGCACTGAAATTCTCGGTGCCTTCATTCATCATTTGCGCCGTAAGGCTGGCAACGCCGTATTTGTCTGCTGATTCCAGCAGGTGCCCACCATCAAAATTCAGCCGCAGACTAACCAGCGGGACTTCTGCATAAGCGGTGCCAATTACTTCTATGCCGTTGCTCAAATCCTGGCGCCAGTAGTCTGGCATGGAAACCAGAGGATTGGGCGGCGGAGTGGGGCGAATGCTGCGATCAAAAGATTCCGGTGCATCGCGTTCTTCCAGGTTTTCAATAGTGCTCTCTATCTGGGAAAGCCGCGCAGGAATAGTGAAATTATCCGGCTTGGCAACAATATCTTCGCCGCCTTCAGGCACTACGCTGAGGTAAATGGCAGGTTTTTCCTTGATATAGGCGTTATATACCCGTAACACGTCTTCCTTGGTCAGGGCACGGATATCATCCAGTTCTTTCTGAATCTGGTTAGGGTCACCAAGAAAGGTTTCGTTGGAGGCCAGTTGTCGGACCTTTCCGCTGACACTGGCGAGGCTGTTTATCAAACCTGCTTCCTGGGTTGCTTTATAGATCTGGATATCATCATCACTGATGGAGTCAGCGTCGAAAGACTCAATAATGTTACGCATTTCGGTTTCAAAATCTGCCAGGGGTGTTCCGGGAAATGGCAGAACGAGGAAGATAAGCATGCCGGCCAGCTCCTGCATGTAATTAAAACCACTGGCCTGAATGGCTTTCTGGGTGAGTATGAATTTCTTGTAGAAAAAGGATTTCCTGCCCACGGTAATGATTTCACTCATGGCTTCCAGGGCAACACGATCTGGATGATCCATGGGGATTGTTGGATAAGCGATGAACAGTCCGGGGAAGCGGATGTTTCTGTCGACATAGGAAATATAACGATCAGCATCCAGCGAGGCGGCTTGCTTTACATCATTTTCTACAGCTGGACCTGGCGGGATTTCACCGAAATATCTTACCACCAGCTCCATTGCTTCTTCGACATTCACGTAACCACCAATGGTAAGCGTGGCGTTATTGGGGCCATACCAGCGCAGAAAGAATTTCTTCAGATCATCCAGCGTGGCGGCATCCAGGTCTTCAATAAAACCAATGGGCATCCAGGAGTAGGGGTGCTCTGGAGGGAACATGGCAGTAAACATTTTTTCCGACCACAAGCCATAAGGAGAATTCTCGTAATTCTGGCCGCGCTCATTTTTTACGGTATCACGTTGTACTTCGAATTTTTCCTGCGTGACAGCGTCAAGGAAATAACCCATGCGGTCAGACTCCAGCCAGAGCATGGTTTCCAGCTGATTGCTGGGGACGGTTTCGAAATAGTTGGTACGGTCAAAGCTGGTAGTGCCGTTCATGGTGCCACCAGACTCAGTAACAATGCCGATGTGCTGTTCATCTGCCACATGTTCTGATCCCTGAAACATCATATGCTCAAAGAAATGGGCAAAGCCGGAACGTTGAGGTTCCTCTCTGGCTGATCCTACGTGGTAGGTTACATCGACATGCACCAGCGGGTCCGACATGTCTTCGTGGATAATGACGGTGAGGCCGTTATCCAGTTCATACTTGCTGTAAGGAATGACTATTTCTCCGCTGTCAGCATCAACGCGTTCAATTAAGGTATAAGCTGAACTTGCACCCGGGGCTGATTCAGAGACTACATTGGACTCGGGTGCTGAAGATTCAGAACACGCCGTAAGGATCAGAATAGCCAGTAAGGCTATGAGTGCTTGAAAGCTCTTGCTGAAAACGTTGAGAGGAAAATGCATCCCTGGCTCCTTAACAAAATATGGATAAATAAGATAAAGCGGACAGCAGATTAAAGCATATCGTCATAGTCTCTCCAAGAACCGGAGAATCCCTGGAAAATTTCATTGAGTTTACGTTAATCAGCCAAGGAGCATGGGGTGCAAAACACAGGAGCTGATTGATTTCAGCTTACAGAATTTATTAATCAGTGGAAGTCTGGGTTAATATAGCTGTTTCAGGAAAGATCAATTCATCTTGCTGTAAAGCAAGTAACTTCTCAGAGAATAGTCAAATATCATGGCCACTCAGTTAGTGAAACTCAGGCAGGTACCGGCGGATGAGCTGGAAGAGATTTATGCCCTGATGGAAGCTCATGAAATTGAGGTGTATGAAACCGGAGCAGGCAACTGGGGAATTTCCATGCCGGCCCTTTGGCTGAGTAACGATGATCAGCTGGAGCAGGCCAAAGATTTACTGAAGCAACATGAAGAAGAGCGTTTCCAGCGCATGCGAAGTGAGTATGAAGCACTGAAAGAAGAGGGTAAGGCCAGGACCTTTCTCGACATTGCCAGAGAAAACCCTGTCAGGTATGTGGCTTATATCGTGATGATAGCCGGCCTGGTATATATTTCGATTGTGCCTTTCTGGGCGCTTCTCGGCGAATAGAAAATCAAAGGTAGTATATTTATGAGTCATCCCATTATTGCAGTGAAGCCGCTGGACTTTCACTGGCAAACTCTTGACCCGTTCCTGTTCTGTGCCTTTCATCAGGATAATTTTCCCCGTGGTAATGGAGAGCTAGGGCCAGCGGCTTCTCTTGCCGGCCGCAATATCGGGCAGGATTTTGAGAAAAAGGATGGCTGGCGAATGTATCATGGCGATAAGGTGCCGGGGTTTCCAGGGCATCCCCACCGTGGCTTTGAAACCATTACAATCGTTCAGAATGGGCTGGTGGATCACGCCGATTCTCTGGGCGCGGCCGGGCGTTATGGCGATGGTGATGTGCAGTGGATGACGGCAGGAAAGGGAGTGCAGCACAGTGAAATGTTTCCCCTGCTTAATGAGTCCGGGGAAAATCCCCTGTTATTGTTCCAGATCTGGTTGAATCTTCCGGCCAGCAGCAAAATGGTTGAACCCCATTTCACCATGTTCTGGAATAAGGATGTGCCGGTTGTTGAAAGCAGGGATGAACAGGGAAAAAGTATTCGCATCGAATTAGTTGCCGGGGAACTTTCAGGCATTCACGCCCCCGCTCCACCACCGGATTCCTGGGCTGCGAATCCTGAAAATAACGTGGCAGTATTGCTTATTGAATTGGAGCAGGGTGCACAGTGGACATTGCCGGCATCAACCGCGGGCCTTAATCGTGTGTTATATTTTTATGAAGGTGAAAGCATTACTGCGGCCGGGCAGCAAGTTGCGGTTAGTCAGGGTTTGCAATTACATTCAGACCAGCCTCTGGACATTACCTGTAACGGGGCGACAGCAAAAATGCTGCTTTTGCAGGGACAGCCTATAGCGGAGCCTGTCGCCCAGTATGGTCCCTTTGTAATGAACTCCCGGGAAGAGTTGCAGCAAACCTTCCAGGATTATCAGCGCGACCAGTTTGGCGGCTGGCCCTGGGAACGCAATGATGAGGTGCATGGTGATAGCGGCAGGTTCGCCCGCTATGCTGACGGAAGCGAAGAAAAGCCGGATCAATAACTGATAAAAGATAGTGTTAGTGCAAATACCAAAAAAGAAAATATAAAAGCTAAAAACAACAAGTAAGAAGGATCAAAGATGGAACAGGAATTACAGCAAGCACAGGAAATTTATAACCTCATAGTCGAGTTCATGGTGAATTACAGCTTCCAGATTGTGGGCGCCATCATCATTGTGTTGCTGGGTATGTTTATCGGTAAAAAAGTGTCCGATTTAATTGAAAACCTGATGATAAGAAAAAACATAGATGTCACGCTGAGTCATTTCGCCGCGGGTTTTGTGAAGATTCTTATTGTAGCAATGACGGCGATTATCGCTTTGGGAAAAATTGGTATCAGTGTCACGCCCTTTGTTGCCGCCATCGGTGCGGTGTCTTTGGGTGCTGGTTTGGCTTTGCAGGGTCTGCTGTCAAACTATGGCGCCGGGCTAAGTATCATTGTGGCACGACCATTTATTGTTGGAGATACCATCTCTGTGCAAGGCGTCACTGGCATTGTTAAAGAAGTGAAGCTTGCCTATACCGTGCTGAGTAATGAAGATGAAGTAAATATAATGATTCCCAACAAACATATTGTCGGCGAGATCATTCACAATTCCCGCACCAACAGTATTATTGAGACTGTGGTGGGCATTGCCTATGCATCAGATCCGGATCTGGCTATTAAAGTGATCGGAGAGGCGTTGGCAAAAACAGAAGGCGTTGTAGCAGAAAAAGAGCCGCAGGTAGGGATTGATAATTATGGCGACAGCAGTATTGATATAGGCATGCGTTACTGGGTACCAACGGCGTCGCTGTTTGATACAAAGTACCGCGCAAATCTCGCTGTGTTCAAAGCCCTGGCTGAAAATAATATAGAAATACCCTTTCCCCAGCGTCATGTGCATCTTATTAAGCAAGAGGAGTAGGGATATACTGAAAACAAGCTTATGACGCTTTATTCCCTGTTATTGGCCGGCGGCAAGTCATCGCGTATGGGGCAGGATAAAAGGTTTCTGCTTTTTCAGGGCCAGACTCTGGTAGAGCGCTCCCTGTCACTACTGAAAAACATAGGCTCGGATCAGGTATTAATCAGCGGTGATCTGGCGGGTTATGAAAGTATTACCGATTTGCTTCCTGAATGTGGCCCCCTGGGTGGTCTCCATGCGGTCGTGCATCATATTGAACTGCAATCAGGGCTAGATAAGGAGGGGCGAGATTACTTGCTGGTGATCCCCGTCGATATGCCTTATCTGGATGAGCAGTGCCTGAAAACGCTATTGGCAGGCATTGGTGAGACAGATGCCTGTTATTACACTGGTGAAGTGTTTCCCTGTGTATTCAGGCTATCTTCAAGGCTCAGGTCTTACCTGGATTCCCTGTTTTCACAAAGCCGGGAGCTGGGCGGTAATCGTTCAATGAAAGCACTGTTACAACATTTTTCCAGTGCATCTCTTGCGCCAGAAGGTTTTTCCGACAAGGTTTTCGTTAACCTCAACGACCAAGAAGATCTCGACACCTTCCTGTCTGGGACCGACTGAAAATCAAATTCCAACGAGTAAACGGGTAAATGGGTAAATAGTTGCCAATAAAAAAGCCGACCTGAACAGGTCGGCTTTTTTGTATTTATATTTTTAGTAGCGAAAACCTACTTCAAAATATATTCAGTCTAGTGTGATACTTCTTCGCTGGTTTCAGGAAGTTTACGTCTCTCCTCATTGTAGGCAAGATACTGCTTCTGCCACTCAGACATTGAGTCGGTCACACCTACCTGTACCGCGGTGACTTTGTATTCAGGACAATTGGTTGCCCAGTCGCTGAATTCTGTAGTAACCACATTGGCGCCCGAAATCGGGTTATGGAAGGTGGTGTATACCACGCCTGGCTGCATGCGATCTGATATTTTCGCATGCATGGTGGTTTCACCCTTGCGGCTGGCTATCTTGATTAGGTCACCATCTTTTATACCGCGTTCCAGTGCATCTTCTTCGTGAATTTCCAGAATATCTTCCGGGAACCACTGATTGTTTTCAGTACGGCGGGTTTGTGCGCCCACGTTGTACTGACTGAGGATGCGACCGGTTGTGAGAATGAGAGGGAATTTCTTCGTCACTCTTTCTTCAGTCGGGACAAATTCGGTGACCTTGAAGTTACCTTTGCCGCGCACGAAGCTACCGACATGCATGATGGGAGTTCCCATTGGTGCTGCATCATTAACCGGCCACTGCATACTGCCTTCGTTATCCAGGCGATCAAAACTTACGCCAGCAAAGGTAGGCGTCAGCGCTGCAATTTCATCCATGATTTCAGAGGAGTTGTTATAGTGCATCGGGTAACCCATGGCCTGGGAAATTTCCATGACTATTTCCCACTCATGCCTGCCTGTTTTCGGCTTCATCACTGGTCTTACCCGGCCCAGACGGCGTTCTGCATTAGTGAAGGTGCCATCTTTTTCCAGGAAGGAAGTGCCGGGTAAAAAGACATGGGCAAATTTGGCGGTTTCATTTAAAAACAGATCCTGTACGACCAGGCAATCGAGGTTTTCCAGGGCTGCTTCCACGTGATGGGTGTCCGGGTCAGACTGGGCGATGTCTTCGCCCTGAACAAACATTCCCTTGTACTCACCCTTGATAGCAGCATCAAACATATTGGGAATACGGAAACCAGGCTCGGCATCCTGCTCTACGCCCCAGGCGTCGGAAAACTGTTTTCTGACATCATCCCGGCTGACATGACGGTAGCCCGGGAATTCATGGGGGAAAGAACCCATGTCACAGGAACCCTGAACATTGTTCTGACCACGCAGCGGGTTAACCCCGGCGCCATTCATGCCGATATTGCCGGTTAGCATGGCAAGATTCGCCATACCCATGACCATGGTTGAACCCTGGGAGTGTTCAGTAACCCCCAGACCATAGTAAATAGAACCACGTTCGGCCCTGGCATAACGTCTGGCTGCTTCACGTACCTGTTCGGCATCTCCGCCGAGCAAATCAGCAACAGCTTCCGGCGAATTTTTCGGGTCTTTGATAAAGCTTAGCCATTCATCGAAACTTTCCGAGTCGCAACGTTCTTTAACGTAATCCCAGTCAGCAAGATCTTCCTCTACGATGGTGTAGGCAAAGGCATTTATCAGAGCAACATTTGAGCCCGGCATCAGGGGCAAGTGAATAGCAGCTTTAACATGCGGTGATTCGACAAGGTCAATACGACGTGGGTCACAGACGATGATTTCCGCTCCTTCGCGCAGGCGTTTCTTCATACGTGAAGCAAATACCGGATGAGCATCAGTAGGATTGGCGCCGATCAGCAATACCAGATCTGTTTCTTCAACGCTGGCAAAATCCTGAGTACCGGCTGAGGTGCCAAATGTCTGATTCAGACCATAACCGGTAGGAGAGTGACAGACCCTGGCACAGGTATCGGTATTGTTGTTACGAAACGCTGCACGAATCATTTTTTGCACTACATAGACTTCTTCATTGGTGGTTCGGGAAGAGGTAATGCCGCCAATGGATTTACGTCCATACTTTTCCTGAATTTCCATAAAACGCTTGGCGGTATAGGAAATCGCTTCTTCCCATTCCACTTCACGCCAGGGATCAGAGGTATTTTCACGAATCATGGGATTCATGATGCGGTCTTTATGGGTGGTGTAACCAAAGGCAAAGCGTCCTTTAACACAGGAATGGCCATCATTGGCCTTGCCGGATTTAGCGGGAACCATGCGTACTACCTGATCACCTTTCATTTCCGCGCGGAAAGTACATCCCACACCACAATAAGCACAGGTAGTTTCAACACTGTGCTCGGGGGTGCCAATTTCGACAACAGATTTTTCCATCAATGTAGCCGTTGGACATGCCTGGACGCAGGCGCCACAAGAGACACATTCCGAATTCATGAAGTCTTCTTCAACACCCGCACTGACTTTGGATCTGAAGCCATTACCGCTGATGGTTAATGCGAATGTGCCCTGAACTTCTTCACAGGCGCGTACACAACGAGAGCAGACAATGCATTTGCTGGACTCAAACTGGAAGTAGGGATTGCTGGTGTCAGTAGGGGCATCAAGGTGGTTGGCTCCGTCATAGCCGTAACGCACTTCGCGTAAGCCGACAGCGCCGGCCATATCCTGCAGCTCACAGTCACCGTTGGCAGAGCAGGTCAGGCAATCCAGTGGATGATCTGAAATATAGAGCTCCATTACCCCTTTGCGTAATTTATTGAGCTTGTCATTTTCGGTATGCACCACCATTCCGGCTTCTACCGGAGTAGTACAGGAAGCGGGAGTACCACGACGGCCTTCAATTTCTACCAGGCACAGGCGACAGGAACCAAAAGGCTCCAGAGAGTCTGTGGCACAAAGCTTGGGGATGGTAGTGCCAAGCATTTGCGATGCACGCATGATGCTGGTGCCCTTGGGAACAGTAATGGATTGGCCATCAATTTCCAGGGTAACTTCTTCTGTATTGGTAACAGCCGGTGTTCCGTAATCGATTTCTTTCTCTAAGCTCATCAGTGCTCACCTTTATTAAAATCAGCAGAAAAATTTTTAACGGCACTCATCACAGGAATAGGTGTGAGACCGCCCATGGCACAAAGTGAAGCAGATTCCATGGTATCGCATAAATCCTTGAGGATAATATGCTGTGTTTCGCGCTCTGTTTCGTCAGCGGCTTCAACGATTTTGTCAATAACTTCCATACCCCTTACAGAGCCAATACGACAGGGGGTGCACTTGCCACAGGATTCAACGGCACAGAACTCCATGGAAAAACGAGCTTGTTTGGCCATATCCACACTGTCATCAAATACTACTACGCCACCATGTCCAAGCATGCCGCCAGCTTTGGCAAATTCTTCATAGTCCAGCTGGGTATCCAACAGGGATTCAGGGAAATAGGCGCCCAGTGGGCCGCCGACCTGAACTGCCCGCAAGGGGCGTCCACTGTGGGTGCCGGCGCCAAAATCCTCAATTAAATTTCGTAAGGTGAGGCCAAAGGCTTTTTCTATGAGACCGCCTTCTTTGATATTTCCTCCCAACTGGAAGGGCATGGTGCCCAAAGAGCGACCCTGACCATAGTTGGCATAATGCTTGCCACCTTTTTCCAGTATGACCGGCACTGAGGCCAGAGTGATCACATTGTTAACCACGGTAGGTTTGCCAAACAGGCCTTCTATAGCTGGCAGTGGTGGCTTGAAACGAATCTGCCCGCGTTTTCCTTCCAGACTTTCCAGCAGGGAAGTTTCTTCACCGCAAATATAGGCGCCTGCCCCCATAAAAACTTCAAGATGGAAGTTTTTGCCTGAACCTTGAATATTGACACCCAGAAATCCTGCTGCCTTCGCATTTTCTATCGCTTCATTCAGAATTCGTTGGGTCAGCGGGTATTCAGAACGCAGGTAAACATATCCGGTGTCGGCGCCAACGGCGAGTCCGGCAATGGTCATGCCTTCGATCAGGCTTAAAGGATCGCCTTCCATAATCAGGCGATCTGCAAAAGTGCCGCTGTCACCTTCGTCAGCATTGCAGACAATGTATTTCTGATCAGCAACACAATCAGCGACGGTGCGCCACTTGATAGCAGTAGGGAAGGCTGCACCACCACGACCACGCAAGCCTGAATCAGTCATCTCGGCAATGATGCCGTCGCTATCTTTGGCCAGAGCATTTTTCAGTCCAACAAATCCGCCCAGGCTTTCATAGGCAGGCACCGAGGTGGCTTCAATAATGCCGCAGCGGGCAAAGGTCAGGCGTTCCTGGTTTTTAAACCAGGGCAGTTCATTTACATCGCCCAGAGCTTTGCTGTGTTGACCGCCATGTAAAAAATCCGCATCGAATAAATCAGGAACATCCTCCAGGGTGATCGGACCATAGCCCACGCGGCCATTATCTGTTTCAACCTCTATTAGGGGTTCCAAAAAGCAGGCCCCGCGGGATCCGTTGCGGACAAGTTCTATTTCAAGGTTACGATAACGGGCTTCGGTATCAATCGCTTTGGCGATAAGCTCGGCGCCCAGAGAGGCAGAAGTGGTTTCGCGGGGAATATAAATTTTAATGCTCATTATACTGACTCCTCGCTTGTTGCCGCACTCAGCGATTCAGTAAGCGCCTTGAAGCCATCTATGCTGACACGTCCATAAGTCTCCTGATCTACCATGATATTAGGAGAGCAAGCGCAATTGCCCAGGCAGTAAACCGGCTCCAGGGTGAAGTCGCCGGAAGCAGTGGTTTCATGGAAATCAACGCCTAGAAAAGACTTGATATCTTCAGTCAGTTTGACAGAGCCCATGGCCTGACAGGCTTCGGCCTGACAAACTTTCACTGTATATTTTCCCGGCTTGCTGGTTTTGTAATCGTGGTAGAAACTCGCAACCCCATGTATTTCGGCTCGACTGAGATTGAATACTTTGCCCAGCATTGTCATGGCGCTGGGATCAATATAGCCAAATAACTGCTGGATTCGATGAAGTGCGAGCATAACGCCACCGGTGCGTCCCCTGAATTCCTGAACGGCCATTTTGGCCGTATCCAGGTTCCATTCCTGATATTTGATAGGTCCTGATAACTGCTGCATGCTTAAAAAATCCTGCTATTGAGAGTCGAGTTGAAAATCTGGCTTGCTGATGCTGATAAAGGGCTGAGTAACGCTAAATATAATATCCAGAATTTTCAGGCTGATAAATCGGGTTAGTGGTCTTCTCTGGAGCGCGAATTCTACCATGAGAGCGTGAGACCAGCAATTTTCGATTATCGAAAACTTGCATCAAAAAGGGCTTAATCCCTTGAAAAAAATAGGGCTTTTAAACGGCGTTGTAATAACAAAGTTGCAAGTCACAATAAAGGCCAAAGCTGGCCGTGTTGGTTGCCTGCTTGCAACTAGTGACCTGAGATTTGTAACTCTCGTTATCTGGGAGCTTGCTCAAGAATCCATTGCATCATCAGCAGAGCTTGCTCATCGCTCACGCGTTGATTGGGTACCATTGGCACGACTCCCCAATTACCGCCGCCACCGCGAATTATTTTTCCCGCCAGAACCTGCATTACCTGATCCCTGCGCTCGGCATGTCGAGCGGCTATGGCCTGCCAGGACGGCCCTATGGAGGCACTGTCCAGCTGATGACAGGCATAGCACATTTCGTCGTTGATGAGGGTCTCTGCCTGATCCTGTCCATAGGCAGGAAAAGATATAATAAAGACATACAAAAAAAACAGATATGAGGTATATCTATAAAGTACATTAATCATGAAACCTGGCTCCTGTTCATTCGGCTGGCGTGGGAGCGCTGGCATTTTCCATTGAAAACCTAACTGGGTAGGCGCCATCGCCGGGCTCAATGATCAGCGCCATACGCGGACCATTAACGTTTTCCACAATATTGGCATAAGAACTCACCAGCACACCGCTTGCAGGGTCAATATCAATCATGCGCAGAAAGCTTTGTTCGCGGGGCAGGGGAAGTACCCCAAAGGCGCGCGTTGCCGGATCAAAACGGTAAATTACATCGGCGTTGGCAGTAGCGACCCACACTACCTGGCGCACGCTATCCCAGGTTACCGAATAGGGGGCAGCACCGATGTCGGGTAAATCATGAATGGCGATCATTTCGCGCTTTTTGATATCAAACTCTGCGATCTGACCTGTGCCATAAAGCGCCAGGTACATAATGTCGTCACCACTGATAGTGATGCGACGAGGTCCTGTGTTGGGATCTGGCAATACAAAAGGGCCAATAAATTCCTCGGTGTCGATATTAAAGCCACCAAAAACGCCGTTACCCAGTTGTGAGTACCAGACTTCCTTGCGGTCACTGGTCATCACCAATCCGTATACTGAGGCAGTGCCATAGAGGGCGCTATCATTGGCCCGGCTCTCGGCAACTGGAGTATTCCAGATTCGGGTTTCACCATTTACAGGGTCAAAAAAGCCTACAGCTCTGTTGCCGATATCTGAAAACCAGACTCTTCCTTCAGCATCGCTGAGTAACTCGTGTTCCGAGCTGAAGCTGAGGTCGTGAATGCCAACCCCGCCGCCAGTGGAAGTTTTAAGACGCCAGGTTTGCCACTCCCCCGACTGCGGATTCAGTTTGGCGACCCTATCATTGAAAAGCGGGGTTACCCATAATTCTCCATTGGAGCTGCGATGCAATGAATGAGGGGCAATCAGGTAATCAGTAGGAACCTCAAAGTTTTGCTGCCTTCCAGTCCTGACATCTATGCCGACAATGCGGTTGGCGTTGACATCGGCGGCGAGGAGCATGGCCGGATCCCCCAGCATGACGGCTTCGCGAATGGCATTGGGTTCCGGCACTTCATATTCCCATATTGCTGTGTCGCTTGTGGCAATCAAGGGGGCTCCCCGATCATATCCTTCTATATGGTCCATGCGGTCATTAAAGTATGTTGTGAGTACGTCGATGACCTCAGCGGAATTTTCAACGGCATAGACTGCCTGGGCATCAATTTCAGCGCCTTCAGCGCGGCCACCACGACTGAATTCCCAGGCTGACAGAAAGTTCATGTATTTGACGATGGAGTCCCAGCTTTGCCTGCGCGCCAGTTCCGGCTGGGCAGCGTGTACATCATCAATTGCGCGGGCATAATCCCTGACTTCTGACGCGGGAACCTGATGACAGTCGATGCAGTTCATGACAAAGTCAGCTTTCTCCTGTCTGTCTTCTATGCGACCGAGCCATGCCGAGGCCGGTGCCACGTCCACCTGGTTGGTGACAGACTGCATAACGAAAGTAAGTTGAGCTGAACGACGATCAGTATCGACAAGCCTGTCAATCTGCTGATAACCCAGTCCGCGGGCAATAATATTGGAATCGTTATTAATGCGCTCGGCAAAGGTTTCAGGAAAACTGTAGCTACCATCAACAGCACTGAATACGGTAACAACACTTGCGCCTTTTGCGCCAGGCTCGCGGGTATAAATGACCTGTATACCTGACAGGGCATTACCATTCGCATCCAGCACCTGGCCAGCGATGGAGCCAGCGTTTGTAATCTGGCTGAAGGAAATTCCTGCCAGCAGGGCAAGACCAGCGAAAGCAGGGCTAACACGGGGAGTCAGCAGCATTTTCCAGAGCATTCCTGTAAAGGGTGGTGATTGCTTGAAGCCTTGCATAGAGAGTAGCTCCCGAAAATGGCTGGGTATTAGTCAACGCTGTCCTGTTCAAGAGCTATAGTAGTGAAAACAGGGCAACAAAAAAAGCCGGCGCTAGGCCGGCTTTTTTCAGGCTGTTAAATCAGCAGCAATCAGGGATTAACCAGAGCAGGATCCCAGTGTTCATCGGCCTTGCCATCAACAAAACGCCAGGTATCAAACCAGGTGGTGTAATACATTTCGCCTTCCTTGTGAGGATGCGGATAAGTGCGTGGCATCATTACCGTCACGTAATCATCTTCCGCTGTAACTGAAACCACCTCGGTGGTAAGAGGGCCGCAGTCTTCAATAGCCGGTCGATTCATTACCTCGGTAAAGAAATAGATCACGCCAGCCAGACCGGAAGCGGCATTGGGGTTATGCTGAATATAGGCGTCAGTCAGCCATTCGCCGGCACGGTCCCACTGGTTGCATTGCAGCAGCTCACGCATGATATGCAGTGCGGCCTGTTTGTTGCGATGAAGCACAGGATCATCATCAACAAAGAGAGATTCCGGGTCATCAACCCCAATAACAGGATCCTGCGCAGAAACGCCGAAACTCGTCAGAAGCAAAAGTAAACTGGTTATAGTTGTCAGGGTCTTCATATTATATTCCTCTTTTATAAACCCGTTGAAAAACTGAAAGGTCACTATCAGCCAGTATCGTATACCAAAAATTGAAAGTAAATCGAACATCCCGTTGGAAGAGAATGTCTGGCAATACTTTTTATTATTATTTCATTCGGTAGTAAAAACCAGCAAGACATTACCGGTAGCGCCATTTCTCACGCCAATATAGCCTGATGTGACGAGTAACATGCCGTCCTCGACCACCTGACCCACAGCACCCATGGAGCCGCCATTGGCGCTTATTCCATTGACGGTTTCAAAATCTCTGGCGGTATTAAATGCCCAAAGGGTTTTACCGTCAGCAATGGAAAGTGCCCGCAACATGCCATCCCAGCTGCCGGAAAAGAGTACATCATGGCTGATGGTAACAGGTCCTTCCAGACCTGGATGGCTTTCCATGCCGTTTGCAGGTGGAATCGTTCTGGACCATATGACTTCACCATCATCCAATCGCACTGCAACAATTTCATTAGTGCCCATTCCCCAGTAACTGTTTTCCGAATCAGCAGCGCCACCCCAGACAATCTTGCCACCAAACTCATCAGTATTTTCCACTAGCGCCGTTTGCCACAGGACTTCACCGCTTTCCCTTTGGTGCGCTCGCACAATGCCACTTTTTTGACCACTTACAAGGAAGGAGTTGTGTTGCTTTGATACCAGTATTGCGGGAGATCCGAAATCCTGGTCGGGCCCACATTCAGGAAAGGCATTCGGAGTCATGCAGGCCACGGTCCAGATGTCATCTGCTGTGCCCTGATAACGCCAGAGTATTTCTCCGCTGATCAGATTCATGGCGATAACGGCATCGGTGGCGATATCTGCGGGCGTGCTGTAAGCATCCCCGGTAGTGACATAAAGCTGATTAAGGAAAGCGTCGATAGTAGTAGCGCTCCAGATGGCCGCACCGGAAGGTCCAAACTTTCCCTCAGCGGTTTCGCGGGGAGAGTCTTTAATCATCCTGGTTTTCCAAAGGGTATTTCCGCTCAGAGAATCAAGGCTGACAACGCTACCCTGAAAGGTGCAGCAGGGATAGACGGACACAGCACCCAGTCCCTCTTCACTTGAGGATACCGGCACAATAATTCGATGGGGAGAGAGTTCATTTTCAAGGGCAATATATTGCGGAGCTCCGGTCAGGATAGCGGCCTGGTGATTGTCGACTTTTACTTTCCATAGCTGACTTCCTGTTAGCGCATCTACGGCATAAAAATTGGCGCTGCGATCCCCAAAAAAACCAGCCAGCGGCCGTCAATTTCTTCAATGAGCGGCATGGTGCGCACGCCGTTGTCTGCCTGGAATATCCAGTCTTCGCAACCGCTATCACGATCCAGGGAGTAAACTTTGCCATTTTCATCGCCAATAAAAATCCGGTTGCCAGACAATGCCGGATTGCCAATTACCGAACGTACGTCTTTAAAACCATAGGCCCATTTCAGCGAGAGCCGGGGCAGGGTGGCACTGCTTATTGAGTTTGACGGATCAGAATTGAATCGCGTGTTGTCATGATTGCCGCCCCAGCCTTGCCAGGTATCATTGCCGGGCTCAAAACCAGACCCTGCCGGGCAAGTAATAGCCAGGACCTCCTATGAAATGGAGAAAAACAGACAAAGCAGTAAACAGGTTTTATGCATATGACATCGCGAGTGATAATTTTAAGGAGATTGTAGTTCAGCAGGAGCAGAATAATAAGGGGGCTGGAAGTTTCCAGCACCGGTAATAAAAAACCCGGCTACGTTGCCGCAGCCGGGTTTGAATGGTTGGTTTAAAACATTGGCTTA
>JAHEHN010000141.1 GCA_024644515.1 Gammaproteobacteria bacterium
TGGGGCATGCCGCCGATGGTGCCCGCTTCTGCTGACAGTGTCACCTGATCCAGCAGACCTTCTTCCGCGGCCACCTTGGCCACGCCTTCCGGAATGCCGATGCCCAGATTCACCACGCCGCCAATGGGCAATTCCATCACCGCCCGGCGCGCCATGATCTTGCGTTCGTCCAGCG
Organism: Gammaproteobacteria bacterium; assembly: GCA_024644515.1. Lineage (GTDB taxonomy): Bacteria > Pseudomonadota > Gammaproteobacteria > Pseudomonadales > Pseudohongiellaceae > Eutrophocola. The sequence goes on from JAHEHN010000141.1 coordinate 176, forward strand.
GCATCACCGGCAGTTCTTCCAGCGGCACGCGCATTTCGCCACTGAAAGCATGTTCGTAGGGAGTACCGAAAGTCTGGTGATGATTTTCCGGTTTAGATCTGACCACACAATCCACCAGCGCACCGGGAATCAATACATTTTTCGGCGCCAGTGAGCCATTCATGGCAATACGTTCCACCTGCACAATAACCACGCCATCGGAATTATGGGCGGCCATGGCAATAGACGTGACATCCAGCTCCAGCGCCTCGCGCTCGGAAGTGACATTGCCATGGGCGTCAGCGGTGGTGCCGCGCAGCAGACAGACATCAATGGAAAAGGCTTTATAAAACAGCCATTCCTGGCCACGAATGGTATCCAGGTGCACCAGGTCTTCCGTGGCACTTTCACTGATCTTGCCGCCACTGATGCGCGGGTCGACAAAGGTGCGCAGGCCGACTTTGGTGCGCAGCCCCGGTTTACCACCGGCAATCACACGAAATAACTGGGACACACAACCCAGCGGTAGGTTATAGGCTTCAATCTTGTTTTCCACGGCCATGGCCGAGAGCTTGGGCACCAATGACCAGTGGCCACCCACAGCCCGTTTCACCAGGCCTTCATGGGCCAGACGATTCACTCCGCGCTCACCGCCATCACCCGGCGCCGCCGCAAACACCAGCGTCAAATCCCGTGGATGCCCGGTTTCCAGAAAACGTTTTTCCAACGCAATGATCAGCTCTTCCGGCGTCCCAATGCCCACAAACCCAGAAATAGCCACAGTATCCCCATCACGGATAAGGGAGATTGCATCTTCGGGGCTTATTATTTTTTGGACCATGGTTAAATCTGCTGGTTTGGTTGTTTATTAATACCGTCCCAAGTTACAAGAAATCCGTAGGTCGGAAAAGGCCTTTGGCCGTCTTCCGACGTTGCTGACCTGAACGGTTAAACTACTGATGCTTTGGTAACGTCACGTCGGATGCGCTGCGCTTATCCGACCTGTTTATCCTGTAAAGTATTTTTGAAGTTCAGCCACTTCAATGAGCCCTGGTATTTGCCTGCAGGTTTTTACGGAACTCTTTTCACTTTACGCTTTATTCTCGTCGGATGCGCTGCGCTTATCCGACCTGTTTATCCTGTAAAGTATTTTTGACCTTGAGCCTCCTCAACAAGCCCTGGTATTTGCCTGCAGGGTTTTTACGGAACTCTTTTCACTTTACGCTTTATTCTCGTCGGATGCGCTGCGCTTATCCGACCTGTTTATCCTGTAAAGTATTTTTGAAGTTCAGCCTCCTCAATTAACTCTGGTCTTTGCCTAAAGGTTTTTACGGAACTCTTTTCACTTTACGCTTTATTCTCGTCGGATGCGCTGCGCTTATCCGACCTGTTTATCCTGTAAAGTATTTTTGAAGTTCAGCCACCTCAATGAGCCCTGGTATTTGCCTGAAGGTTTTTACGGAACTCTTTTCACTTTACACTTTACTCTCGTCGGATGCGCTGCGCTTATCCGACCTACGGACTGCGGCAGCGTCACTGACGCTCGATCAACCATTGCGCAATACTATCCCCCACCAATCCCTGCAATTTGCTACTGACATAAATACCCACATGCCCCGCGGGCAGGCACAGGTCGGTGTAATCATCGCTGCCTACGTATTTACCTAGGGCAGCGGAACATGGGGGCGGAATAATATGGTCGTGTTTGGCAAAAATATTTAACACCGGCATGGTGATATTGGCCAGGTCGACTTTTTCACCGGCCAGTTCAAACTCGCCTTTTACCAGTTTGTTTTCTTTATACAGGTCAATCAGCCATTCGCGCGCAGCGGCACCGGGATGGTTGGGACGGTCCGCCAGCCATTTTTCCATGCGCAGAAAATTTAATAACTTGTCATCGTCGCTGGCGGCATTAAGCAGATCCAGGTTGTACTTGGTCATGGAACGTATCGGCGTCATTGATGAAAACACCGCGCCTATTAATTCGCCGGGCAGGTTACCAAAGGCATCCAGCAGTTTTTCGATATCGTATTCTTCCAGATTGCGAATCCACAGGTTGAGGAAACCGTGACTGGGGTCATCGTCTTCGCTGTCGGCGGCAAAGTCGATGGGCGTGATCGACAGGATCATGTTTTTAACTTTTTCCGGAAACATAGCCGC
>JAHEHN010000145.1:0-788 GCA_024644515.1 Gammaproteobacteria bacterium
ATGTTAAAAAAGGCATCAGGAATTTTCAGGATGGGCAAAATGTGGTGTTGCATGAATTTTCTCACCAGCTTGACAGCGAATCCGGTTCAGCCAATGGCGCGCCGATTTTACACAGCAATAGCTATACCACTTGGGCAAACATTCTTTCTAAAGAATTCGAGGAGTTGAACAAAGATTTTACTCATCACCACAAATCAGTAATGGATTATTATGGTGCCACCAATCCAGCCGAATTTTTTTCCGTGGCGACAGAAACCTTTTTTGAGAAACCTGCGAAACTCAGGGAAAAGCATCCGGAATTATTCGAGGTGCTGAGAAAATATTACGCGTTAAACCCTGCAGACTGGCAATAGACCTTTTCCAGGAATTTATTGAGATTGTCTCGCTATAAATTTCAGAAAAGAAAAAGCCAGTCATGAGGCTGGTTTTTAAATCATCAGAAGTTTTATTTGATAAGCATGGCGTAAAGTTCATCTTTCAAATGCAAGCGGCGTTTCTTCGCCTCTTCTTCAGTCATGGAAGACACCGGTGTTACTTCGTTCTCCATGTTCTCCACTTGCGTAGTTAGCTCATGATACTCATCAAACAGTCTGCGAAAATGATTGTTATTTGTCTTCATTTCATGAATTTTATCATTCAATTCGGGAAATTCATGGTATAGAGCTGAGGTCTGGCTCGGTAAATTAATTCTTGATACTGATTATCTGAAAGGAAAATCTGACGGGCAAATAGTAACCTTGGAGTAATGTTACCATGTTGATTTACATCATTTCACTACCAAACATTAT
>JAHEHN010000145.1:798-2293 GCA_024644515.1 Gammaproteobacteria bacterium
TTTTACTGATACGTGGTGCACTGGCATTATTGAGTTTCTGGCAGATGTTTTCTCACTATTGGTGTTTAATCCATATTTGCTTACTATCAGCTGTATTCGTAACAAAAATATGACCTGGAATTTGAAAATGAAAAGTTTCTACAGCAATTCTTCTATCCGCTTTATCGCCTTGCTAGCTCTTCTACTTTTAACAGGGGGAGTCAGTTCACAAGCGGATCTCGACCCGACACGCTGGGAAAGTGATATGCAGGCATTTCAGCGTCAGGATGAGCTTAATCCCCCACCGCAGGGTGCTATTGTGCTTAGCGGCAGTTCCAGCATTGCCCGCTGGAATGATCAGGCTGCAGCAGCCCTGGCCCCGCTAACCGTTATTCCAAGAGGATTTGGTGGCAGCGTCATGGGAGACCTGTTGTTTCATCTGGACCGCGTAGTACTGAAGTACAATCCTCGGGCCATTCTGATCTATGAAGGTGATAACGATACTGCCTATGGTGTTCCTGCAGAAACCATCCTTGAGCAGTTGCAGCAGATTATCAGCCGTATTCACGACGAGTTACCGCAATCCCGCATTTATGTGCTTTCCGTAAAACCCAGCATATTGCGTAAAAATATCTGGCAAAACGCACAGCTGGTAAATGCTGGCTACCGAATGATTGCCGCAACCGACCCCCTGGTCCATTACGTTGATGTGGCCAATCCTTTTCTGAAGCAGGATGGGACAGTGATGGACGATATTTTTGTCGCCGACGATCTCCATCTTAATACCATGGGCAACCTGATCTGGGGGGCAAGCATTCGTGCGGCACTGATGCCTCTAGAAGCCCGGCATGAAACGGCATTAAAAGACTGATCGGGCCCAGCACCCAACCATGACCAGAAGTTAGCAGGAGTCTGCCATGAAAATAATATATACGTTTTTAATGACACTTTGTTGCACTCAACTTGCTGCAGAAGTGGCGACTTTTTCCACCGATGACAACACCTTAAATGTTCCTCTTCTGGTGATTAACGGATCCGTTTATTACCAGGATGTCACTATTAACCTGAACAGCAAAACAGGAGAATTCAGCATCCTTTCTGCCAGCAAGACTGATGCCGCTTCAGTGGGCGCGCAGAGCGTGACATTATAATCAGCAACCCCCGCGCTTCTGTTTACCAATGATACGCTGACCCTGCTGGATATTCAGGATTCACGCTGCCCGCAAGATGCTCAATGCATAGTAGCCGGTGAGATAATTATAGGTCTGCAATTGCAGGATCATGTCAGCAATACTATTACCCTGATGGAACTGAATCTTGAAGGCAACGGTGATATGCCAGGCTCAAGCGTAAAAACTGAGGATTACAGCTTCAGATTGCTGGATGCATCACCCTACCCGACCCTGGCCGATACTATTGCCGAAGAGGATTACAGGTTCAAAATAGAATATTCACTGAACCTTGATTAACACTTGCCAGAAAAACCGACGATCTTAAGGGAGATATCCTATCGCGA
>JAHEHN010000010.1 GCA_024644515.1 Gammaproteobacteria bacterium
TCGCGATAGGATATCTCCCTTAAGATCGTCGGTTTTTCTGGCAAGTGTTAATCAAGGTTCAGTGAATATTCTATTTTGAACCTGTAATCCTCTTCGGCAATAGTATCGGCCAGGGTCGGGTCGGCTCATGGATTATTGCTGACCCTGTTCTATTTCTTCCCAGCGCGCGTAGAGTTTTTCCAGACTTTCCTGTGCGGCGGAGACCTGTTTCAGTACTTCGTCGATTCTGGATTGCTCTTGCTGGTAAAACTCGGGACTGGAAATAATCTCTTCCAGCTGTCCTAGTGCTGTTTCGGCCTCTTCAATTTTGCCAGGTAACTGTTCAAGCTCCCGTTGCAGCATATATGACAGTTTGCGCGGTTGGGTTAACTGCTGTTTTAGTGGTTTTAGCTGCTCCGGCTTTTCCTGGCTCGTTCCAGCGTTTTTTCCTGTACTGGTTTCACTACTAAAAGAGCCGCCTTGATTAATCCAGTCCTGATAACCACCAACATAATGATTCACTTCACCATCACCTTCAAACACGATGGAGCTGGTGACGACGTTGTCGAGAAAGGCGCGGTCATGGCTGACCAGTAACAGGGTGCCATCAAAAGACAACAGTATTTCCTCAAGCAATTCCAGGGTTTCCATGTCCAGATCATTGGTTGGTTCATCCAAAACCAGCATGTTGGCGGGCTTGCTGAAGAGGCGCGCAAGAATCAGGCGGTTCTGTTCGCCACCTGAAAGAGATTTTACCGGCTGGCGGATGCGATCAGGTGTAAACAGGAAATCCTGCAGGTAACTGATGACATGGACATCGCGACCATTGATGGTGACAAAATCTCCACCATCGGCGAGGTTATCCTGAACGGTTTTTTCCAGTTCAAGTTGCTCCCTGAGCTGGTCAAAATAGGCAATTTCGATCCGCGTACCGATTTTGACCTTGCCGTGGTCCGGGGTAAGTTGTCCCAGTAATATTTTCAGCAGGGTGGTTTTGCCAGTGCCGTTAGGACCAATCAGGCCAATACGGTCTCCGCGCATAATGGTAATTGAGAAATCCTTCACCAGTTGTTTGTCATCATAGCCATGCTTGATGCCCAGCGCCTCAACCACGATCTTGCCAGAAGCGTCACTTTTGTTAAGAGAAATTCTGGCATTGCCCTGAACATTGCGGCGCGCTTTTAATTCACTGCGCATTTTTTCCAGGGCACGAACGCGGCCTTCATTACGTGTGCGTCGGGCCTTGATACCCTGGCGAATCCAGACTTCTTCTCTGGCCAGCTTCTTGTCAAATTCAGAATGGGTTTTCGCTTCTGCAGCCAGTTGCTGATCCCGATGAATTAAAAACCCTTCGTAATCATGCTGCCAGTAAATAAGGTGGCCACGATCAAGCTCCATGATGCGATTCGAAACTTTCTGCAGAAAGGTTCGGTCATGGGTAATCAGAACAATGGCGCCGCGAAAATCCAGTAACAGTTTTTCCAGCCATTCGATAGCAGGAATATCCAGGTGGTTGGTGGGTTCATCCAGCAGTAAAATATCCGGCTCCAGCACCAGTGCTCTTGCCAGTGCAGCCCGCCTCGACCAGCCACCGGAGAGACTCGACATCAGGCTATCACTGGGCAGGTCCAGTTGGCTGATAACGGTTTCTACTTTCTGCTGAATTTTCCAGCCATCGATGGCATCGATTTCTGTTTGCAGTCTTGACAGTTTATCCATGTCCACAGTGCCTTCTGTCAGCACTGTCAGCTGATGATATTCTTTTAACAGGCGACCCACTTTTTCCAGGCCTCCGGCGATAAATTCATAGACGGTTTCTTCTGCCTGGAAGGGCAGTTCCTGTTCCAGTGCGGCGATGCGTATGCCCGGACTTACCCAGCGTTCACCGCTGTCCGGTTTGTTCTCGCCTATCAGAATTTTCAGCAGGGAGGTTTTGCCAACGCCATTTCGCCCGAGCAGGCCGATAATGTCGCCAGACTCAATGGTCATGGCTTCCTTTTCAAGCAAGACCTGTGGCCCATAGGCCAGATGGATATCTTTCAGGGTAAGTAGGGGCATGGTACCGAGTATGTCTCACGTTGGATGTTGTTTTGGCTGAAGTCGCTATGCCTGCGCAAACTAGCGCGCAAATCCGAATTTAACCGGGGTTCATGCTAACAGGATCAGTCTCAGGTTGGGATAGTCACCAGTGCTTCGGGTTGCTGCAGTCCTTTGAGTTTTATTGCCATTTCCTTTTGTACCAGGAAAAAACTGATTACTGCCTGCAAGGTGACGGACAATACCGAGACATACCAGATCTGGTTTTCTGTGAAGCCGTCCTGTTTGCTCATCCATACAGCAATGGGAATAAAGATAAGCAGGCGGCTGGCGGAACTAAGCATGGCCGGTTTGGTATTGCCCAGCCCCTGAAACATGCCGGAACAGGTAAAAATAATGCCCTGGGCAACGAAATTCCAGGAAATGATCTGCAGGAATCCGGCCCCGACACTGATGACTTCAGCTTCTTCAGAAAAGGAGGCAATAATAGTTTCAGGATGAAATTGCAGCACCAGGGTAACTACGAACATAACAAAGGCACTGAGCATGATGCCCTTGTAACAGACTTCGCGAACCCGGTCGCCATGGCCGGCTCCGAAGTTTTGCCCGGCAATGGGGCCCACGGCAAAGGCAATGGCCATGGTCGGCATGAAGATGGATTGCATGATGCGCCCGCCAATACTAAAGCCCGCCTGGGAGGCTTCGCCGAAGTCCTGGATCAGCCAGTAGACGATGGCAAAATAACCAAACATGAGCAGCATCTCGCCGCCCGCCGGCAGTCCGATATTGAGCATTCTGCCCCAGATAGCAAAACGGGGTTTCCACAGGCCTGGCTGGAAAGACACATATTTTTCCAGCTTGATGAAATAGGCCAGCAGTAAAATAACACCGATTGCACTGGAAATGGTGGTAGCCAGGCCGGCACCCATGACGCCAAGCGCTGGACCCGGTCCCCAGCCAGCAATGAGAATTGGGGCCAGGATAATATTAAGAATGATGGTGATGACCTGGATCATCATGGTGGGTTTGACGATACCGGTGGCGCGCAGGGTAGAGCCCATTCCCATGATGGCGAATTGCATGCCCATGGCGGGCAGGAACCAGTTCAGAAAGATAACGCCCTGACGTTGGGCATCTCCAGCGGCAATAGTGCTCATAAACAGATCCGACAGAGTATAGCCACCCACCAGAGTGAAGATGGCACACAGGGCTGCCAGCACCATGGACTGGTTGAATACCAGGTTTGCATAATCCTGGTCCTTGCGACCTACGGCCTGGGAAATCAGGGCCACAGAACTCACGCCCAGTACCTGGCTTAACGCCATTACGACAAAAAACAAGGTGCCAGCGGCACCGACCCCGGCAATAGCCGCATCCCCCAGGGCAGAGACAAAATAAAGATCAATTAACAGATATAGGGTCTGGAAAATCATACCGGCAGCCACGGGCGCCGCCATGGTCAGTATGGTACGAGTAATGGAACCCTGAGTGAGATCTTTCATGGCTTGCTTGTCCGGAGAGAAAAAAACGCGATTTTACAGGAATACAACCTGCTCTGGCAGAATGTTTTTACGTAATTGTCTAGAACGGATCGAGAAAGTCACCGGACCTGATCAGACTGTCTTCAGCGACCGGTAGATTGTAGAAATATACCCAGGCAGAATAGACGGAACCATCAGGTAATGAAACGCTTTCACGGGTACGGGTATACAGGTGAGGTTGCGGCGAATGAGCTGCACATTCTTCGTACTCATCCAGGGCCGTTAGTCGGGATTCCCCGCCACTAAATGCATACAATTCCCCCACAACATATTCGCTGTCGTTTTTCGCGCGCAACAAACCCGGATAATCTGTTATCAGATACAGCCTGCCTGGCAAGGTGGCGCGACTTATCAGGGTAAATTCGGGGGCTATCAGCCTGTGATAATTCGCTGAGTCAGAGTCACTGCGCAAAGTGCCATATACAAAAAGATAGTCCAGGGTGTGTGTCATTGGTTGAGACATTAGTTGTGAGATAAATAGTAATGATTTGAATATCAGTGGTGTCTTTATAGTCAGCTGATGGTTTAGTATAGATGTCATGTTGAGCGGCAGCAGTATACCGAAAATATGCCGATAGAATTATCTCTTAATCCTCATGCCATAGGTGTGCTGGTACTTACTCTGCTGGCGCTGGTTCTTTTTACCCGCGATAAAATCCCGCTGGAAACCTCAAGTCTGTTTGTGCTGGTGACCCTGACGGCAGGTTTTGAACTGTTCCCCTACAGCCATGACGGCGAGACACTCCACGCCATAGATTTTTTTTCCGGCTTCGGTCATGAGGCCCTGGTGGCTGTCACCGCACTGATGATTGTGGGGCATAGCCTGGCACGCACCGGCGCCCTGGAACCAATTGGCAGAATGCTGGCAAGGTTCTGGGAAATTTCCCCGCAACTGTCTTTTCTGCTCACCCTGCTGGTTGGCGCCGGGCTTAGTGCCTTTGTCAATAATGTGCCTATCGTTATTCTGCTTTTGCCCATACTCACCAGTGTCTCCCTGAAAACCCAGACACCTGCTTCGCGCATCCTGATGCCAGTGGGTTTTGCGACACTTATCGGTGGTATGGGAACGACCATTGGTACTTCCAGTAATTTATTGGTGGTTTCGGTAGCGGTGAGCATGGGCATGGATAGCTTCAGTATGTTTGAGTTTTTGGCACCGGTGGCCATTACCAGCACTCTGGCCATTGCCTACCTGTGGTTGATTGCTCCGCGCATCCTGCCGGAACGGGATTCGGAGTTGAAGGACTCTTCACCGCGTATTTATTCCGGGGCACTGAGTATCAATGAAGCGGGCGTCGCCGATGGACTTACCCTGAAGGAAGCGGTGGAAAAAACTGATAATGAAATCAAGGTGCTCTATGTAAAACGGGCAGGCAGCGATTATCTGTCTGTCCCCCATGGCAGTATCAAGCTTGGTGCTGGGGATCAGTTACTGGTCCGCGATACCCCTGACAACCTTAAGGCCTTTGAGAAACTGCTTGGCGCAGAACTTTATAGCAGCGATAACCGTGTGGATGAAGATCATCCATTACAGGCGGAAGGGCAGCAAATGGCAGAGGTTATTGTGACCCAGAACTCGCCATTGCTGGGCAGGACGCTGGCCAATATGCGCTTTGCAGATCGTTACCAGGTAGCGACACTGGCGCTGCATCGTGCCGGTTCGCAGAATCGAAAATTGATGTCGGAAATGTCAAATATTCCACTGCAGATCGGTGATGTGCTGCTGGTTCAGGGCGCCAGTGAGAAGATTGCCGAATTGAAAAAGGGGGGGAGAATACTGGTGCTTGATGGTACATCAGATCTTCCTCATTCGAAAAAAGCGCCAGTGGCTCTAGGCATTATGGTGCTGGTAGTGGCTGTGGCGGCTCTCGGGTTACTCCCCATTGCCATCAGCTCTGTGCTGGGGGTTTTGCTGCTGATAGTCAGTGGCTGTCTGGGTTGGCGTGATGTGGGGGAAGCGGTGAATACCCAGATAGTATTAATTGTAGCGGCTTCCCTTGCCCTTGGCGTCGCGATGCTTAATACCGGCGCGGCCGATGTCATGGCTGGGCAGTTTGTTCGTATGACCTCGGATTCCTCTATTACCCTGCAACTCAGTGGCCTGATGCTGCTGATGGCTATTTTGACAAATATTGTTTCCAACAATGCCGCTGCCGTGATCGGCACACCCATTGCCATGAGTATTGCCCAGCAGCAGGGACTTGCTGTGGAGCCTTTTGTACTGGCAGTACTGTTTGGTGCCAATATGTCCTATGCCACTCCCATGGCCTATAAAACCAATTTGCTGGTGATGACGGTCGGTGGCTATTCCTTTAATGACTTTCTCAAGGTGGGTATTCCACTGACCGTGATCATGTGGGTAAGTCTGAGCTTCATGATTCCCATATTTTTTCCTGTCTAGTTCAGTAGCCCAAACTCAGGACAGGATGAGGATGAACAAAGCCGCCGGCTTGGGTTCTTTGTAAAACAGAAAAAATTGAAAACAGCAGACTTGACCGCGACGCGTAGTCGGGAAAAGTCTGCCGTGAACGAGACGTCCTTATCAGGCGAGGCTAAAACCATGATGTTTTAGCGGCAGGGACCTGACACGGGTACCAGTAGCGGCATAAATGGCGTTACAAAATGCAGGCAGGATTGGCGCTTGGCCGGGCTCACCCACACCTCCCCAGAAACCGCCGGTAGCTTCCAGAACCGTTTCAATCACTGGCATTTCTGCCATGCGCAGGAGTCGGTAGTTGTGGAAATTGCTTTCCTGAACCTGACCTTCCTGCAGCGTAATCTCACCCCACATGGCGGCGCTGATGGCCCAGACGGTAGCGCCTTCAAGCTGGGCTGTCACATTATCCGGATTGACCATATGGCCGGTATTAATGCCCTGGATGACACGATGAATTTTAATGGCCCCGGCATCATTAACCGATAACTCCACAGCGGCAGCGGTATAACTGCCATAGGGTTCAGTCGTGGCAATACCACGATAAATACCTGCTGCAGGTGCTTCATTCCAGCCGATGGCATCGGCGACCTTCTCCAGAATATGGCGGGACAGTTCATCTTCCGCCATGTGTTTCAGGCGGAAATGGTAGGGGTCTTCGCCGGCAGCCCCGGCCAGTTCATCAATAAACTGTTCACGAGCGAAGGGGGTTTGCGACCAGCCAACGGTGCGCCAGAAACCCAGCGGCACGTGGGTAGGGGTAAGTTTAAAGTCCTGAAACTGATCGGGTATCTGGTAAGGCAGGCGGGTAAATCCTTCCGCAGCAGTGAAATCGACACCATCGCGCAGGGGCACGCCACGCATCTGGTTAAGAATTGAGCCACTGGCAATACGCGCTTTCCAGCCTGAAATATTGCCGTTGCTATCCAGCCCGCCCTTCAGGCGATACATTGCCAGGGGACGGTAGAAGTCATGTTGGGTATCTTCTTCTCGAGTCCAGAGCAACTTCACCGGTGTACCTTCGGGTAGCTGGGCCGCAATCAATGCTGCGGAACGTGCATAGTCACTGGAGCCACCGCGACGACCAAAGCCACCGCCGGCCTGGACACGATGGGCGTAGACATTTTCCTGTTCCACACCAAGCGCATTGACGACTTCTGAGACCAGGCCTTCAGGTGCCTGGGTGGAAGCCCAGATATCGACTCGATCAGGGTTAATGCGAACGGTAGCACCCATGGGTTCCATGGGGGAGTGGCTCAGGAAAGGGGTAAAGTATTCGGCTTCCAGTACCTGCTCTGCATTGGCCAGAGCCCGATCAGCATCGCCACTATTATTGGGCATGAGCGCCGCTTCAGGCGCATCAAGACTGGCTTTGAAGGTAGCAAGAATGTCATCACTGCTGACATCACCATTACCATTGCTATCCCACTCAATTTCAATTTCCTGCAGGGCCTTGTTGGCGCGCCACCAGTTATCGGCTACTACAGCCACAGCATTGTCATCTATGCTCATGACCTCAATGACTCCTCTGCGCGATCGGGCTTTACTGGCGTCAAAGGATCTTACCGTGCCACCAAAAACCGGACACTGCCTTATCGAGGCATACACCATGCCGGGTAATTCTATATCTACGCCATATACCTGGGAGCCGTCCACGGAAGGGGGAATATCCACGCGCGGGAAGGACTGTCCGATGATGTGCCAGTCGGCTGGATCTTTCAGCGTCACTGATGGCGGGACTGGTTGGGCGGCTGCAGCTGCGGCAAAGGCGCCAAAGCCACTTTCCCGACCACTGCCGGCATGACTGATTATGCCGTTGCTGACATTGATTTCAGCGGCATCAACACCCCAGGTATCAGCAGCAGCAGCTACCAGCATGGTGCGGGCACTTGCACCGGCATTGCGCAGATATTCCTGGGAGTTACGAATGGTCTGACTGCCAACGGTGACCATAGCGCCCCATGCTCGATCCATGCGGATATGTTCATTCACATCTACATATTCGATATTGACCTGTTCCCAATTGGCATCAAGTTCATCGGCGACCAGCTGGGGGGCAGAGGTCATGCTGCCCTGGCCCATCTCGCAACGGGCATATTTGATGGTAACCAGATCATCAGGGCTGATTTGTACCCAGATATTGATGTCGCTGCCGCCATCGGCTGCCATCTGCGCTTTACCAGGCAAATGCAGTCCCAGGGCAAAACCGCCGCCAACAGTAGCAGAGGTCAGGATGAAGCGGCGTCGAGATGAATTAATAGTTGAATTTTTCATGATCCGCTCCTTATGCTTCGTAGGCCAGTGTGTTTTCAGGATTATTGCCAGCCACATCATGGATGGCATCCCGAATGCGTTTATAGGTGCCACAGCGGCAGAGATTGGTCATGGCGGCATTAATATCTGCATCAGAGGGTTTGGGTTTTTTCGCCAGCAGGGAGACGGCTGTCATGATTTGTCCTGACTGGCAATAACCGCACTGGGGGACCTGGTGTTTGACCCAGGCCTGTTGCACAGGATGGGAAGCATCCGCTGACAGACCTTCGATGGTGGTGATGGCTTTACCCGCCGCCGCCGCCACTGGAAAAGAGCAGGAACGCACCGGTTCACCATCAATATGGACAGTGCAGGCGCCACACTGTGAAATGCCACAGCCAAACTTGGTGCCCTTCAGGTTCATAATATCCCGCAGCACCCAAAGCAAGGGCATATCTGCTTCTACATCTACTTCATGGATTTCATTGTTGATTTGTAATTCCATAGTCTTTCCCCTGTCATTCAATCTGATCGTTACTGGCACAAAACATTACAGCAATACAGTCTTTATATGAAGCATGAAATGCCGATTTAGTGCCTGCAAGGCGGCTGTCCTGGTCGGGGCCTTGCTGCATTACTTTGCCTGCTTTGCAGTCCTGGTCCTGCCTTTACTGATGATATACAGCCCGCTCAGGATGATCACGGCTATTCCTATCCAGGTCACTGAATCGGGTAATTCCCCCCAGAATAAAAACCCCAGGGCGAGGGTCCAGATAATACGCGAATAATCAAAGGGTGTTACTTTTGCCGGGCTGGCGCAATGCACGGCCTTGGTAATGGACAGCAGGGCAAGGGTGGCAAAAAACGCCACGCCAAACAGCATGGCCAGGGACTGGAAGTCCGGTGTTACCCAATCACGCCAGGCAAACCAGGCCCCGGCAATTATGGTGGCAGGGTAGATATAGAAATTAAGAGTCAAGGCAGATTCGGTTTTGACCATAGCCCTTGCTGAAATGCTCAGATAGGCAGATGACAGCACAAACCCCAGCATCACCAGATGGGCGATATGGAAGTGGTCCGGGGTAGGCCTGACGACAATGATGACCCCAACCAGCCCCAGAATGATCGCCATTAACATGCCTTTGTTCATGGGTTCCTTGAGCACGGTAATACTGTAAACCGCTACCACCAGTGGCGTTGCAAACACCAGTGAGGTGACTTCCGCCAGAGGAATATATTTCAGCCCGACCAGGATGCATACCGTCATACTAATTCCTACCAGGGAGCGAATCAGATGGTTTAGCGGACGTGCAGTTTTAAAATCCTGGGGTTTGCCATTGGCCAGAATTACCAGGGCAATCAAAATAAGGCCGAATACACTGCGCAGCCACACCACCTGGGACAGGGGATAGCCTTGGGTTACCAGTTTGCCAAGGGCATCGGCAATGGCAAACAGCACAGAGCCGGTCATCATGAACGCAATGCCTTTGCCCAGATGCTGCTGACCTTGCAGGGCGCTATTGGGCGTCGTGGCTGATTGTTCCTGTTCGGGGGGGGGTTGGGACATTAAATGGCCATAGCTGCGGGTTGAAAAAGACAAAAATTACCAGGTGTGGTTTTCAGTGAGCATTGTATTTCAAAAGCCTTCGCGATGGCATCGCCTCACTCAATAAGTCCGCGACTGCGACAATATGTCACATCTGTAGCGGCACTCATTTTCCTATAATGACGCCACTTTCCATGAACCTGAAGTGAAGTCTGATTTCATGTCATCCAATCCAGTGGTAGTTGTAACTGAACTGCCTTTTCATTTGAATAGCAAAAAACTTGCCCTGAGCTCACTGCTAGCGTCGGCTTTACTGCTGCCGGTTTATTCCCAGGGCCAGGCTGCTGAGCCTGAAATCGAGGAAATTATTATTACCTCGGTGCGCGATACCAGTGTATTGATGACCGATGAAACCCTGGTCGCTCCACCTGATACAGCCCAGATGCTCCGCATGATGCCTGGTGCCAATCTCAACAAAAATGGCGAGCTGACCGGCATTGCCCAGTACCGCGGCATGTATGGCGACCGGATTAATATCAGTATTAATGGCTCAAGCATCAGTTCGGCCGGACCCAATGCCATGGATGCCCCGCTACATTATGCGCCGGTGGCTATTCTTAAGTCTCTGACGGTGCAGCGTGGCATCGCTCCGGTGAGCAGTGGCCAGGAAACTATCGGCGGCAGCATAGAAGCCAAAACCCATTCAGGCAATTTCACCAACATTTCTGATTTCAGCTTTGCCGGCCGGGTTTACACTGGCCTGCAATCAATTAATTCAGGCAATGTCGCCAGCGCCGCGTTGGCCATCGCAAACGATACCCATTTGTTCAGCACTTCATTGATGACAGAAAGCGCCGATGACGCAGAATTTGCCGGTGGCAACATCACACCATCTGAATATGAACGTGAACGTATTGACCTGCGCTATGGCTATCGGGATAACCGGCAGGACTTCAATGTCAGTGTTGCGGTCAATCAAACCGGCGATGCCGGAACCCCGGCGCTGCCAATGGATATCCGCTCCATTGACAGCAAGCATCTTGATTTCGATTATCGTCAGGAAGGGGGGGCATTCAATATTGTTTCCTCTTTTTCTATTAACAGCATCGAACACTGGATGACCAACTTTCATCTGCGTCGCCCACCCCAGGACAATATGATGACCAGCGGCGCCATGCGTTATCGGCAAACTTTCGCTGCAAGCGACAATGCCAGTTTTTCCCTGCAGCTGGAGCAGCCGCTTGAAAACGGGTTGCGCCGATTCGGGCTTGACGGGCACTGGAGTGGTCATGATGCGGATATCAGTAATCCCAATGCCATGATGTTTGGCATCACTAATTTCTCCGATGTAGAAAGGGATATCGGCGGCGTTTTCCTTGAACAGGAAATGAGTATAGGGAGCAGGGTTGGTCTGGAAGCCGGCATACGACTGAACCAGGTGTCCATGGATGCAGGCAAGGTCGGGGCGAATCTCAATCCGATGGGCATGACCATGGGTATGCCGGTGATGATGAATAACATGGCTGCCATGCTGGCCACTGGTTTCAACAGCCAGTCACTGGCGCAGGATGATACCAACGTAGACTGGTTCGCCAGACTCAGTGTTGAGACCTCTGTCGCAACTACCTGGTATCTGGGTGCTGCCAGAAAAATGCGCGCACCTTCCTATCAGGAGCGTTACCTGTGGCTGCCATTGGAAGCTTCCGGCGGCCTGGCCGATGGCATTACCTATATTGGCAATATTGAACTCGACTCTGAAACCTCTCATGAACTGGAAGCAGGATTTGACTATAACCGCCCGGGTTTTGCTTTTTATCCGCGGGTTTTCTACAAGAGCGTGGATGATTATATTCAGGGTACCGCGTCCAGCAATATGACTGCCAACCAGTTTGCCATGATGATGGTGAATATGGGGATGGGTTCAGCAAATCCCTTACAGTTTAACAATGTGGATGCGAGGCTCTATGGCCTTGATCTGGAGTCACGTTACCAGATCAACGAACGTCTCAGCCTGCAGGCCAACCTCAGTATGGTTCGAGGCGAACGACGGGATATTGATGATAATCTGTATCGAATCGCGCCGGACAACTTCCTGCTGGCACTGAACTGGAATGCCGGAAACTGGGAGGCGAGTCTGGAAAATATTACCTATGCCAGTCAGGACAGAATTTCAGTGACCAACCGTGAGCTCCCCACAGGTGCTTACAGCCTGCTGAATCTGAACACGCGTTTTTACCCGCAGGAAAATCTGGAGATAGGTCTGGGTATCAATAATATGCTGGACCGCGAATACCGTGATCACCTGGCGGGTTACAACCGGGCATTTAATCCTGATATCGCTTTACGTGACAGGCTTCCCGGCCTGGGTAGAAATCTTTATGGGCGATTGATCTGGCAGTTCTAGACTAAAACCTCGGGCCGGATTTACTCATCGCTGCCGTTTAGGCGTTCATAATTTTCCATGCGTTCTTTTGCTTCGACAAATTCGATAAGGGATTGCAAAAATTCCGGGTTTTCCCGTGCCAGTGTCTGCATTTTTTTCTGCAGTTCTTTATGCTGCATGGGAATGGAAAATTGTTGTGGGACCGCAATACCACCCGATACAGATCCTGACGGGAGTTCACCTGGGTTGCTTCGGGTGGTTCTGAACATGGCCAGATGATCCTGTGCTTCAGCTCTGGTGGCTTCCCGTTCAAATTCAGGTTTACATTCGCGGAAATTAAACAGGGAATTAATGCGTTTCTCCGTATCGCAGCTAATCCTGAAGCGTTTTTCATCCACCAGTTCATTAAACAGGTCATAGACTTTGTCTTCGGCGGCAACAGTCATCTCTCTGAGTCGATACAGAGGCAGTTGTTCGGTCACAATAATTTCTTCGGTAGGTCTTTCTCTGCCAGAGGCTATGGTGGTTGAACTGTTGGCTGCCGGCTGGTCTGGTTCAGGGGAAGAATCAGTCTGGGCAAAAGAGATTTGAGCAATACTGCTCACCAGCACCATGGTCAGGAGCTTGCGTGTTATTACCTTTATATTTTCCATAATATAAATCCTGGTTTCCTGTCATCGCCGTTATTGTTATTAATTTATGATTCCATTGTCCAGTTTTTCCGAGTCACTAATCTGCAACCATGAAAAAAGGGGACAGGTATAAATTCAGAACATTGAATGCCTAAGGTTTTTGCCCCCAGTCGGGATAAAAACCTGGAGAATATCTCAGGCCTGGATTGCTGAAAGCTGCTTCAGGCCAGGGTTTTTTTCAGAAAATGTCCGGTATGGCTGCCTTTGACTTTGGCCACTTGCTCCGGTGTACCGGTGGCAATAATCTGGCCACCTTCGTCGCCGCCTTCCGGGCCAAGATCCACAATCCAGTCAGCGGTCTTGATGACATCCAGGTTGTGTTCAATGACCACGATAGTATTGCCGTGATCGCGCAGACGATGCAGTACATTCAACAACTGTTTGATATCGTGGAAATGCAAACCGGTAGTGGGTTCATCAAGTATGTAAAGGGTCTGCCCGGTATCGCGTTTGGATAATTCACGTGCCAGTTTCACACGCTGGGCTTCGCCGCCGGACAGCGTGGTAGCGGACTGGCCCAGGCGAATATAGGAAAGCCCGACTTCAATCAGAGTTTGCAGTTTGCGGGCTATCTGCGGTACCGGGTCGAAAAACTCGCGCGCATCCTCAATGGTCATATCCAGCACTTCATGAATATTCTTGCCCTTGTATTTCACTTCCAGGGTTTCGCGGTTATAGCGTTTGCCCTTGCAGATATCACACATGACATAGATGTCCGGCAGGAAATGCATTTCCACTTTCACCAGACCATCGCCCTGGCAGGCTTCACAACGACCACCCTTGACATTGAAACTGAAGCGCCCGGGTTTATAGCCACGGGAACGTGATTCCTGGGTGGCGGAAAACAGTTCCCGCACCGGGGTAAAAATACCGGTATAGGTAGCCGGGTTGGAACGCGGTGTACGTCCGATCGGGCTCTGGTCAATATCCACCACCTTGTCCAGTTGCTGCAGACCGTCCAGCTTGTCATAGGGGGCCGCATCCAGGGTTGATGCTCGATTAAGGACTGTTGCTGCCAGTGGATAGAGGGTGTTGTTGATCAGCGTGGACTTTCCGGAACCCGAGACACCGGTAATGCAGGTCATCAGGCCTAGGGGGATTTCCAGCGTGACATTTTTCAGATTGTTGCCGCTGGCACCGGTCAGTACCAGTTGTTTTTTCGGGTCGTTTTCAGCGCGCTGGTCAGGAATCTCAATTCGCTCCTTGCCGGAAAGATAGCGTCCGGTAAGTGAGTTCTTGTTCTTTATAATTTGATCTACGCTGCCCTGGGCAACTACTTCGCCACCATGTACGCCGGCACCCGGACCGATATCAATGACATGATCGGCAGTGTAAATGGCTTCTTCATCATGTTCGACGACAATGACGGTATTACCAATGTCGCGCAGATGTTTCAGGGTTTTCAACAGGCGGTCATTATCGCGCTGGTGCAAACCGATGGAGGGCTCGTCCAGGATATACATCACGCCCACCAGTCCGGCACCGATCTGGCTGGCCAGGCGGATACGCTGGGCTTCACCCCCGGACAGGGTGTCGGCACTGCGATTCAGGGTCAGGTAGTTCAGTCCCACATCAATCAGAAAGCGCAGGCGGTCATCAATTTCCTTGAGAATCTTTTCAGCGATGCTGGCTTTTTTGCCGCGAAATTTCAGGCTGTTGAAATAGTCGGCAGCCCCGGCAATGGTCATCGCAGTAATTTCGGGTAAGGCATGTTTATCAATAAAGACATGACGTGCATCCCGTCGCAGGCGCGTGCCCTGACAGTCCGGGCAATGCTGTGAGCTCAGGTACTTGGAGAATTCTTCGCGTACCGTATTGGAATCGGTTTCCCGGTAGCGGCGTTCCATGTTCGGTAATATGCCCTCAAAGGCATGACTGCGGGTAAAGTTGTCGCCCCGTTCATTTACAAAACTGAAATCAACTTTGTCAGTGCCGCTGCCATGAAGAATGATTTTCTGGAACTTTTTCGGCAGCTTGTTCCAGGGAGTCTCCAGGCTAAAGCCATAATGCTCCGCCAGTGAAGTGAGTAACTGGAAATAATAGATATTGCGGCGATCCCAACGTCGGATTGCCCCTTCAGCGAGGCTGAGTGAATCATCGACGATCACTCTTTTTTCATCAAAAAACTGCTTCAGGCCAAGGCCGTCGCAGGTTTCGCAGGCGCCAGCCGGATTATTAAAGGAAAACAGTCTGGGCTCGAGCTCGGTAATGCTGTGACCACAGACCGGGCAGGCAAACAGTGAGGAAAACACCAGATCCGCGGGTTTTTTTGCATCTTTCCTGCTTTTACTTTTTTCATCTGTACTTTCATCATCCATAAAACTGGCAATGGCAATGCCGCTGGCAATTTGCAGGGCAGTTTCAAAGGATTCCGCCAGCCGTTGTTCCATATCCGGTCTTACCTTGAAGCGGTCAATTACGGCTTCAATAGTATGTTTCTTGTTTTTATCCAGTGCCGGCGGGTATTCCAGTTCGGTGACAATGCCGTTGACACGGGCCCTGATAAAACCACTGGTCTTTAGCTCATTAAAAATATGCACATGTTCGCCCTTGCGCTCTCTGACAATAGGTGCGAGCAGCATGATGCGGCTACCTTCCGGCAGGGCCAGTACCTGATCTACCATCTGGCTGACGGTTTGTGCCTCGAGTTTTTTATGATGATCAGGGCAATAGGGATCGCCCACCCTGGCAAACAATAAGCGCAGGTAGTCATAAATTTCCGTGATTGTGCCCACGGTTGAACGTGGATTGTGGGAGGTGGACTTTTGCTCAATGGAGATTGCCGGTGACAGTCCGGAGATCTGGTCCATATCCGGTTTGTCCATCATCGACAGGAATTGCCTGGCATAGGTGGACAGGGATTCCACATAGCGGCGCTGGCCTTCAGCGTAAAGGGTATCAAAAGCGAGAGAAGATTTGCCTGATCCGGAAATACCGGTAATTACTACCAGTTTATCCCGGGGAATAGTCAGATCAATGTTTTTCAGGTTGTGGGTGCGAGCCCCCCTGACGACGATGTTATCCATGTGGCTGATAGCTTGTACCTATTGTCCGTGTTGTTTGTTTTGGCTGTATGGCCTGAATCTCTGAGTAGTTGTTCGACTGGTTTCTGGTATTGGATGCTTAATTGGGTGAAAGGAATAACCAAACCGGTAATTATACTCCGGAAAGCTATTTATGATCGAATTTTTTCAGAAGCATGCTAGACTTGATGTCATAAATTATTATTCATTTTTGGAGGATGTTGTGGCGAGTAGAGGTATCAATAAAGTAATTCTGGTCGGTAATGTTGGGGGAGACCCGGAAACCCGATATATGCCCAATGGCAATGCCGTCACAAATATTACCCTGGCCACGAGTGAAACCTGGAAAGATAAAAACAGCGGCGAACAACAGGAGCGTACGGAGTGGCATCGAATCACTTTTTACCAACGCCTGGCTGAAATTGTTGCTGAATATGTCCGCAAGGGCTCAAAACTGTATGTAGAAGGCAGATTGCAGACCCGCTCCTGGGAACAGGATGGTGTTAAACGTTATGCCACAGATATTATCGCCAACGAAATGCAGATGCTCGATAGCCGCGGTGGCAATGCCGGCTCTGGCGGCGGCGGTTACCAGGCTCAGCCTTCAGATTCCTCACAAGCGCCTTCGCGCTCGCCCGCTCAACAGGCTGGCGGAGCCGCCCCACAGCAGGCCCCTGCTGACATGGATAGCTTTGACGACGATATTCCTTTCTAGGAATATCGTTTCAGGCTTGCGGGCGCCGATTCAATTTATTGTTTCTTTTCTTTCCTTGCATCAACCACTTGCCGGCGCCCTTGCAAGGCAGGAATTCGTCATCCAGCCAGGTATCTGCAAACGCATTTTCAGTTTTACCCGGATATTTCCCGCTTTTGGACAAAGTCCGGTAAGCTATCGCATTATTCATTTCAAGAGTTTTGATAAGCCGTGAAGTTTCTAGTATTTGGAGCCAATAGTCAGCTTGGTCAGGAACTGATCCGGCTGCTGACCGACACAGAGATTGAGTTCTCTGCTCTGGATACTGATCAGCTTGATTTGCTGAAACCCAAGGAGGTGGTCAAAGCAGTCAGTCGAATTAATCCCACCCAGCTGATCAATGTATCGACTTATTCAAATCTGCAAAAAGCGGAAAGTGACCCCCAGGCGGCTAAAAGATGCGATCTGATCAATACGGATGGTGTGACAGCCCTGGCCCGGGTTTGCAAGCAGCTCAATATTCCCATCATTCATCATTCCTCCAGCTATGTCTTTGATGGCCTGAAAAAAGAAACCTATGACGAAGAAGATGAAGCCAACCCTGTTTGCAGCTACGGCAAAAGCAAATGGTATGGAGAACGCACTCTCAGAGAGGAAGCCGAGAAACATATTATTCTGCGTACAGACTGGCTGTTCAGTGCCCACCGTAATAAATATTTTCTCAACCTGATCGATTCCTGCAAGGAAAATGCAGGCAAGATCAGTGTCGTGGACAATCGCTTCAGTCCGACCCATGCCGGCGATGCGGCGCGGGTGATTTTGGGCATCGTCAAGCAGGTAGACTGTAATGCTGAAGTATGGGGAACCTATCATTACAACGCCATGCAAGCAGTTAATCAGGACCAGTTTGTGCTGCATGTGCTGGAAGAAGCCGCCAAACTTGATGCCGTGCTGGATAAAATATTGCCGTCTCTGGAAATAGAATTATTGCCGGTGGAGCGTCCCTATATTCAAAATTCTGCTCTCAACGCGAGCAAGATCATGGGCACCTTTGGCATAAAGCAGCATTCACGCGGAGCTGGTATTACTGCTGTGCTGGAAGAAATTTATGGGGTTAAAAAAGAAAAACCGCCTGTTCAAGGCAGTAGTGCTGCGATAACAGGCGATAATGAACGTCAGGCAAGGACTACAACCAGGGCGAAGCGCAAAAAAACTTCTACTAAAAAGCCCAGCCAGTCGAAGCCGCCCGCCAAAAAAGCCGTAAAGCAAAAATAGTTACCATTGCCTTGATCAGGCGCCGGAAAAAAATATCCGGCATCAGGTTCAGGGAATACTTTCCTACGGTGGTGCCGGCAATACCGGTAAGCCATGAAAGGAGAATTACCGGCAGCCATGTCAGGTAATCAAAGCCTGCCAGAAAATACCCGACAGTTTTGAACACTGACATTGCCAGCAGGGTGCCGGCAATGGTGGCAACAATACTTTCCTTTGGCAATTTACTGTTAACCATGAGCGACTGTAGCAGACCGCCGGCCCCTGAAACTGTCGATAAAAAGGTGTGAATAATGCCAATCCAGAAATAGGGTTGCGGAATTTTCTCAGCCAACTTGCGTGAGCCCTTGCTACTTGGTACCCAACTGAACCAGAGCATGACAGAACCCAGGAGAAGCGCGATAGCAACTTCGGACAGGCTGAAATAAATCAGGGTGCCCAGCAATGCCCCGATCACGGAGCCAGGAATGAAAGGCAGGGTAATATGCCAGGCAATATGCCGATAAAACTGAAGTGTACGCGTCACCTGGCCGGCAAAGACAAACACGCCATTTAAGGGAATCACGATACCGATGGGCATGATTTGCGAGCAGGTTGCCAGAATTAACAGGCCACCCCCCATTCCCGCCACAGTAGATAAATAGGCACCGAAAAAGCAGATTGCAGGGACCAGAAAAATCAAATAATCGCTCAC
This sequence comes from Gammaproteobacteria bacterium, assembly GCA_024644515.1. Classification (GTDB taxonomy): domain Bacteria; phylum Pseudomonadota; class Gammaproteobacteria; order Pseudomonadales; family Pseudohongiellaceae; genus Eutrophocola. The sequence continues at coordinate 18,549 of JAHEHN010000010.1, forward strand.
GGGGGGCAGGCCTGGGAAAATGAGGCAGGCATTATAACGGAAACAGGATGCAGGAGGCAGGAGGCAGGTTACAAGTTTCAAGTTTCAAGAGACAAGCAAGAAAAGATAAAGGATAAAGGTGAGCGCCATCCGACGGGGCGACCTTTGGTCGCCTGCTTGAGACTTGAGACTTGAGACTTGAGACTTGAGACTTGAGACTTGTAATTTGTGACTTGCCCCCGGCGCCCGTTGTAGAATAACGGTCTCGTTTTCAGGATGTATTGTATGTCTTCCGCCTTGATCCCTATTGAAAAAGCACTTGATTTTTTATTGCGTGCTGCCGAAGAAAATCCGCATGTCATTGATGTGGCCTTGCCGGAGGCGCTGGGTTGTGTGTTGGCGGATTCCCAGCGAGCTACTTTTGATGTGCCTGATTTTGATAACAGTGCCATGGATGGATATGCCATTAATACCGCTGATCTGGATAAGGCGGGTGTGACTATTCCGGTTTCCCAGACTATTGCTGCCGGCCATGTTGGCGAATCTCTGGCGCCGGGCACTGCGGCTCGAATTTTTACCGGGGGCAAGATTCCGCAAGGAGCTGATGCGGTCGTCATTCAGGAAAACACGCGCGCGGAAAATGGCCAGGTGTCCATCATGGAAATGCCTGGCAAAGGGGACAATATCCGTTTGCGCGGCCATGACATAGAAAAGGGCAGCGAAGTATTAACCCGGGGTCATCAGCTACGCGCGCAGGATCTTGGCATGCTTGCTTCACTTGGTATTTCCAGCGTATCGGTAAAACGTCCATTGCGGGTGGCGATTATCAATACCGGTGATGAAGTGATTGCTCCGGGCCAGCCGCTGGGGCCTGGCCAGATTTATGATTCCAACAGTTTTACCCTTGAAGGTCTGCTCAAAGGCATGGGCATGGAGGTTATCAAAAAGGGCATCGTCGAAGATTCCCTGTCCAGTACCGAGGCAGCTTTAACGTCAGCGGCTGGCGATGCCGACTGTATTATTTCCACCGGCGGTGTTTCAGTGGGGGATGAGGATCATGTCAGGCAGGCAGTGGAGAATCTGGGAGAGCTGGGATTGTGGAAACTTGCCATAAAACCCGGCAAACCTTTTTCCTATGGCAAGGTGACAGGGGTTCCATTTTTTGGTTTGCCGGGAAACCCGGTAGCAGTTTTCGTCACTTTTGCCATGTTGGTCAGGCCCTACCTGCTGAAGATACAGGGGTGCCGAACCCTGACAGCACCATCGCTGCAGATTAAATCAGGCTTTACGCTGGCTTCAGCCAACAGTCGCCTGGAGTTTATTCGGGTCAGACTGCAAACCAATGCCAACGGTGAGCAGGTGTTGGAGGCCTTTGGTAATCAGGGCTCCAGTATCATGACATCCCTGTCCTGGGCAGATGGCCTGGCAGAAATTCCCCTTGGCGAAACAGTTACTGCGGGTCAATTCCTGAAATTTATTCCCTTTACCGGCCTTCTTTAGTTAATGAGATGTTGAATAAATTACGTAAAGTAAGGTTTTTTTCACTGCTGTTGCTGATCATGCTGGCATCGTGCAACAGCAATGATAACGCTACCATTATTTATTCAGGCAGTGATGAGGGGGCGGACGCCACCGGCAGTGATGTCGGGGAAACCGGGTCGCTGGAAGAAACCCTTGGTAAAATCAGTGATCCCTTTGTGCGTCAGCGTATTCTTGCGGACATGCTTTATGAAGCGCGTCTGGCTTACGAGGATAATCGACTGTTGTCGCCTGCCGGCAATAATGCCTATGAAGGCTTCAGGGCTATTCTCGATTTTGAGCCTGACAACGAAGTCGCCTTGCAGGGGATTCGTGATATTGTGGTGCGCTATACCGAGCTCGCAGATGCGGCAACCAGGCTTGGTCAGTATGACAGTGCGGAAAGTTATCTTAATCGTGCTGCAGGAATAGGTGTAAACTCGGGTGTTATAGCAGATGCCCGCCAGCGCCTGAAACAGGCCAGAGAAACCCGGATGGAAATCTTCGTTCTTGATCCGGAAGCCCTGAGCAGTCGCAGTCTGGAAATAATGGTTGAGCTTGGCGATATAGGCCGGCATATACGTAATATTGAAGCAGTATTTTTAATCAATGCGCGCACCGATGAAGAGGGTCGCTGGATCTATAAAATCATGCGTGAAGCTGTCGGCGGATCCCGTTTGCGAGGCAACATTGGTATTGCCAGTGAGCCGAGCATTCAGGTAGTAATTCCCCAGTAATCTGGCAGGCCCGATGACATGACGCGTAATACATCACAAAACAGATAAATCAGGTGACTGAATAAATGCAAAAACCATGGGTAATTTTTTTACTACTACTGGCGCCACTGCTTACCAGCAGTATTACTTTAGCGGCGGCCAGCTCGGAGCTTCAGATCAGAAATGCCTATGTGCGTGGATTACCTCCAGGCGTCGCCAATACTGCCGCCTACATGACGCTGGTAAATAATTCTGATGCCGACATAGTGCTTACTGGCGCTGAAACCTTAGCAGCAAAATCTGCCTCTCTTCATGCAACGGTAAAACGTGGAGGAGGCATGACAATGGAGCATGTTATGTCTGCCACAATTCCGGCCAAGGGGAGTCTGGAGTTAAAGACAGGGGGCTTGCATCTCATGCTGATGGGCCTTAAACGCCCCCTGGGTAGTGGTGATTCGGTTCGCCTGACCTTGAAGTTCGAAGGCGGGTTTGTACAAACGATGGTTGTGCCTGTTGTCAGTGTGCTGGACGAATAAGGTTATTCAGCTCGCCCGGGGTAGTACCCGAGAGTGACACCTTTGTTAACCGGGTACTTGATGTTTACGCAGGTCATAGCGCTATAAGAAATAAAAAACCCCAGCACCGCTCCCCAATACCCGCGAATAATAAATTCCTGGATACACGCGGTAATCAAAAACGTTATTGAACCCCATAAGAACCCGCGCCGTTTCTCTAATTCGGCTATCTGGGCCATGCTCACGCTGAATAATAAGGTCAGCACTGCGTTAACTACCTGCTTTGTATTTCTCAGCCACAGTATACTGACATCTCTTGCGCTGGGCTAAGGTCATTCGTAACATCAGTGAAAACAAAACAATGTTAATCTTTGATGTTCAAAGGCGGGGGCAGTCATACACACTGTATTAAAGTTTAAAGTTCTGACTGCCAGTGTTTCATATTGGTCTCAATAATGAATGTTATAACATGCCTGTTTCCCTTGCTGGCTATAATGTCGGCTGTCATCGCTTATATTTTTCCGCAGCTTTTTTCGCCTCTGGCTGATCTCATTGTTCCGTTGCTGACCTTGATTATGTTTGCCATGGGCATGACCCTGACACTGGAAAATTTTAAACAGGTACTGATCAGGCCACAGGGCATTATGCTGGGGACGGGGCTGCAATTTATATTGATGCCTTTCTTTGCTTTTACTCTGGTCCACGTTTTTCCTATTTCCGCAGAACTGGCTACGGGATTAATTCTGGTGGGCTGTTGCCCGGGTGGCACCGCGTCCAATGTGGTGTGTTTCCTGGCGAAAGGGAATCTGGCGTTGTCTATCTCGCTGACCATGGTATCCACACTTTTGTCGGTAGTGGCAACGCCTTTTCTTACCTGGCTGTATATCGGACAGGCCATTGAGGTGCCAATTACTGACATGATGCTGAGTATTCTGCAGATGGTGATTGTGCCGGTACTGGCAGGGCTGTTAATAAACACCTGGCTTGGTGCCAGACTTGGCAGGGTGAGCCCGCTGTTCCCGGCCATTTCGGTGCTGGCCATTGTTCTCATCATAGGCATTGTAGTCGCCTTGAACAGTAATAATCTGGTAACTATCAGCGGCCTGGTAATCGTGGCAGTAATCCTGCACAACCTGTTTGGCATTGGCAGTGCTTACGGTCTGTGTAAACTGTTGCGGCTTGATGAAAGTACCTGCCGTACTATAGCTATAGAAGTCGGTATGCAGAATTCCGGTCTCGGTGTTGCGCTGGCGACCCAGTTTTATAGTGCTGCGACTGCTTTGCCAGGAGCGATATTCAGTTTGTGGCATAACCTGTCCGGATCATTGTTGGCTGGATACTGGGGTAAGCAGGAAGTGCATGGAGAAAAAGCATGAATAAAGCCGGAGAGAAAAACAGCACTGATAATATCCTGTCGGGAATTCCTGAAGCCCTGCCACAGGAACTGGAGCAGTTGTTGCTGGAAAATGAACATCTCAGCATCAGACGGATTCTGTCAAAAGGTCATAGTGCGCCGGCACAGGGCTGGTATGAACAACAGGACAATGAATGGGTACTGGTAGTGAAAGGGGAAGGGATTATTGAATTTACCGATCACAGCGAGCGTCATATGCAGGAAGGCGATTACTGTTATATTCCCGCATTAAAAAAGCATCGAGTGAAATGGGCACCGAAGCAAGAGGTTACTATCTGGCTTGCCATTCATTTCCCTGGACAGAAACTGAAACAGAAAAAACAAGCGCGAGGACAATCATGAAAATCTGGATAGATGCCGACGCCTGTCCGGTAGTGATAAAGGAAATTTTGTTCAAGGCTGCCAGGCGTACCGGTTTTCAACTTACCCTGGTAGCAAACCAGGCCATGCCCACGCCGCCGGATAAAAATATTACTTCACTGCAAGTTCCCCAGGGATTTGATGTGGCAGATGATGAAATTGTGAAGCTGGTTGAGGCAGGTGACCTGGTCGTAACGGCAGATATTCCCCTGGCAGCCGAAGTGATTGAAAAGGGTGCTCTGGCCTTGAGTCCCAGAGGAGAATTGTTCACTGAAAACAATATAAAGCCGCGACTCAATATGCGTGATTTTCTCGACACCATGCGCAGCAGTGGCGTGAATACAGGAGGCCCGCCACCCCTGAATAAACAGGACCGGCAGGCCTTTGCCAATCATCTGGACAGAATGCTGGCTGCTGCGCTTGGCAAGTAAAAAATTCGGGCAATACAGCTTGAAACCAGACCTGGATCGGATAAGCGTAATGCAGTCCGATAGTGTGCCTGCATTCTCCCGAAAACAGGCAAAAAATAATTGCCCTTAAAGCGTAAAAAATTCTTGTGTGAAACCTCAACTGGCAGTATAAAGCGCGTCTGAAAACGACCCGAAACTCTGATTCCCAGAGACGGGTCGTTTTTTGTTTATTTACCCTTAACTGGAGATTTAAAAGAATGCTTTATCCACAAACTTTTGGTAACAATCCTTTGTTCCCCCAAGCCTGTGATTTTGCAGTCGTTCCGAAAGATAACAATTCGGGATTTGGTGTTATAACTCATCGCCATTTTAAAGCAGGAGATTTGCTGGCAGTTGTCAGTGGTGAAATCGTGCCTGATATAAGACAGCATACCCTGCAGGTTTCCAGCAATGAACATATGTATGACCCCTACTTTACCGGTTATTTGCTTCATTCCTGCGAGCCCAATGTGTCTCTGGATATGAAAAAGAAAACCTTGAGGGCGTTAACGGATATTCCAGCAGGTACTTACCTGTATATGGATTATGCGGAAACAGAAGATACGCTGTTCAAGCAGTTCGGTTGCTGCTGTGGTAGCGCTTCCTGTCGTGGCTGGATTACCGGTCGGAAGGAAACTTCTCCTCATGTTGTGATGGAACAACATGACGTAGCAAGAACCCATTAATTCGCACATGAGTAATAATGGAATTATGAACTGGTGGCAAAGGGATGACCTTTGCTATCAGGATGGCGTGCTGTTGTTTGCCGGTCAGTCTGTGGCTGACCTGGTCCGTGAAGTGGGCACGCCGGGGTTTGTCTATTCCATTGATCGGGTTCTGCAAAACCTTGATCGTTTGCATAGTGCCCTGGATGCTGCCGGTCTGAATGGGCGGCACAGTATTCTCTATGCCATGAAAGCCAATCGCTTTGCCCCCTTGCTGGCTGCACTGAAACAGTCTGGCAAATGCGGTATTGATGCCTGCTCCCCCCGCGAAGTGGAACATGCCATCAGCTGTGGCTTTAATCCACATGAGATTTCCTTTACCGCGGGTAGCCTTTCACGTCGTGATTACCGCTTGTTGTCACGCTATGAAGGCCTGTTTTTTGATGCCGATTCCATTCATGGCATCCGCCAGTGGGGAGAAATGTTTTCCGGATCGGAAATAGGTATTCGTGTTAACCCCGGCATGGGTATCAGCCGTGATGGCAATGATCGGCTTCAGTATGCCGGCAATGTGACTACCAAGTTTGGTATTTATAAGGAGCAGTTTCATGAAGCTCTGGCTGCTGCCAAAGAATATGGCCTGGATATCACTAAAATTCATTTCCACACGGGTTGCGGTTTTCTTACCCCCCAGTTACCCGTCTGGGAAAGTATCATTGAACAATGTCAGTGGTTCATTGAACAATGTGACTCGGTAACCCGAGTGAATGTTGGTGGCGGCCTCGGGGTTCCCCATGTCGAAAGCGATCAGCCACTGGATCTTGAACTTTGGGCCCAGGCACTGGCGCGACAGTTTGGTGACAAGGGGCTGCACGTGGAAATAGAACCTGGGGATTACCTGGTGAAAGATGCGGGCCTTTTGCTACTGGAGAAAACCTATCTGGAACAAAAACGCGATGTCATGTTCCTGGGTGTTGATGCCGGCTTTAATATTGCGCCGGAACCAGCCAATTACAATCTGCCGTTTCAGCCGGTGCCGGTGTTTTATCAGGATGAAGCGCTGCAGACTTATCACGTGGTGGGAAATATCAATGAGGCACTGGATGTCTGGTATGAAAATGCCTTGCTGCCAAATATGGACGAAGAGGATTTCCTGGTGTTGATTAATGCGGGAGCCTATTCTTCCTCCATGGCATCCAATCATTGTATGCGTGGTGAGTTTAAGGAAAGACTGCTGGGTTAGGGAATCCAAAACCTGGGCCAGATTGATATGTAGGTCGGATAAGCGCAGCGCCATCCGACCTAGACCCAGCTGGTTTTGTTCAGGCAGTGTCTACGGTCCAGATCGGTTTCTCGTCATTGCCGGCTTTCTCCCCCATGCCAATCAAATAACGTTCCATGACGTAGCATAAACAATCCTGTCGAATAATATGTTCCTCCAGGGTGAGCATCGCCGGCATCAGGGTTTTCAGATTGACCAGCTTATGGTCGTTAATCTCGAATAACCGGCGAGTAATATCTTCACCTTCCTCATTTAATACCACTATAGGGACAGCGACATCTTCCCTGATTGTTGCTATGGCGGTACCGGGAGGAATCTCCTCAAAGTTCAGGGTCTCTATGCCTTGAATAAACTGCATGTCGGCATCACTGCCATCAAAGCTGAAGCTTACCGTTTCGGGTATTTTTATCACCGCCAGGGTATGAAACAGATCGATATCCTGATCAGCAACTTCATCTTCTGGGATAGCTTCAAGATTTAAAACCTGGTCGACAAAGTTAGTGGCCAGCTGAATGCCAAACTCATCACCCACTTTGCCGCATTCCAGGGTGACAGCTGGGCATAAGTGGGAAAAGGCCTTGCTCTGGACACCGCCGGGCTGCACAAAATAAATCATGGTTCTTGAAAACAGGCGTGAGAGGTTAAGAAATTGTGGATCCAGTTTATTGACGCAACCGTAATGCGGATTGATACCCGTATTATTATGAATATCAATGGACGCAAACAGGGAAAGACGTGCCATCTCATGGAGTAATTCAGCGATGTCGTGGTGTATTTCTGATTCGTTGGCCAATTTTCCTTCCAGCCAGATACGATTGTAATCAGGTTGATCTTGCAGACGTCGTAAGCCTTTACTGGCAGCCTTTACATTACCAATAAACAACAGAATAGAGCGGGGCAGTCGGCTTTCCTGATACTGTTTCAGTATGTTCTGCGCGACAACCAGACCAGTAGGCTCGTTGCCATGCAACAGCACTGATAAAAAAAGGGGTTGTTTTCTTTGTCCATCGAGAGAAATCAGCGTGCTGTCAGGAAGGATACTGTGCAAATCTTCTGCACTGCAATCAAGAAAACCTTCGGGAAGTTTGTTCAGGCGTTTGATCATTTATTGTTTCGTTTATCTTTTCGTTGGTTCAAAGAAGGGTCCATTCATGGACTGGTTGTTCAGTTTGCTGAAGCTCATAGTAGCGGTTCACCATAGCCTGCATATCATGGCCATGTTTTGCCACCCAGCCACGTTGCCAGGTGGCACCATTTTGCCGACTTTCGGCTCTGCCCTGAATAATGCCGAGCCAGTGTTTGATATTGCTCTCATTGATTCCGAGATCTGCCAGGCCTTCAGAGGCCAACGGGATTAATTCCTCAATAATCAGATCGCGGACATTAAGCTTGCGACCCTCAGTCCAGATGACAGAGGCATTGAGCCCGTAGCGGGCACATTCATAAAAGTTGTTTTTGGCGGCGTCAAAGGCAAGGCAATCAGTTACTTTTACATGGTGCTGACTCATGCCGTGACTAAGGCCATAGTAAAAGGCTGCATTGGCAAAACAGTCAGTAATGCTGGGGCCTGCCGGAACGACCCTATGCTCGATTCGAAGATGGGGTTTGTTGTGTTTATCAAAGTCGATCAGGGACCGGTTCCAGCGCCAGATAGTGCCATTGTGGAACTTCAGGTGGGCCAGTTTCTCCGGTGGGGATTCATCTACCAGCGGAAGCAGTGCCGGGTATTTAGCCAGGTTTTCCGCGAAACACTCCATCAGGGATTGCTGCAGGTAGCCATAGCCAAAACATACCCGACGCTTACCCGGACCGCCAATTTCAACACTTTGTTCAAACAGGGGAATGCGGGTTTCATCCCACAGGTCTTTCCCGAACAGGTAGGGCGAGTTGGCGGAAATGGCCACCATTGGCGCCGATGCTATCTGGGTTGCGTTGAAGATATTGACTGATTCCTCGAGGGGAATCTGAAAATGAATCTGAAATGAGGTGGTCGCCGCTTCCAGCATCACATCATTTTTAAGCGTATCCATTTCATCCTTGCCACTGATATGTAAATGCAGTGGCTTGAAATCACGCATTTTCAGGATTTGATGATTCAGGGCTTTATAACGCGACAGGGGGACATGTTGTTCATGTTAAGGTCACTTTCGCGCAGATGGGGCAGGATGCCGATCATGAGGATTTTTTCATTACGGCTACTGGCCGCTTCAGCGCAATGGCGCCAGCTCTTTAACAGGTCCTGATACATGCGCTCCAGGGCATCATTGGTGAGGATTGCGGCGTCGCCATTGACCTCAAAATTAAAGGTAGCAAGCTCGGGCACCACATTTTTGTCATTGAGACTGGCTAGAAAAGCCTCATTATCCGGTGCAGCATGATTGGTATTGTCCAGCAACCAGCCTTCCAGCTCAAAACCTGCCTTGTATCCCTGTTTGGTGAAAAGGGACTGATCAAAATAGCTTTCCAGCAGCCTGGTTTCTTCGGCTATCTGTTGCTTGAACTTTTCCAGTTCTGCATCGGTAAAGTTGCTGGATTCGATTTCCTGGCCCTTATACCCTCTAAAAGTTAGCTATTTTCAAAATTGATCTGTGAACTCTAAAAATTCCTTAAAGCCCATAAGCATTAAAACACAGGATTGTTAGAGGAAAATACCCGGAAACACTGGAAAAGCGGCGGTAATCTTAGTAGGATTGCGGCCTTCGAAAATCCGGCTGTGTCCTGCCGCCGTATATTCGATGTCAGTTCAAATTACTGGGGTGTAGCCAAGCGGTAAGGCAACGGACTCTGACTCCGTCATGCGTAGGTTCGAATCCTACCACCCCAGCCAATTCTTTCTGTTAATCTATCGGCACGGCATCCTCTTACTTTTCAATAAATGAAGGATATTTTATATGCTTGGTAACAGGTTAGATGCTTGGGGACTGCCAATGCGCGTCATGCATGGTATTGGCATGGGTCTGGTTTTAATTCTGATTATTCACGGCTGGTGGATGACGGAATTTGCGGCCCGGGAAAGCCGCTTCGAGCAATATGCCTGGCATGCCTCATTAGGTTATGCCTTGCTGCTTCTCACGGCCCTGCGCATTACCTGGCGTGGACTTTATAAAGCACCCGCCCTCCCTGCAGAATCGCTTAAATGGGAACGTAATCTGGCCGCTCTGGGCCATATGGCTTTGTATGCGTTCATGCTTTCCTGCGCAATATTGGGGTGGGCCCTGGCCGGCACCTTCAGTCAGCCTCTGGATGCAAAGTTATTCGGCTTTATTCCGGTACCGATGATTATGTCCGGTGAGGAAATACATGGATTGCTGGAAGAAAAGCATGCTTTTTTTGCCTGGACGCTGGCAGCGCTGGTAGTGTCTCATCTTGTTGCAACGGCTTATCACCAGTTTTATAAAAAAGATAAATTGCTGCAGCGTATGTTTTGAAAGCAGGTTTTTTTAGCGGCGACAGGTATGTTTTTTGGAAAAAGACGTCTTTCCTGGATGTTGTGCTATTGAATCATGGTGCTTCATAAAGTGAGACTAAAAAGTCATGTAGTTCTTTATGCTGTTTTTTTATCTGCGCTAAATCCTCTTCTTTTCTTATTGCAAATAGTGGCAGCTTTTCCTTGATTTCAATTTCTGTATACAGCTGATAACCCATTGACCAATCGGGGAAGTTTCGCCTGTTGGATTCATGGTCTTCCAGAATCGCAAACTGGGTATTTCTTTTGTCATTTTGAATATTCAGAATAAGTTGCTCAATTTCCTCATCCTCACCTTCGATATATTGAACAAATAGTCCAAAAAAAAGATCAGGATACCAGTTATATTATGTTTGCTATTGTTAGATTGTGCTTCTTTTAACAAGTCCAGAATGTCGTTATCGGATAAAGGGGTGGTAGCAAGACTGGTATAGATAAGCTGACGCATAAAGGCCTCATTTTTTTATCTTTTTGATAAGGCTGCTGACTATAGATTAAATATTTTTTCTTTCGCTTAGTAAGGCGACTTATAAAGTGATGTAAGATAATTATGCATTTTCTTATGTTGGTCTGCGATAAAGCCTAGGTCTTGCGCTGACTTGATATCAAAAAAGGGATATTCTTCCTTTAGTTCTTCTTCTTCGTATCTCAAAAATCCCATGGACCAATCTGGAAAGTTTCGTTCTGCTATTTGGCGATCTATCAACACTGTAACTTCTGTATTTCTTTCATCACACCTGATGTTGGAAATCAGTTTTTCTATATCTGCATCTTCACCTTCAATGCGCTGAATAAATTGATTATTAAAAAAGACCAGCACTCCTGTAATGTGGTTTCTTTTATTGTATATGCGTGATTTTCTTAACAAACCTATAAGATTTTATCATCCAGGTGGCGGGTAGCAAGGCTGCAATACATGAGCTGACGTAATTTTGGATCTTTTTCTTAAAATTCCTGAGATTGCTGCATGCTTTGAAAAATAATCAATTTAATAAAATTAAAAATAGTTTATAAAAGTCTGGCTTGTCAGTTGATGCTGTATTTTTCCTAAGCATTACCCCTATACTATGTACGCAATACAAATAAATTATTATATAAAAATACTAATAAGAAAATTAATCAAGGGGATATATGTTGGTGATCGGAAACTTTCACAAAATACTTGTTTTCATTCTTGCAGGATTATTGCCAATACTTGTTTTCTCCCAGGTCGGGAATAACTGGACATCCATCTCCAATGAACGCCTGCATTCTCCCGAGCCGGGTGACTGGATGAACTATCGGCGCAGCTATGATGTTACCGGCTTCAGTCCTCTTGATGATATTAATCGACGTAACGTAGACGATCTGCGCATGGTCTGGAGCTATTCCATGCGTGATGGCAGTCGCTGGCTGGCGACACCCATTGTGGCCAATGGTCTAATGTATATCGGAGAAGGCACGGGTCGCATCATTGCACTTGATGCCATCACCGGGGAGCTGGAGTGGAGTCATACCCGAACTTTTCCAGCCGATATAGCGTTGTCCGAGGCCAACCGCCGCTTTCGGGGTGTATCTATTTATGGCGACACCATCTACTGGGGTACGTCGGACAGTTATCTGGTGGCTTTGGATGCCCGTACCGGTGATCAGCGCTGGGAAGTCAGAACAGCCGATTATAGAAACGGTGAAGGCCATGCCCACCCGCCATTGATTGCCAATGGCAAAGTGTTTCTTGGTATGTCCGGCGGTGATTTCGCTGCCCGTGGCAGTCTCAAGGCGCTTGATGCGCAAAGCGGGGAGATACTCTGGACTTTCTATACCATTCCCGGCCCAGATGACCCGGGTGCTGAAAGTTGGGACTGGGATACCGAGTATCCACCCGCCGGTGCAGCTACCTGGAATACTCTCAGTTATGATCCTGAACTCAATCTTGTATACGCGCCAACCGGCCAGCCTGCACCCTGGACCACAACACCGGAAGGACATGGCGATGCGCTTTATGCCAACAGTGTCATCGCTATTGATGCGGATAGTGGGGAACTGCGCTGGCATTACCAGTTAGTACCCGAGGATAACTGGGACCGCGCCACCTATGAAAGCATGCTGGTGGATCTTGAGATTGATGGCCGCATGCGCAAAGCCCTGATACAGCACGGCAAGATAGGTTGGGCGGTTGTACTGGATCGTGCCACCGGCGAATTCCTCCATGCCTTTCGAACCGCTTACGACAATACCATTACTGGCTGGACAGAAACCGGCAGACCAATTTATAACCCGGATACGGTACCGCAGGCTGAGGATGTGGATTCCGGAAAAGTGTTTCAGGTTTGCCCGCATCCCCATGGTGCCCGCAACCTGAATGCCCCCAGCTACAGCGCTGAAACCGGTCTGTATTATCTGGGGGTCAACAACTCCTGCATGAATGCCATTGTCGTTAAGCCAGTCAGACATAGTCGCTTTGGTTTGACAGGGACCACCTATACACCGTCCCTGGCACCGGGTTACGACTATGTCGGGGAGTTTGTCGCTTTCGATCCGCAGACGGGTACCCGGCAATGGGTTTGGCGACCAGAGAGCGGCGCCCCCATGACGGCGTCGGCCTTGTCCACCGCTGGCGGTCTCGTTTTTGGCGGTACTGCAGACCGGCAATTCTTTGCCTTGAATGACGAGAATGGTCGATTGTTATGGCAAACAAGACTTAATGGGGATGTTTCCGGTGCACCTGTTTCCTACGAGATTGACGGTAAGCAGTATATCGCCATCACTGCCGGTGGTCTTGCCGCACAAACCGGTACATTGGGCCGGCTGGTTGATGTTGATGTGACGCAGGGCTCCGGTGTGATCTGGGTGTTTGCCTTGCCTGATCGCACACCATCCCAGGTACCGCGACCGGAAAGAGCCAGTGTGCAGACCCAATCCGTAGCTGAAGGGGTTTTCAGTTCAGCACAGGTCAACCGGGGAGAAGCGGTATTTGCGCAGCATTGTATTCAATGCCACACAGCAGAAAATTTTTCCGGACAAAGCCTGCAGGCAAAGTGGGGCAGCTTTACCCTGGGGGATATCTACCGTGATATTTCCATTGCCATGCCACCGGTAAATCCTGGGGGTCTTGCGCCGGAAGATTACGCGAGTATTGTGGCCTACCTGCTCAGTGAGTCGGGATATCTGCCGGGAGACTCGGACGCACAATTACCGGGAGACAGATTTCAGTTACAGCGTTTTGTTATTGATGTACCGGGTCTGGTCTATTAATTCCCACTAATCCCGACTTCAATTAGCGATAGAACTCAAAACCTACGCCCCAGCTATTGGTATATTTGTAGTAGTTCACCAGGTCACTGTTATAACCACTGCGGGCCCACAAGTAGAATGGCAGACCGGCAAAGTTGGTGGTGAGTTCTATCTGGGTGGTATTGTTTTGAAATGGCCTGGCATAGCCGGTTTGATGGATCAGTTCCACTTTATCAAAACAAAGCAGGTCATTACATTCGCTGTTCCTGAGATTGTATTGCATTGACAGAATCAGGCCGTTGTAATTACTGCGAGGTCTGCTTTCATCCCCGTCGCCTTCCCAGTCGTTGTACTCTTCCGGCCGGCCCTGGAATAAACCATTGTCAAGATAATGGCGATATTCAAGATGGGTTTCAGTGCGTCCATCCAGATCAAACAGTAAAGGGGTATTCCATTGTTTATGCCAGTCAATGGACAGATATTCCCAGCCGCGACTGATGCCTTCACGGGCAGAGAGGGCGGGCAGGCCGTCTATGCGTGCATTTTCCAGAGCCTGTTCAAAGACCAGTGAATTGCTTATACGTTGCCCATTGGACTCATGGCCATAGCCAAAGTCCCAGTAACTGGGATTGGTGCGGTCATGAACACCATCACGCCAGACGCGCATAAAAAGCTCAGGATTGTAACGTCTGGCAACTACAGGTGCTGAGGGACGAGAGCCAATGTACTGGGAAAAACGTGTAGTAAAGGCAAGGTAAAGGCGCGGAATATTGGTTTCCTGATCGATATCAAAAATTTTTGCCAGCTGCTCCACCACCGGAGTCAGCACCGGATGTTTGACCGACAGCGTGGCATCCATATAGAACTCACTGTCATCCTGGGAATCAGTACGGCCCAGCAGTTTATTAGGCTCATGACTGGTAAGACTATCGATGCCAAAACCAAACAGCGGTTCATATCCCTGGTTGGCCTGGGGGGCATAGCCGTCGAAGCAGGCCAGACGTGACGCTGTATCTGAAATGGCCGGGCAGGTGGAATAGGCTTCATCATAATCTGCAGCATTGCCCTGCAGGGGCAGGAGCAGTAAGGAAAAGATAAAAAGATATGGGGTTCTGAGCATAGAAAATTACTCTTGTTCGGAAAATTTCGGGGGCAGTGCTCGGTACTGAATAGTAAGCTTTTACTAATCCGGGTCCTGCAGGCTGACAGACAGGGTAATTGAGTCGATTAGTTCAAATTCGGCATCACGGTATTTTGGTGGGCCAAAGCGGGGCACTACATTGTTGGAAACGGCAACTTTCTCTTTCGGGATGCCAAGAAATCCTGTTTTTAATTCGCCGTTACTGTCCTTATCGTGGATCACCGAAAACGCATAGGTGCCAGCGGTCAGGTCAGTAATAACAAAGCGGGCGCGACCCTGGTTATCAATTTTCATTGTTCGGGAAAGAATGGGCCGGTCCAGGAAATTATCTTTGGAATCGAACAGGTCAAAAATCGCCTGGCCTTCATTGGCCTCAGCGCCAGAGACCTCCACAGTGAGGGTTAGTGGCTCCTGCGCAAAGGTGTAAGCGCTGACGCAGGTCAGTGTACACAGGGCTAGAAAACTGCTGCTTTTCATTCTGACGTTTCCCTATTTCATCCAGCTGTAAAACTAACAGATTATGTCATTATCGGTAATAGCCCCTTTCAGGAATCTGTAAGAAATAACAAATTACGCCTGTTGAATGAATGATGGTTAAGCAGCCAAATATAGTCGCCGTTAGTTACAGCCCGGTAATTTTCGGAATGGAAAAGCGTACTACTTTCTTTTTGCTTCTTGTTATTCCCCACATAATGCGCTCATCCGCGGAGCGGTCCCAGGCAATGCCCTGACCTTCAATCCAGGGAACATGGACTGTTGCCAGCCATTGTATTGCGCTACCTTGTTGAGGAATCTGCAATACGTAGATTTCAGGGTGATCATGGCCAGTAATATAAAGAAATCCGTCTGCACCCCAGGAACCGCCTGAATTACTCATGGGGGTAAAACGTTCATGCAGGGCAGGGGGAAACAGCCAGCGTTGCAGAATAGTAAAATCCTGATTCATTTTTACCAACCCGGTGGCTGCTGTAGTGCCATAGGCTTCCTGCTGTCCTGGCAAAATCACATCATAATTGGCAAACGTAGCCCACCAGTGCCCATGGTGAAAGTCCAGCCATGTCAGCGAGCCTGGTATTGGCTCAAAAGGATGGGATTCCACATGTTCGAGGGTTGTCGCATTCCAGCTTTCAACAGAGCTTTGCATGGGAGAGCGAGGGTAGTTGGAGTGGGCGGCATAAAGCAATCCATCACGCACAACACCGCTGTCCAGATGTATCAACTGTTTGCTGTTCATTGTCGGAGCACCATTCCATTGCAGGATTATCTCGCCAGAGTTTTTATCATGCATGGCGATGCGGGTATTATTAATGGCAAAGAAATGGCTGTTATCAACCGCCACCCCCTGCCTGGCATCGACAGCGTCGAATTGCTGCAGTAACGTGGCTTCCAGCTGGAGCACTTGTGCCGATGCGGCGCCTGTATTAATCATGCTATAAACTATAACTAACAGGTGTAGCCAGTGAGGACGTAAATTTTTCATGATGTCGCCAGTAAAGCTTTATAATTGAAGCCAGAATTTGACAATTTTATTCTTCTAACAATGTTCGCTTTCAGGTCAGTACACTCCTGATACAGGAAAGAGTCTACACAGGAAATGAAGCCACTGAAAATTCTCTTTATCTGCACCCATAATCGTTGCCGCAGTATTCTTGCAGAAGCAGTGGCGAATCATTTTTCTGATGGCTTGATTGAGGGCTTCAGTGCAGGCAGTGCGCCCGCGGGAGAAGTACATCCCGTGACGCTCTCAACGCTGGCAAGGCACCAGATATCAACTGATGGGCTAAACAGTAAATCCTGGGATGAATTTGACGCTGTGGATGTCGATGTCGTCATCACGGTTTGTGACAGTGCGGCGGAAGAAGCATGTCCGCTCTGGCTTGGCAGTGCAGAAAAAGTACATTGGGGATTGCCTGATCCCAGTGTTGGGGCAGTGGCAGGCAGTCAGGAGAATGAAGAAGCTTTTGATCGTACTGTTGAACTGCTGAGTAATCGTATAAAAAAAATAAAAGTATGTTTAATGCAAAATACAGACAAGACGACAGTGGTGGCTATTTTGAAAAATATCGCTGAGAAAAAACCGGAGCAGGACGAAACAATATGAAATTATTTGAACGCTATCTGACCCTCTGGGTATCGCTTGCCATTGTAGCTGGAGTCCTGTTGGGTAAGAACTTTAGTGGCATGTTTGAGCTAATTGCGACACTGGAGCTGGCCCATGTAAATATTGTGGTTGCTGTGTTTATCTGGGTAATGATCTATCCAATGATGGCGCAAATTGATTTCTCCTCGTTAAAAGAAGTCGGACAGAGGCCGCAGGGGATAATTCTTACCTGTGTTATCAACTGGCTGGTCAAGCCCTTCACCATGACCTTTGTGGCCTGGCTGTTCTTCAGGGTTTTTTATGTAGATCTGGTTGATGAGCAAAGTGCCAGTGAATATATCGCCGGAATGATTTTACTTGGAGTGGCGCCCTGTACGGCGATGGTGTTTGTCTGGAGTCAGTTAACCAAAGGCGATCCTAATTACACTCTGGTTCAGGTGTCAGTAAATGACATCATCATGATTTTTGCCTTTGCACCACTGGCGGCTTTTCTCCTTGGCGTTTCCGACATAGTCGTTCCCTGGCAGACATTGCTACTTTCTGTTGTGCTGTATGTTGTTTTACCCTTACTGGCAGGTGTATTTACGCGTCATTTTCTTGATAGTCAAAATGATCATACAAAACTCAATCAGTTTCTGGTGAAATTAAAACCCTGGTCGATAACCGGATTGCTGGCGACGGTGGTTCTGCTGTTTGGCTTGCAGGCCAACACCATACTGGAAGAGCCTGTGATTATCGGGCTTATTGCTGTGCCACTTTTGATTCAGACCTATGGCATCTTTTTCATCACCCTGGTGATTGCCTATCAGCTCAGATTGTCTCACCGAATTACAGCGCCGGCCTGCATGATAGCCAGTTCAAACTTTTTCGAATTGGCAGTTGCTGTGGCCATTTCATTATTTGGCCTGGAATCAGGCGCTTCCCTGGCCACGGTGGTAGGGGTGCTGGTAGAAGTACCGGTGATGCTGTCCCTGGTGGCTATTGCCAATAGACTCAGGCCACAAATAAAACATCGCTATGAGGAAGTGCAGTAAAAACTAGAATATGGTTTTCCCTTTTCGAAGTTATGACGAAATTTTTCAAATTGTTGAGCAGTTTGTGTTTTCGATCTCTTTGCCTTTTTCTGTAAATCCGTTAATGTAGCTGACAAAGATAAACAGTGGATCGAAAGTTTTTTTCCAATGATTTTATTCCCGATTATCATCCTCATTGTGGCCCTGGTTGTGTTATTACATTACGAATGCCTGTTTCAGCTGACACGGCTTATGCCCATCCTGCGCTTTAAGTATCGCTATCGTCTGGTACTTGGCGTGTTTGGTGCCTTGATTGCCCATGTAGTAGAAGTTTTTTTGTTTGGGGCGAGCTATTTATTGATGCATCGGCACGAAGGTCTGGGATATCTGGAAGGGCGCTTTGACATTACCTTGCCGGATTGTATTTATTTTTCCTTTACTACCTACACCACCCTTGGTTACGGCGATATCGAACCTTTTGGCGGCATCCGTTATCTGGCCGGGGTGGAGTCACTGACGGGGCTTGTACTGATTACCTGGACAGCTTCGTTCCTGTTTATAGAAATGCAGCGTTACTGGGTGTCCAAGTAGCGCCGATTGAAGTAATTAGCTAACTAATGATGAAAAAAGCCCTTTTTTTAAGCCCATGTAGCGCGGCGGTATTGTTTGCCATTCCTGAAGCATGGCAGCTAATGCAACGTCCTGATTCAATTTATATTCCGGTTGTGTTTGAGCTATTGCTGCTGCTTTTTGGCTACGTGGCAGCGGCTATTGTCAATGCGCTGATCATTATCCCTTTGGGCCTGCTTGTGAGATTGAAAACCTTCAGCCTTGTTGCCGGGCTTATTCTCGCAAGTACTGTTGCACTAATTGGCACAACAGTGGCCTATGCCTTTGAAATTTTTGACTATCAATCCTCCATACTGCATCCCGATTATTTATACCCCTTATTGATTCCGCTGTTTGTTATGACATTTGCATCATTCTTTTTTCTTACGCGGCCCGAAACTGTTTCTAATGACAATCCTGATCATAAAGAGAATAAAGCGGAAGCTGATAACGATGCAGAGCATAGTCCTGATTAAGCCAGTTCTCGGGTTTCACTAGTGTCCATCGCCCCATCTGCCTCGACACTTATTCGTGTCCTGAAAAAATCTGCCAGTAAAAGAGAGGCGACATCAGCTTCCCGATTTATCAAGACCGCAAAGGGGCAATATGGAGAGGGAGATTCATTTCTCGGCATCCGTATGCCTGTGTTACGTCAGTTGGCAAAAGATAATATTAATTTGTCGCTCACCGAAACCGCCAAATTATTTAAGAATGAATTTCATGAAGCGCGAATGGCAGCATTGTTAATTCTGGTACTGAAGTTTCGGCAGGAAGATGAGGAAACCCGTGCTCAAATAGTGAGGCTCTATTTGAAATATAGCGTTTATGTAAATGGGTGGGATCTGGTGGATTGCTCCGCGCACCTGATCCTCGGTCCGTGGCTGATGCGACGGGACAAGACAATTCTGTTTAAACTGGCACGCTCACAAAGTTTGTGGGACCGACGTATCGCTATTATGAGTACGTTCCACTTTATCAGGCAGCAACATTTTGTTCCGACGCTGAAAATTGCGCGTTTATTGCTGAAAGACAATGAAGACCTTATTCACAAGGCGGTAGGCTGGATGCTACGCGAGGTGGGGAATCGTGATCGAAATACTAAAGAGGATTTTCTAAGAAAGTATTACCGCAACATGCCTCGCACCATGTTGCGGTATGCCATTGAGAAATTTCCGCAAACGCGACGCAAACAATATCTCAATGGCACCATGTAGATTTCTTCCGCTTTACTTGTGGGGGCGGTTCTCCACCAGATGCTCCACCACCGAGGGATCTGCCAGGGTAGTAATATCCCCCAGGCTGTCCATTTCGTTGGCAGCAATCTTACGCAGAATGCGACGCATGATCTTGCCGGAACGGGTTTTTGGCAGACCCGGTGCCCACTGAATCACATCCGGTCTGGCGATGGCGCCAATATCCTTGGCAACAAAAGCACGTAATTCCTGCATTAATTCATCACTTTCCTCAACACCTACCATGAGGCTGACGAAGGCATAGATCGCCTGACCTTTGATGTCATGGGGAAAGCCAACCACGGCAGCTTCAGCAACGGCTTCATGCAGCACCAGGGAGCTTTCTATTTCTGCAGTACCCAGTCGGTGTCCGGATACATTGAGGACATCATCAACGCGACCGGTAATCCACCAGTAACCATCCTCGTCACGTCTGGCGCCGTCACCGGTAAAGTAATAACCGGGATAGGTGGAGTAATAAGTATCGACGCAGCGCTTGTGATCGCCATAAACTGTACGAATCTGGCTTGGCCAGCTCTGGGTAATCACCAGGTTGCCGGAAGTAGCGCCTTCAAGAATATTGCCATCGGGATCCACCAGTTCCGGTTTTACGCCGAAGAACGGCAAGGTGGCTGAGCCCGGTTTCAGGTCAGTGACACCGGGAAGCGGCGTGATCATATGGCCCCCGGTCTCTGTCTGCCACCAGGTATCCATGATGGGGCACTGCTCGTTACCCACAATGTGGTAATACCATTCCCAGGCTTCCGGGTTAATGGGTTCGCCCACCGTACCGAGAATTTTCAGGGATTTTCGTGAGGTGGCAGTAACAGGATCATTACCCTGGGCCATCAGTGCACGAATGGCCGTTGGAGCCGTATAGAAGGAATTCACCTGATATTTATCAATAATCTGCCAGAAGCGTGAATAATCCGGATAAGTGGGAACACCTTCAAACATGAGTGTCGTGGCAGCATTGCACAAGGGGCCATAAACGATATAGGTATGCCCGGTAACCCAGCCTACATCGGCCGCACACCAGTAAACATCGCCCTCATGGTAATCAAATACATATTTGTGGGTCATGGCCGCCATCAACAGGTAACCGGCAGTGGTATGCAGTACCCCCTTGGGTTTCCCTGTTGAACCGGAGGTATAGAGAATGAACAGGGGATCTTCACTGTCCATGGCTTCCGATTCACAGGTTTTTTCAGCACTGGCAATGGCTTCGTGATACCAGATATCACGGCCCTCTACCCAGTCGATGTCACCGCCGGTACGTTTTACGACCATTACGGTGTGTACATTGGGACACTGGGCTACCGCAACGTCGGCGTTGGCTTTTAACGGGAACAAACGGCCACCACGGGTACTTTCATCGGAGGTGATCACGGTCTGACAATCGGAATCGAGAATCCTGTCCTTCAGGGAGTCCGGTGAAAACCCACCGAATACCACGGAATGCACTGCACCAATGCGGGCGCAGGCCAGCATGGCAAAGGCCGCTTCAGGAATCATGGGCATGTAGATGCAAACACGGTCGCCTTTTTTAACACCGCGCTGTTTCAGCACGTTCGCCATTTCGCAAACGTGATCATGTAATTCCTGATAAGTAATTTTACGATCCAGGCCTGGCTCATCGCCTTCCCAGAGAATGGCTACCTGGTCTGCCCGTGCCGGCAGGTGGCGGTCGATACAATTGCTGCTGACATTGAGTTTGCCATTCAGGAACCAGTTGATATCGCCTTTCGCCATATCGCAATTGCTGACCTGGGTGAAAGGCGTTGTCCAGTCGAGGAAATCTGTGGCCTGCCCAGCCCAGAAAGTATCCGGAGTCTCAATGGAAGCGGTGTACATGGCTTCGTATTGTTCTTTATTGATGAGGGCGGAAGATTTTAAATTTTCAGGAACAGGATAAATTTTTATATCTGACACGGGGACGCCTCAAGTTTTTTAATGTCTATACAGACGCCTTTTACAAGTATCAGGCGACCTGTACCGGAATGGTGTTGCTGGCTCGAATAATATTGTTTACTTCATCAAGATAAACCAGTTTTGGCTGGTGGTTTAGCAATTCAGCTTCGGTGTATCCGGCATAGGCACAGATTATTACTCTGTCTCCCACAGCGGCCTTATGGGCAGCGGCACCATTGACTGAAATGATTCCGGAAGCTGTTTCTGCGCGAATGGCATAGGTGGTAAAGCGCTCACCATTGCTGATGTTATAAATCTGGATCTGCTCAAATTCGCGTATGCCGGCACTATCCAGCAGGTTACCGTCTATGGCGCATGAGCCTTCATAATCCAGCTCTGCGTGAGTAACGCAGGCCTTATGAAGCTTGGCTTTTAACATTAGTGTATGCAATGCTTTACCCTTGTTTCTTTTTAACTGGTTAAAATTTGTCTAAATATGCCGGTATGGGGAACGGCGATTTTTGAAAGCAGCGGATTATCCCAAAAAACAGGCCGCTTGATCAAACCAGGGCGGTCAATCACAGCAGAAAGCTTATTCTTCCTCGTGATATTCATCGATATCTGCGTCGTTGGAGACTTCCGAATCAAGCAGATAGTCAAATTCCGGGTCGATAATTATTTTGCCGGCCATTGCTTCTCTGCCCAATAGCATCAGGTAAGTCATTTCCGAGCGATCGGTGAGGGTCAGTTTGATGGCCCATTCACGGCCACCGATTAATAGCGGCGTAGTTATGACCACCCGCTTTTCGGTATCGGCTGAGGAACTTTTGACTTTCTTGCGGCCTTTGATTCGCACCGTGGTCCGAGTGACTTTTTCGACATTGTGAATGTCGGGATGCAGATCAAAACTTACCCAGTTTTTACCGTTGCGGGAAAATTCTTCAATATTGTCCACATGCAAGGATGAGGTAGTAGCACCGCTATCAACACGAACATGTAGATTTTCAATGCCAAGTTCTGGCAGGGCGCATAATTCCAGCGCACCCACCGTCAACTTTGAAACTCGATTTTTAATCACTGGTAACCTGCTACTGCGGGGCCTAACCCTTGCCCTTTGGTTTGTTAGGGCCAGTCTGTGAGTCTTTTTCAATATACTCAATGATGCTGTTCGCCACATTTTTCTTGGTAGCAGTTTCGATACCTTCAAGCCCTGGGGAGGAGTTCACTTCAATGACCAGTGGTCCATGTGCTGAACGCAGGATATCTACTCCTGCCAGGTCCAGCCCCATTACCTGGGCTGCCTTGACGGCCAGACGGCGTTCTTCAGGGGTCAGCTTGATCACTTCGGCGGTGCCTCCGCGATGCAGGTTTGAGCGATATTCACCCTTACCGGCTTTGCGCTGCATGGCGGCGATTACTTTGGTACCCACTACAAAACAACGGATATCAGAACCACCGGCTTCCTTGATGAATTCCTGTACCAGGAAATCTTCGCCAATACCGCGAAAGGCATTAATCAATGCTTCTGCGGCTTTCTTGGTTTCTGCCAGTAGCACACCATTACCATGAGTACTTTCGGTGAGTTTTACAATCAAGGGCGCCCCACCCACAGATTCGATCAGGTTGTTGGTGGCTTTTACCGAATGCGCATAGCTGGTTACCGGCTGGCCAATTCTCTTACGTGCCAATAATTGATGAGCGCGCAATTTGTCTCTTGATCTGGTAATGGCGATGGATTCATTAATGGAATAGACATGGCCGACTTCAAACTGTCTTAATACCGCACAGCCATAGGAGGTAATGCTGGCCCCTATGCGCGGAATAACTGCATCAAAATCAAGGGCTTCAACAGTTTCAGCGTTACGCTGGTAGAAAACTGTAGGATCATTGGCCGTAATGTTCATATAACATTTCAGAACATCTATGACCCGCACATCATGACCACGTTCCTTGGCAGCTTCTACCAAACGGTTTGTTGAATACAGATTACGGTTCCTTGACAGGATGCCTATTTTCATAAAATTACCAATTCCCAGATTTATTACGAAATATGTATGAAGGGGGGGCGCAATAGTATTGCAGGGATGGCAATAAATAAAGGATGTATTATTGAAGCCGGACCCTGATGTTGTCGATAAGCCGCGTCGTCCCTACCCAGACGGCTGCCAGAACGACCAGATCAGTGTCGGAAGTTTTGGCAGGCTTTAAAGAATTGGCATGACTGATGTTGAAATAATCCACTTTCAGGCCACAATCGCTTAAAAAGTCTTTCGCTTCGCGCTCCAGTGTTAGCATGCTTGATGTGCCCTGAAGTAGTTTTTCTTTTGTGGCTTGCAGGCTTTGTTGAAGGCTGACAGCAATGGCCTTTTGCTCTTCATTCAAATAACTGTTGCGTGAGCTTAATGCCAGTCCATCGGGCAGCCTGACCGTGGGAACGCCAATAATGTCCAGCGGAAAACACAGATCGGATGTCATTTTTTTGATTACCTGAAGCTGTTGGTAGTCTTTTTCACCGAAGAAAGCCTTGTCTGGTCGGGTCAGGTTGAATAGTTTGCTTACAACAGTGCAGACGCCACTAAAGTGTCCTGGTCGGCCGCTACCGCAATGACCTTCAGAAATACCTGGTACTGTAATCAAGGTCTGGTCTTGCAATCCATTGGGATACATTTCTGAAATGGAAGGTACAAAAACACCATCGCAGTTTCTGGATTTAAGGGCCTTGCAATCAGCTTCCAGGGTTCTTGGGTATTTGTCCAGATCTTCCGCGGGACCAAACTGGAGGGGATTTACAAAAATTGTCGCCAGAACAAAATCACATTGTCCGCGAGCTGCATCTACCAGTGTCAGGTGCCCTTCATGCAGGTTACCCATGGTCGGCACCAGACCGATAGTCTGTCCCGATTGCCGGTATTCAGACAGCACGTGTTGCAGGTCATCGCGTCTTTCAAATATCTTCATGTTGAGGAAGATCTAGTCGTAGGAGTGTTCGGGGCCAGGAAAAGTGCCGTTTTTTACCGCCTCAACGTAGGCGGCAATAGCCCCGGGAATGCCGTTGCTGGATTCTGCCAGAAAATTTTTCACGAACTTTGGCGTTATCGGGGATATGCCCAACACGTCATGCAGAACCATAATCTGTCCATCCACATCACATCCGGCTCCAATACCTATTACCGGAATGCTGAGCGTATCAGAGATGGTTTTAGCCAGAGTTTCAGGAACGGTCTCCAGTAGCAGGCAGCTTGCTCCAGAGGCTTCCAGTAGTTTGGCTTCTTCGATCATTGATTCTGCCTGTTCGGGATTGCGGCCCTGAACCAGAAAGCCGCCAATTCGATTTACCGATTGAGGCGTCAGTCCCATGTGGGAGCAAACCGGAATTCCCCGCTCTGCCAACAGACTTGTGGATTCTGCTATCCATGCACCGCCTTCCAGTTTGACCATGTGAGCGCCGGCGCGCATTAATCGTGCGGCATTTTCCAGGGTTTGTGTTTCCGAGGCATAGGACATGAATGGCAGGTCGGCAATAAGTAATGAGCCCTCGCTACCACGTTGTACACATTGCATATGATAAATCACATCATCCATGGTGACTGGCAGAGTGCTGTCATGTCCCTGGATAACCATACCCAGTGAATCTCCCACCAGGATCACTTCAACGCCGGCCTCAGCAAAGAGTGCTGCAAACAGGGCGTCATAGCAGGTAAGACAGGCAAATTTTTCGCCGTCTTTTTTCATGCTATGCAGTGTATTTACAGTGACTTTCTTCACGCTTAAAGAGTATCCAGGTTTCGAAATATTTTTTTTAGAATGATTATTGCTGTCGGTATTTATTAAAGCAACGTGGGTCTTGGATTGAAATAATTCCGACTGCCTTTTCTTGTGGTGACAATATAGTCCAGCAGCTGCTCATAATCTTCATCGCTATTTACCAGATCAATTTCTGAACTATTTACCACCAACAGAGTGCTGCTGTCATAGTAGTGAAAAAAATTGGTATATGCATCAATGAGGTTTTCAAGGTAGTGCTGTTCAATGAGCTGCTCAGCCGGAATGCCGCGTTTCTGGATACGTTCAGTCAATACATTAACCGGGGCTTGCAGGTAAATTACGAGGTCAGGCTTTGGCGCATCAATGGTGAGGTGATCATATACTTTCTCATAGAGGGTAAATTCATCATTATCAAGATTTTGCCTGGCAAAAAGCCGGTCTTTTTCCATCAGAAAATCAGCCACCCTGACCGGTTCAAACATATCGTCCTGACGAAGTTCCTGCAGCTGCTGCGCACGCTGAAACAGAAAGAATAACTGAGTGGCCAGTGCCATTTGCTTTGGGTCGTTATAAAAACGCTCAAGGAAAGGGTTTTCCTCGCTTTTTTCCAGCAGGGTTTCATAGTTAAAACTTTCAGCAAGACGTTTGGCGAGACTGGTCTTGCCAACGCCAATTGGACCTTCAATCGCGATATAGCGGGGAATTGAACTTGAATGACTTGTTTCTTGTGACACTTTTTTACCGCTTGAACGACCGGGTTGACCGGTTAACTTTTGTCTCTGACTGCTGATGAATAATACAGGCTGGCAAACCAAGGCAATACCCTGAATTTACTTTTCTGCTGATTTTACTCTGCGCCTGCCTGATTTTGAATGTCGCCGTCCTCTCTTTACTGGTGCCAGCAATTTTTCCCGCTGCTCCAGATCAGCTTCCTGATATTCGGTCCACCATTTTCCCAGCCCCTGCAGATCCTCGCCAGACTGCTCCCGCAGTAATACAAAATCATAGGCAGCACGAAAACGCTTGTGAGTGATAGTAGTATTGGCGCGATTCAATCTTGGCAACCTGAGCTGAAACTCCCAGATTTCGCGCATGGGGATGCTGAAACGCTTGGGAATGGAGATATGATTGATCTGCTCGCTTACAACTGATTGGGCAGCCTGATGCATGGCCACCATGGGCGGCATTTTGTGGTTCAGATTCTGTTTGTATATTTTTTGCAGTGCCGGCCACAGGATGGCAGCAAGAAGAAATGCCGGGGTAACGCTTTTCAGGTCATTGATACGCTGGTCAGTACTGGCAAATGCCAGACACAGTAGCTTGTTCGCCATTTCGTTGTGCTTTAATTCTTTCGCTGTTTCTGGAAACAGGTGTTTGAAGACATCGTATTTCTGCAAACTGTTAAATACCTGCAAAGACGACCCGGCAAAAAACATCTTCAGAATTTCGTCAAACAGCCGCGCCGCGGGAATGGAGTCGAGTAATTGTGCCAGCGGTTTTATCGGTGCCGCGGTTTGTTCCTCAATATTGAAGCCCAGTTTTGATGAAAGTCGAATGGCTCTGAGAATACGTACCGGATCCTCCCGGTAACGCTGTTCAGGGTCGCCAATCATTCGCAGTTGACGGTTATCCAGGTCAGTCACACCATCAACATAGTCATGGACGACAAACTGCCTTACCGTGTAATAAAGCGCGTTCACCGTAAAGTCGCGACGCATGACATCCTGTTCCAGGGTGCCATAGACATTATCACGAAGAATCATGCCGCTATTGGAGTGGGCGGAGTCGATATGCTTGACGCTGCGTGCCAGCTTTTCACCCTGAATTTCAACACTGTCAGTATTGCCGGCACGAAAGGTTGAGACTTCGATGATTTCGCGTCCCATGATGACGTGGACAATGCGAAAACGTCTGCCAATAATCCGGGCATTGCGGAATTCGGCTTTCACCTGCTCCGGTGTGGCATCAGTGGCGACATCAAAATCTTTTGGTTGTTTACCCAGCAGCAGGTCACGTACTGCGCCCCCGACAATGAATGCCTGATAGCCAGCATCATTCAATGTATAGAGCACTTTGAGACAACCGGAGCTGATATTCTTGCGGGAAATACAATGCTGGTCCCGGGTGATTATTGTTGGGTTCATGCTGTCAATGGAAGGGTTATCGCTGCTCAAATTAATTCAGGTCTGATTTTTGTGGGATCTGCCCATTTTACACAGAAGGCTGCCAGCGGGTAAGCAGATATTTTTTATTGGCAAAGAACCACTTCGCAAGTTACAAGTCTCAAGTTTCAAGATGAAAGATCAGGATGTAGGTGGGCGGCGGGGAAATTAAGAGGCAAGAGGCAAGCAAGCCG
The DNA here is from genome assembly GCA_024644515.1 of Gammaproteobacteria bacterium. Classification (GTDB taxonomy): domain Bacteria; phylum Pseudomonadota; class Gammaproteobacteria; order Pseudomonadales; family Pseudohongiellaceae; genus Eutrophocola. The sequence continues at coordinate 46,254 of JAHEHN010000010.1, forward strand.
GCTTTCAGGCTTCAATGGTTTTTGTAGGTCGGATAAGCGAAGCGCCATCCGACAAAATACTGTTCCGTAAATACCTTCAGGTAAAAACTCAGCCAACGTACAAAACGTAACATGTGAGATACTTTCCAGGGTAAACAGGTCGGATAAGGACCGCAGGGACGCATCCTACGGGGCGATCTTTGGTCGCCTGCTTGAGACTTGAGACTTGTAACTAACTTTTCTTTTTTCGAGGAATATTGAAGCGCTGGCGTCGTTCCCACAGGCATTTACGGCTGATGCCCAGTTTTTTGGCCAGTTGGGTTTCGTTGAGACTGTCCTGATGTTCCAGCACAAAGCGTTGAAAATATTCTTTCAGGGAGAGGTCTTCCGGTGCTATGTCATCAATGCCCGGGGAGATACTGATGTTCTCACTTCCAGGCCCGGATTCAGGTGTGTATGTCGGCGTCAGGGAATCATGTTTTACCAGTTCGACATCCAGTCCCAGCAGTTCCATGGGGATTTCATCGCCTTCGGTCATGATCACGGCGCGTTCAATGGCATTCTCAAGTTCACGGACATTACCGGGCCAGGCATAAGTTGTGATTACCTGGATAGCATCCGCACCTAGTACCTTTTGCGGCAGATTCAGGCGTTCGCAGCACAGCTTCAGCTTTTTGTCTGCCAACTCTATGATATCGATACCGCGTTCCCGCAGGGGAGGGATTTGCAGGGGCATCACGTTAATACGATAAAAAAGATCCTCGCGAAAACGGCCCTCCTTGACCAGTTGATTCAGATCCCCCTGGGTGGCGGCAATCAATCGGATGTCTACCTTCAGTGGCTCTACCGATCCTACTTTGCGTATCTCCTGTTCTTCGAGTACACGCACCAGTCGGGCCTGGGCATTCAGGGAGAGCTCTCCTATTTCGTCGAGAAATAGTGTGCCGTTATTAGCCATTTCTACCAGCCCTGTGCGAGCCGTTGTGGCGCCGGGAAAGGCATCTTTTTCATGGCCAAATAATTCTGATTCAATCAGATTTTGTGAAATTGCAGCGCAATTAAGGGTAATCAGGTTTGCCTCCTTGCGTGTGCTGCCTTCGTGCAGGGCTCGTGCAATCAGTTCCTTGCCGGTGCCTGATTCTCCCCGAATCAACACCGGGGAGTTGGTCGGGGCAATTTTTCTTATGCGGCGAAACATTTCTGCCATTGCCGGACATTTGCCAGTCATTCCTGCAACGGGCTTTTCGCTTTCTCTAAGATTAAGGCAGGCACGTTTTTTCTGTTTCAGGTTTTCACTGAGAGCACGCTCAATAGCCCTCAGAATTTGTTCGTGGTCAAGCGGCAGGGAAAGATAATCAACGGCGCAGACTTGCAGTGAGTCAGTCTCGAAACGCTGACTGGCATACCTGGTCAGCACCAGAACCGGGGTAGGGGTCATGCGGATGAGCTTGGTTCCGGGTTGATCTGGCAAACGCAGGTTGCAGATAATGATGTCCAGTGCGTCCAGGTCAAAATTACTGACCGCATCATGCACAGTGCGCGCTTCGCTGACCTGGTAATTATTCCGCTCAAGCAAGCGGCGCAGGGAGTCGCGAATTACATTGTCGTCTTCAATAATCAGTATATGATGCATAGCTGAGTTTGCCGAGTATGAGCCACTGGACAGGCGTCTCTGGAGACTCACCAATTCAAAGGATTTAGTAATAATAACAGGGTAAAGTAACAGAAAACCATGTTTCTTTTCTTCCCAAAATTGGGAAAATCGGTGTTTTAGGTATGTTTTTCCTGGGTTCTACTGTGAGGATAGGCTGCTACTTATAGTGACATTTCAGCTAAGGGGAGAATCAATACTGCCAGCTCAGAGGGTAGAGAACTCAGGCAATGTGCGGGTACTGGAGAGTTTTTCCGGTGTCCAGTGGGCAGTACCCCAGGCCAGTATTTCTTCGCAGCTGGCAGTTTTCAAACCGGCATCAGGCTCCTGTTTCAGGTAGCACAGGCCATCAAACAGCAAAGACGCGCCATTGGCAGGATCTATGGGGCTGGCCATATGTTGTTTGCTTAATTTCTGGCCAAGTTCGTTCACTATAACCGGGATGTGGGCATAGTTCGGGTGAAGGTTGGCATGAGAGTCGGGTCGGGAGCGACCAAGTACCTGTTGCAGGTAAATTTGTCGTGGCGTGGAATCCATCAGGTCGATGCCACGAACTATATGGCTGATATTCTGAAAGCTGTCATCAACAACAACGGCCAGTTGATAGGCGAACAAGCCATCCTTGCGTTTGATAACAAAATCTCCCACCTGCTGTTGCAGATGCTGGGTCTGCTCGCCCTGAATGGCGTCAGTAAAACTGATGGTTTCATCAGCAACCCGTAAACGCATGGCTGTCCCGGGCCCGTCTGACAAATGGTGCTGACGGCAGGTGCCCGGGTAGATGCCACCGGACTCCTGAATTTGCTGACGGGAACAGTCACAGGCGAAAACCAGATCCTGCTTTATCAGGGTATTGATGGCACTTTGATAGGCTTCGGAGCGCTTGCTCTGATATAACACCTGCTCATCCCAATGCAGGCCGATTTTATCCAGGGCATCAAGAATCTGGTCGGCTGCTTCCCGGGTTTCCCTGGGTGGGTCGAGGTCCTCCATTCTCAAAAGCCACTTCCCCTTGGCTTTGCGCGCATCAAACCAGGATGCCATGGCAGCAATCAATGAGCCCATATGCAGAGGGCCGCTGGGCGAGGGCGCAAAGCGGCCTATGTAAGGAGATTCAGGATTCCTGAATGAAGGGGATTGGGGGATGTTGGAGGAATCAGGGTAGTTGGTAGCAGTAGGCATCTGATAAACCCTGGTAAGCGGCTGTATTCAGGATCAGGACCGAGTGGCTAATAGTGGTTAACTGATGAGAGCAGGGGAATATTGCCCCTGCTCTGCACCCACTCTTCTGCAACCGGGTATCAGGCGCCCAGCTGTCTTTCTTTTATTTCATCCAGCGTTTTACAGTCAATGCATTTATTGGCGGTAGGTCTTGCCTCGAGACGACGAATACCAATTTCCACGCCGCAGGAATCACACCAGCCATATTCATCGTTGGCGATCATTTCAATAGTGCTGTCTATTTTCTTGATCAGCCTGCGCTCCCTGTCACGAGTTCGCAGTTCGATGCTGAATTCTTCTTCGAGTGTTGCACGATCCGCTGGATCAGGCGGATTAGCGGCCTCATCCTGCATGTGATGTACTGTGCGATCCACTTCTTCCATTAATTTATTACGCCAGCCAAAGAGTATATTTCTGAAATGTTCTTTTTGCAGATCATTCATATACTCTTCACCACGTTTAACATTGTAGGGAGTAAATTCTTTTGACTGCATGGACTGCGCCTGATTATTAGTTGATTGCGGCGCGGCTTTAGCTTTAGGAGCCGCTTTCTTTTTTACAGGAGCTTTAGCTTTAGCCTTGGCTTTAGTCTTCGCTGTAGTTTTGGCTGTAGTTTTGGCTTTAGGTGCAGCCTTGACCTTGGGGGCGGCTTTTTTCTTTGCCGCAGCCTTGGTCTTGGGAGCAGCCTTGGCTTTAGGGGCTGCCTTTTTCTTTGCAGCTACCTTGGTTTTAGGCGCCGCTTTTTTCTTTACAGGAGCCTTGGTTTTTACTGCAGCTTTGGTTTTGCTCGCCACTTTCTTCTTGGGAGCAGTCTTGGTTTTAGCTTTAGCGGGTGATTTTTTTGTTGCCATAGCAGGTCTCAAAAATTAATCTAAATACACTTAAAATTTAAAAAAAACTTGCTTAAAAAGACTCGCCGTTTTGCGAGGCACGCTACGCTACCAGATAATTAATTCCAGTTCCATAAAAATAACGTTAATTGTGAGCCATGCAGGGTTATGCACCGGTATGGTTCAAAAGGGCATCAATCATTGTGAAATTTGCACCATCCTTGCGGCCGGCAAAACTGATTCGGCGTTACAAACGATTCCTGGCGGATATAGAATTGCCGGATGGCTCCAGCTTGACTATCCACTGCCCAAATACCGGATCCATGCTCAACTGCGCCGAACCGGGCAGCCGGATCTGGTATTCCACCTCAGACAATGAAAAAAGAAAGTATCCCCATACCTTCGAAATAGTGGAAGTGAGCGGAAAAAAACTGGCAGGTATCAATACCGGCAGAGCGAATCATCTGGTAAGAGAAGCTATTGAGCAGGGTTTGATCCCTGCTCTGGCTGGCTATCGTTCATTGCGTAGCGAAGTAAAATACGGCAATGAAAA